>PLEX01000214.1 GCA_003136575.1 Bryobacterales bacterium | reverse complement strand
GCGAGCTTTTTCTTCCGGGTCGTATGCCTTCCCGACATTATTCCTGACCTTGAGCTTCAGGAGCTTCTTTTTGCGCAGGCGCAAGCGCAGGATATCGCCCACATCTCCAAGGACGCGCAGCAGAAAACCAACTTCCTCGTTGATGGTCTTCGGAGCCGCACCCTCTTCCAGGCGCTTATCCTGAAATTCTTTGACCATCTGTTGATTGACATCGACGAGCATCCGCTCACCGAGCAATCGCTGAACGTGTCTGACGGCGTAACCCGCGAAAACCGCGGACTGAGGGTTGCGCAATTTGTAACTCGCGAGGTAAGCGTCCCCGAGTTCGCGAATTGTGCGAACCCTTTCCTGACGAGCGTCCTCGAAATTGTTAAAGCCTTCTTCCAGTTCGCGCCGACGCTTCTACTCCGCTCCGGCGCGCCACCGTCTTCGATGCCGACCTCGTTGATTCCTGGATGCGCTGGCCCGCAAACCAGAACTCGTACCACCAGATCTTTCCACGTCTGATCAGAGACATCCCAAGTACTTCCTCACTTCGTCGCGCTCACTGGAATGCCCGTCGGGCCATGACACTTGCGCCACCGGTTGGAAGGGCCCGTCGAAATTAAGAACAAAAGAGGCGACGCCTGTCGACGTGCTGAGGGTATACAAGCTGTTGCTCGTCTCCCCGGGAGCGTACGTCACACCGTACAGTGTAGCGCCGTCCGGTGTGGCCAGCCCTTGCAGCGCGCTTTGTGTGCCGGAATCGCCAACTAACGTGCCCAAGCCTGTGACGACGTTGACGGCGAGCAACTGGTCGCCGATGCCGTTAGTGAATAGCATTCCATCGACGAAAGCCAGACTGCGGGCTCCGCCGAAAGCGTCGACCGGCGCTATCGAACCAACCAGGGCGGCGGCGCCGGTTGTTGAGCCAATGGTCAACAACTCAGTCCCAGCTGCGTCATCGCCCGCGCCGTAAAGAGTTCCGTCTGGTCCAAATCCAATGGCTGTCAAAGCTGCGCCATCGATCTGGGTTATTAATGTCGCTGCGCCTGTGGAAGTGCAGATCGTGTAAAGGTCGTTAGCGTCACCGGCGTTGGCGTCTCCTATTCCGTACAAGGTTCCATTGGGAGCGAAAGCATTCCCCACAGATCGACGTCAATGCTACCGATCGTCGTTACGGCTCCAGTGCTGACATCGACGGTTGCGAGCTGGTCTCCATCGCCTATAAAATCATTAACCCAACAAAGGCATGATCGCGAGTAAGGTCGCAACGCGGACCATCTTTATCGAGTACGGCTGGAAAGTCGTGGGCATACTCACCTCCAAACATCCACACGGTAGCAGGGACTGGCGCTTACGTCAAGCTCGGCTACCGTAAATTAACCGCGACGCGCCGCGACGTCCCCCAGGCGCTGCCGTTAACCTCATTGAAACAGGCTCGCCGCCATCTTGGAAGCGACGTACAGAATCCAGATTGCGGTCACGGCGCCCAGGCCCGCGCCAAAGCCGGTCTTCGTGACTTTGGAGAACCCGAACGACAACAGGCCGATCTCAATAATGCTCAGTACATCAATCGAAGTGAAAAGCGCGTAGAGTCCCTTTGACGTCTCCGATTTGTTGACGAAAGCGCCCACATTTGTTGCCAGAAGGTTGTCGATGTTCAGCGCGGTTTTATCCGGCGCGGCGATCGTCACCAGAGCCGTCATCACAACCGTCACCAGAAAATACGGGAAAAAGGCGAGATTCACCATCGCCAGCATCGCGCCGAACTTTGGCGGCTTGCTGGACATCATGCCGAAGACCATCAGCAGGCCCGCCACGATCACCATGCCGATCGGAGTGAAGATTGCGACGGAGCCATAAATAATCCACGACATGACCGGAGACGCGGCCCTTTCCATCGCCGCCTGCATCTGTTCCGGACTCATGTTCGAGGAGGCAAACCGCTGCCGCATGATCAGATCCATTCCCATCACATGCATGGTGACGACCGTGGAAGCGATGAGCAGTATGGTGTTGGCCAGCATGGGAACGACCCATGCACCGCGGCGTCCGGTCAGGCCCGTAAAGACCTTGCCAGGCTCGAAGAAAACTTCAAAGAGATCTTTCATCGGAATCCTTTCGCACAACAATCAACGCCCGGCCGCCGAACGCGGCCCCGGAAACACGCACGGGGCCAGACCGCGCCGCGGGGCTGAACGTGTGTTCCCCGATCATCGGGATTGTATCATCGTTCCGCTGATAAACTGGGTTCGCGGAACCGGATTCATTCAATATGGCCGAACTCGAAATCAGACCGACATCCGGGATGAAAATGCGCATCGCGTCGATCGTCCTGACATCGGCCGCGGTTGTGACCATTCTGGTTTGGCTGCTGACCGACGGTGGTGCCGGCTTGTTCGCGACCAGCGTACACCTGACAACTTTCATGCCCGATGCCACGGGCCTCGAAGCCGATGCCCCGGTGCGGCTGGACGGAATTCGCGTGGGTACGGTGAAACATGTCGCCATTTCCGGCTTTCTCGATCATCAACGGGCCGTGCGGGTCGATCTGCAGATTCAGAAGAGTTATCTCGCGAAGATCCCGGCCGACTCTTTGACCAGCGTAGGGTCGGACACGATGGTAGGCGATAAATTCATCGACATCGCCGCGGGTAAGAGCAGCCGAACGGCGGCCGGCGGCGGCGAACTGCAAAGCGAGCCCGCGGAATCGGCGGCGGACAAGGCCGACCTGATTCTGGGTCTCCAGAATAGTCTGCGCAAAGTGGATTCGATGGTGGCGCAAATCGCGTCGCCGGATACTCCCGTGGGACACTACATCGTCGGCGAGCGGGAATACAAGCAGGCGCTTGGAAGCCTGGCGGCGTTTGAAGCAGGCATGCGCTCGCTGGTGTCGCATGGGAGCCCGACGAGCGACGCTGTTTTCAGCACGAGCCTTTACAGCAAATTCGATAAATCGCTGCGGGAGTTTGACGACACATTACAGTCGATCGAGCGGGGCGAAGGAACGGCGGGACATCTCTTCGCGAGCGACGAACAATACAACGACACGGTGCGCGAGTTGCGGGATCTGCGAAAAACAATCGTGCAAATACGCGAAGACATGGAAAAGGAGGAACCTGGACTGCGCGACGAGCAGAGCTACATAAAAGTGCGGCGCGCCCTGGCGTCCACCAACACCGCGCTGGCGGCGCTCAACCGCGGTGAGGGAGCGGTCGGCGAACTGTTGACCAGCCCGCAATTATACGAAACCCTGGTAGGATCGCTCAACAGCCTACGGGACCTTGTGAAAGATTTCGGCGAGCGTCCGGATAAGTATTTGCGAACCAAACTGTTCTGAGCGATGCCTCGCGGAAGCGCGAAATACCGCCCGACTGTTCGCCCACACCATTCAGCAAACCGTATCATCGAATCTCAACAAACCGATCCTGATTCTCCAGTCGGTCGCGAATCCGGGGCCATGCTCGCCGAAAAGCGTTTAGCAGGACCGCTCTACGACAGTTGCCGATACGGACCCAAACAAACCCTGCGTCAGGATTCCGCAGTGCCGTGCCGGCAAAAGTCCTGGTCCTTCGGTATGAGGCTCGCGCCGGCGCCCAGGAGTTCCAGAATATCGGTCACACAGATGCGCATTCCGCGAATGCAGGCGCGTCCGCCGCACTGAGCGTCGTCGATCGTTATTCGGGGTGCCTAACAATTTTGGGGATTCAACGGGAGTGTCATCACCCTGAACTCTCGCTGCCGCTCCCTGACGGTCACGGTTCGGAAACTGGTTGTTGATTCCACGAACCTTCCGAGCCGCGAGGCGTGAGCGAGCGGTACCGTCCTGGCGGGTTGTCCTGCAACTTCGCCAAAACCGTTAAGCACCCGGACCGAGTTCCGCCAACTCGCGCCACGGCACGTCGAAGATCAGCGCCTTCATCGCGAGCGCGGCGACCGCGATCAGAAACAGATTCCGCAGCAGTTTCGCGGGCATCTTTTGCGCCCATCGCGCTCCCATCAGTCCACCGGCGAAAGCCGCGGCGCTCAACACGATTCCAAGCCGCCAGTCCACAATCCCGTGCCACGCGAACACCGCTACGGCGATAAATGACGACGCCGTGTTTAAAACCTTCGACATGGCCATCGCACGCTGAAACGGATAGCGGAAAAAAAGTATCCCCGCCGCTGTCACGAGCGTGGCGTAGCCTCCGCTGAGGAATCCGCCGTAAACGGACAACAGCGCCATTACCGCGTATCCGGTCCTCGATCGGGCCGTCGAAACAACAGCCTCGTTCGCCGCATCCGCCCCCGGTTCAAGCAGCATCCGAACCAGCACCATAATAATCACGGCGGGAATGATCAGCGTCATCCATTTCGCGGGAACGGCGAACAGAAGCGCGGCGCCGGCGGCCGATCCAATCAGCGTGAGCCATACCAGCAGCGGCGCGCGTCGCCGGTCTATCGCGGAAGTGTTCATGAATGGCAGCATGCCGCCGACGCTCAACAGCGCCAGCGCGAGCATGTTGGTGGCGACAGCGGTTCTCGGCTCGATGCCGAACTGCAGCAGCACCGGAATCGTGATCAACGAAGTCGAACCGGTGACCACCGTCACCAGAGACGTCACGAAGAAAATAAGCGTCAGGGCGGCGAAAGACACGCCCGACCCGAACGTCATGCCGTCTTATCCGGAGACTTGCAGAGTGAATTCAATGGACACTCCACGCACTTCGGCTTCCGCGCGACGCAGATGCCGCGGCCGAAATGAATCAGCTGATGCGAGAAAAGAATCCAGTGGTCGCGCGGGACGATCTTCATCAGGTCCTGTTCGATCTTGACCGGGTCCTGGTTCTTCGTGAGGCCGAGACGGTTGGCGATGCGCTGCACATGCGTGTCCACTACGATTCCGGACGCGATGCCGAACGCCGTTCCGAGCACCACGTTCGCGGTCTTGCGCGCGGCTCCGGGAACGGTGACGAGTTCTTCCAGCGTTTTCGGCATTTCGCCGCCGAAATCGTTGAGGATCTTCTTCGCCGCGCCGATTACCGACTTCGCTTTGTTGTTGAAGAAACCGGTCGAGCGGATATCGGCAGCCAGAACCTCCTGGCGCGCGGCGGCGAAATCGCGGATGGTCGGGTATTTCGCGAAGAGGCCGGGCGTGACTTCGTTGACGCGCTTATCGGTGCACTGCGCCGAGAGAATCGTCGCTACCAGCAGTTCCCAGGCGTTTGAGTGGTGCAGTGCGCACTCTGCGTTGGGGTACGTGGCGTCGAGAATGCGGAAAATCTCAGCCGTGCGCGTTGCGTTCTTTTTTGTGGCCATTATTCGTATCTCAATACCTCCACGGGGGCGATGCGCGTCGCGTTGCGCGCGGGATAGATGGTTGCAAGCAGACTCACCGCCATCGCCAGGGCCGCGATCCACACACCATCGAGAGGATTGGGTTGAAACGGCACAAAGCTCAGAGCGTAGATCGAGGCATCGAGCGGGATCCACCGGTAAGTGTTCGCCAGGTAGCAAACGGAGTAACCGGCCGCCAACCCTATTATCGTGCCGACAATGCCGATGATGGCGCCCTGCATGACAAAGATGCGCCGAATTTGCGCGCGCCGCGTACCCATCGACATCAGCACCGCAATGTCCTTATACTTCGTGAGCACGATCATCGTCAGTGCGATGAAAATGTTCAGAGCGGCAACAATCTCAATCAGACCGACGGTCACGAAAATGACAACGCTCTCCACCTTAAGCGCGGAAAACAGCGGTCGGTTCTGATCCTGCCAGTTGGTCGAATCGTAGCCGGCGCCGGCGACGCGTTGGGCTTCCTTCGCGACGGAAGGCGCGATAGCCGGATCGTCCGTGCGGATTTCGATATCGTTCACGACATCGCCCAGAGAGAGGAGTTTCTGCGTTGCGTCGAGCGTGGCAAACGTCCAGGTGGCGTCGAAATCGTAGAAGCCGGATTCGAAGATACCCGCAACGCGAAAGCGCTGGCTGCGCGGTGCCGGCCCGAAGGGCGTGAGCCTGCCCTGCGGATCGACCACCGTCACGATGCTGCCTGTGGATAAACCGGCGCGAAGCGCCGCTTTCGATCCGAGAATAATTCCAGGCAGACCGTTTTGGTCGGTAGCAAGACCGTCGAGCGACCCGCTCTTCAGGTTGTGCAGCACCTGGCTGGTATCCAGTTCCGCCTGTTTGTCGATGCCCTTCAGAACAACCAGAATCGTGCCGGCGGGACCCGAAATCACGATCCCCGGGTCATAGAGCACCGGCGCGACGGCGACCACATGAGGCACCCGGCGCAACTTCGCCGTAAGTTCGCGCCAATCCTCAATGCCCTGCCCCTCGTCCTTTTTGACGATGTTGGCGTGGGCTGTGGCGCTGAGCAGGCCGCTTTGCAGNNACGCCGATCACGGAAATGACGGTGACGACGGAGACCACTTTTTCCTTCCGTCTGGCGCGGAGATAGCGTCCGGCCACGAACCATTCAAAGCCCGCGGTTCCCACCGATCACCCGCCCAGGCGGCGCAGTTTGTCCGCCATGCCGATTTCGCCTTCGGGCCGCAGCAGCGGGAACAGAATCACGTCGCGGATCGACTGAGAATTGGTCAGCAACATGGTGAGCCGATCGATGCCGAGCCCTTCGCCCGCGGTCGGCGGCATCCCATACGACATGGCGCGAAGATAGTCTTCGTCCATCTGGTGCGCTTCGTCGTCGCCGCGTTCGCGCATGTCGAGTTGCGCGTCGAAACGGCGGCGCTGCTCGATGGGGTTATTCAGCTCCGTAAACGCGTTGCCGATTTCCATGCCGGCGATAAAGATTTCGAAGCGATCCACCATGGCCGGGTCGTCGGGATTGTTGTTGGCAAGCGGCGAAATCTCGATGGGAAATTCGTAGACCACCGTAGGCTGGATCAGCTTCCGCTCGGCGTGTACTTCGAATAAATGCGCCAGCGCTTCACCAGCCGTGGCCTTGCCCGTTGCGGAAATCAGCCATTCCGGATCGCGGACGTTATCCATAGTCGGGCCCCCGTCGCCGTCCCAGTATTCGACTACCGCCTGACGCATCGTAATGCGCCGAAGCACGCTGAAATCGAGCGTCTGGTCGCCAAAGGGGACGGATGTGCCGCCGGTCGCATCAATGGCCAGTTGCCGCAGCAGTTCCTCGCTGAAATCCATCAGGCCTTTGTAGTCGGTGTAGGCCTGGTAGAACTCAACCATGGTGAACTCCGGGTTGTGCCGCGTCGAGATGCCTTCGTTGCGGAAGTTGCGGTTGATTTCGTAAACGCGATCGAATCCGCCGACGATCAGCCGCTTCAGGTACAACTCCGGCGCGATGCGCATGTAAAGGTCGATATCGAGCGTATTGTGATGCGTGACGAACGGCCGCGCCGCCGCGCCGCCGTAGATCGCCTGCAGCATCGGCGTTTCCACTTCGATGAAACCGCGCGATTCCAGTTGCCTGCGGATCGAGGCGATGATCTTCGCGCGCGTTACGAACACGCCGCGGACTTCCTGGTTGGCAATCAGATCGAGATAGCGCTGTCGATAACGCGTCTCCACGTCTTCGAGGCCGTGGAATTTTTCCGGCATAGCAAGCAGGGTTTTCGAAAGGAATTCGAGCTTCTCCACATGCAGGCTCAGTTCGCCGGTGCGCGTGCGGAACAGATAGCCTTCCGCGCCGACGATATCGCCGAGATCGAGCAGCCCGAACAGCGCGTAGTCGCGTTCCGGCACGCCGTCCTTGCGGATATAGAGCTGCAGCTTACCGCCATTCTGCTGGATGTGCATAAAGCCGGCCTTGCCCATAGGCCGTTTCGTTTGCACACGGCCGGCGACCGTGACGCGGATCTCGGGGACCAGTTGTTCGGCGGTCTTTTCCGAGTAATCGCTCAGGATTTCCGGAACGGTGTGCGTGAAATCGAAGCGCTTGCCGAACGGCAGGTAGCCAAGTGCTTCAATCTCACTGATGCGCGCCACGCGCTGCTCAAATAATCCGTCTTCCAGCGACAAAAAAGTATCTCCCCGGTTTCCGAAACGATATCTCCGGCTACGGCCGGAGTCAATTTTCCATTATCTCCGACCCGCGCCGCAAGGCCAGCCTCAGCCCATCGGTTATCATGAAAATTCGCCGTCCAACACCGCCCCGAAGACCGATTTTGATTCGTTCCCTTTCCATTGTCGTTCCGGCGTATAACGAGCAGACAAGGCTGCCGGAAACGCTCCGGCGTATTGAGGAATATCTTGCCGGCTCGGCATGGACTTTTCACGAAATCGTCGTTGTGGACGACGGCTCGACGGATGGCACGGTGGAAGTGGCCACCTCTTTCGGCGGAGATAATCCGAACGTCCGCGTCCTGCGAAATCCGGGAAATCGGGGGAAGGGCTACTCGGTTCGCCACGGCATGTCGGAGGCGCGCTGCGAATGGCGTTTGTTTACCGATGCCGATCTTTCCGCGCCCATTGAAGAACTGGACAAGCTTTGGGCGGCCATTGAACGCGATGGCTCGCAGGTTGCCATCGGATCGCGGGCTCTCGACCGGTCTCTGATCGGAGTCCACCAGCCGGGAATCCGGGAGGGCGCGGGCCGTGTATTCAATACCGTGATGCGGACAGTGGTTGGGTTGCCGATCGCCGACACTCAATGCGGATTCAAGCTTTTTCACTCTTCCGCGGCGCAAGATGTCTTTTCGCGGCAGACGCAGGAGCGGTTCGGCTTCGACGTGGAGATCCTCTTCATCGCGAAGAAACACGGCTTCCGGATTTCTGAAGTTCCCGTGCGATGGAACCATGTGGAAGGGAGCAAAGTGGGCATGATGACGGGGCTTCACGCTTTCTCCGAGCTTGCCGCGGTGCGATGGAACGATCTGCGGGGGAAGTACCGGTAGCCGCGCGAACCGCCATGTCTGACGCAACGCAATCCGCGTTCATTCACAACTTCGTGCCGGGTAAGCTGGCGTCTACGATTTTGGTCTTGCATGGCCAGGGTGGCGATGAGAACGACCTGCTTCCGGTAGCCCGCGCATTGGCTCCGGGCGCAGCGTTCCTGAGCCCGCGCGGCAAAGCGTTGGAAAATGGCGCGGCTCGCTTCTTCGCGCGAGTTTCTCCCGACGTTTTCGACGTAGCCGAAGTGCGCTCGCGCACCGCCGAACTCGCCGACTGGGTGACGGCGGCAGTAGTGCAGTACCGGTTGGACGCGACGAAGGTTTTCGCGCTCGGCTTCTCCAACGGCGCGAGCATCGCGGCCTCGACGATGTTGCTGCATCCTGGAATCCTGGCCGGAGGGCTGCTGCTACGCCCGAGGACGATCTTCGAACCGGAGAATTTGCCGGACCTGAGCGGGGCTCCGGTCCTGGTGATCGCAGGACAGCGCGACGACAAAATGCCTGAAGGCGCGAGTGAGCATCTGGCGCGGCTCCTGGGACGGGCTGGAGCGGCGGTTGACATGGCGATGATCGATGCGGATCACGGGTTGACGCCGCAGGATTTTTCTGTCGGGAAAAACTGGCTGGCGAAGATTCTGAGTTGATGTTTCGAGACCGGCCTATTTCTTAACTGCCTCGCCAAATAGCCTTAGATAGTTTCCGCCACCGATCTTTCCGATCTCATCCGGGGCAAATCCGGTCTTCAGCATCGCATCGACAACGACGTAGTAGAACCTTGCCGTTTGATCCTGCCATGCCCGGTTAGTGCGTTCCCCCGCGCGACCGGGTCCGCCACCGGGACCACCGCCCGGTCCGCGACCAAATCCGCCATCGGGACCTCGACCGCTGCCAGGCCCGCCGGGTCCGCCAGGTCCGCGTCCAAATCCACCGCCCGGCTGGGTGAGCTTGGTATCCGTGCCGATGCACACATGTTCGACCCCGATCACATCCACCAGAGCCCGGATATTCTGCGGGTATTCGAGCGGCGTGTCGGCCAGATGCGTCCAGACACCGACGGCACCCCCTGCATTGGCGACTGTTTTAGCCTGCTCTTTGCCAATGAGCCTTGGCCGCATCATCCCCGCCATATTCGGATTGCGCCCCAACTGCGTATCGAGGCCGGTATGGGAGATGATAACCGGCCGCGTAGTGACCTTAAGCGCGGCTTCGGCGGTTTGCACGTTGGCATGTGCAAGGTCGACGAGCATGCCGAGCCGATTGCACTCCTTAATGACGGCTGCCCCGAATGAGGTCAGCCCGCCATAGCGCGAGGGTTGGTGTAAACGTCGCCCAGTGGCTCGGAGGCGTCGCTGTCGTGAAGCAGCCCAAAGTGCCGCAATCCCCGCTTATACGCTTCTTCCACTCGCTCAAGCCGGCCTTGGAGGAAGTGGCCGCCTTCGATCGCCTGTATAACCGTCGGCTGGCGATTGTCATGGGCGGTCCGGACATCGGCCGGGGTCAAGGAACGCTTCATGTGGTTGCCAACCTGTTGACGATCCATCGACGCCATCCCTTTGAGAAAGCGGTCATACGCGTCGCCTTGCTGGTAGTCGGTGGCAAACGTCATGCAGATGGCCGAGAGGCCGGAACGCTTCATTTCGGCGGCCAGATCGATGTCCGGGCCAGGCATTTCGGCTTCGGTGAGGGGAACGTCGACATGATTATGGGTGTCGATCCCGATCGTCGTGGCCACGATGCCGGCCACGCGCGGATCGATGTTTCCGCCGCCCAGCCCAGGCGCGGACGAAGCATGGTTGCGGCCCCCGCTGTCGTGGCGAAGGCCGAGAGAAACTGCCGCCGTGAGCCGCTGGTCCGAGGTTTCATCAAATGTTTTCCATATAACCTGTCATCGCCGAGGCGTCCAGTCACGTCCTATGCTAACCCGAAGGCCCGCGGGGTAGAATACGGGTGAGGAAACTATGCCGGTCGCAATTGCGGAAGTTCCGCCCATTCCCGCGTCTCCGGGTCCTCCCCGCAAACTCTGGACCCGTGCCGAATGCGCAAGACTTCAGGCGGCCGGGATACTGGATTGCGCAAAACTCGAATTAGTCGAAGGGGAACTGATCAGCCGCATGGGCAAGAACCGGCCGCATTCCAATTCAGTGTCCCTGCTCCGCATATGGCTGACTGAAATATTCGGCCACCTGTTCGTCCAGCAGGAAACGCCGATCGACATCGCCGCCCGCGACAACGAGTCCAACGAGCCGGAGCCGGATTTAATTGTACTGACGCGGCCCTTCACCGTATTCCAAACGGACAATCCGCAGCCTCGGGACTTGCGGCTGGTAGTGGAAATCGCCGACAGTACTATCGCGTTTGACAGCTCGGTGAAGGCGCGCCTTTACGCCCGTGCGGGCATCGCCGACTACTGGATCCTCGATATAGGCAGCCGCCAGATGATCGTGCACCGCGATCCGCACGAAGGGCGCTATTTGTCCGTTATCGCGTACGGCGAACTGGAGACTGTGTCGCCGCTCGCGGCACCCGAGGCGAGTCTTGCGGTGCGGCTCGCGTTCGCTGGGTAAGGTATGAAATACCGAATGTCGAACGTATCAAGGTGGCGCGAGTTGGATTTTCGCCGTTCTGCGCCGCTCGCTCAGCCGCCCGCACCCGGATAGCGCCTCGTTGTCGGACGACGGAATCGGGGAATGGGCGAATGCCCTGCCGATCGAAGGGGCCGGGGGTCTCATCGACGTCAGTCGGGGCAAACCGGTGCGGTGGGTGTCGGGAGTCGGCTGGAAAGAAGGACCGGAATAAGACTGGGCGGGGAACACTGGTTCTGGTGGAACGAATCCGCTGCAGATCTCATTGCCCGAGTCTCCGCAGCAATTCCAGCGCTTGTTCCTTCGCTTCCGGGTCCGTCCCGCCGGCCGCGAGCTTCAGATGTTCGATCGCCGCCGGAATGTCTCGCTTCAGCCCCAGCGCCACCGCCAGTTCATACTGCGCCCGACCTGAATCCGGCTGCAACTGCACCGCGGTCTGCAACTCCCGAAGCGCTCCATCAACATCGCCTTTTCTCCCCAGCAAAGAACCAAGCAGCCGGTGCGCGTCCGCAAGCTTCGCGTCCGCCTTAACCGCCGCGTCCGCCTGATTCTGCGCTTCCTCCGTCTCGCCCAAACTTGCCAGTAGCCGCGCGTAGTTGAGCCGCGCCTCGGCGAAATCCGGATTCAGCCGGATACTCTGTTTGAACTCATATCTCGCTTCCACCGTCGCGTCGCGCGACGCCAGCAAACTCGCCAGGTTCGCGCGAGATGGCGCGCTGCCCGGCCGAATCCGCACCGCCTCGCGGACCTGCTTCTCGGCCTCCGCGGCATCGCCTTCCTTCAGCAGGAACGTCGCGAACGAACTGCGCACATCGGGTTCTTCCGGCTCGAGTCCGATCGCCTTAGTAAACGCCGCCTTTCCTTCCTGGCTCTTGCCTTCCATATACGACACCTGGCCCAGCATTCCCCACGCCTGCGCATCGCCGGGTATCTGCGCGGTAACTCGCCGCAAAGTTGCCTCGGCCTGCGGCAACTGCCCCGACTCCATCTGCGCACTTCCCAGATTTCGCAACACGATCGTCGCCCCGGGCGCGCGCCTCACGGCCTCTTCCAAATAAGGAAGCGCTCTCGGAAGCTGGCCCGCGCTTCGCAACCCGTTGCCGAGCGCCGTGTAAAATCCCGCTTCCGCTGGCCGGTATTTTTCGATCAGGCTCTCAAGCCGAGTAAGTCCGTTCTGAAGATTGCTGCCGTCGTGGATCTGCGCGACAGCGGAATAAAGCGCCGCCTCCGCCTCGTTCGCACCCGGCACCGGCGGATAGTACGGTACCACTTCGCCGTGGTACACGGTAGCTGGCGTCTCGTGTATCTCGGCTTTCTCAGCGAGCAAATCGCCCGCGGGCGGACGCCTCTGGATCAGATGGTCGGTCATGACGACGTGCACCACATCGTCTGTTCTGCGCTTCGGCATGTGGCAGCCGATGCAGTCGGCGCCGCCCGAACCGTGCACGGCCGCGGGCGCCGCGCGAGCCAGTTCCGCAGCCCCATGGCAATCGCGGCAAATGCCGTTGTAGCGCGCCGATGCAGTTCCCGCGGGCGGAATGCTATGCGGATCGTGACAAGTGGTGCAGCGCAGCTTGCCCGCGCTTTGCAGGAAACATTGCGATTCGCGCATCCGATACGCCGTGTGCGCGATCTCGAACTTGTCCCCCATGCCCCCCGCACGGTCGAAGGTAAAACGAAAGCTGCCCATCGGCTCGCCCGGCACGTAGGAGAACGGACCGCTGCCGAACCGCTGGATGGAGTGCGGCAGCGAGAACGCGGTCGTCTGCAGGTGGCACTGCATGCAGACTTCGAGTTCTCGCTCGGGGCTGAGGCGTTTCGGGTTCACGATCGCCGCCCGAATCTCCTCCACCTTCGCGCCCGCCCGGCCCGCGGCTTCCACGTGCTTTTTCCCCGGACCATGGCCTCGCTGGCAATCGATCCCTTCCGGCAGCGGCTCCAGGAATTCAGGGATCGCGTCGGCCTCCTCGTTGGCCTTCGGAATCTTCGGGTAGGCGTTGTGACAGAACATGCACGGGTAGTTCACCGCGCGCGTCGACCCTTGGTAATCCGCGCGGTCGTAGCCGGGCGACATAGCCCAAAAACCACCTTTTTCGGAATACCAGCCAAGGGGCAGTTGTTGCAGGGTATTCCGCTCAGTCCGATGAATGTAACTTCGGTTGTGGTTGCCGGAACCGAGGACATAATCGACCTGTTTTTCGTCGATATTGGTTTCGCGCCCGTCGAAACCGATTTGCCATCGGCGCTGGAAATATTTGCCGCCGCGTTCGATCATCTCAAGATAAGTGTCGGAGGCGGCGTGATAGTAGGGTTTCCCGAAGGTTTCGACGGCGTTTTGCGGCTTAGGCCGGTAGAACGACCGGCCCATGCCAGTCTTCGCAAAACTGTCGGCAATCGCCTGATGGCACGCGGCGCACAATGCGGGATCCACGTAGCTGTTGGCGTCCGCGGCGGTCAATATGCGTGGCGACGCATCCGCTGGAGACTGCGCTGGCTTGACCTGAGAGAGCGCGGCTGCAACCGCAATCCCCAACACCGCCAGCGCGATTCCGGATTTCGGCGGACGCCCGACACCTGACATGGCTCCGATTTTCTCACAGCTCGAACATGTGAACGTGTTTCAACCGGGACTGGTCCCCGAAGGGCAGTTGCGGCTGATTCCACGGACGTTCCGAGCCGCGCACGTAAGTAAGCGGTTCCGTAGCGGCGAGTTTTCCGGCAACTTCACTTTATAAGGTTGAAGCACCCCTACCCTGTCGCTGATCGACACGTGTGCTCTGGAACTACCCGCAGCGCACGCGCTGGATGAATGCGGCGCTGGCCCATTACGCCGCCCTGTCCCCAAAAACATTGCGGGGGCAATCCGGCGACTGCCCCGCGTTGTTTTCCGCAACTACTTCATGCTCGGACTATCGTCCGCCTTCAAATCCCCCGCCGCGTACTGCACTCCGGCCAGCACATGCTCCAGCATCGGCGTCATCGCGTAAATGCTCTCGTCGTGTCCGTGGGCTTCGTAGAACACGCGGCCCTGGCCTTCGCGCCGAATCCAGCTCAGACCGTAGTCGTGATCCGCCCGCGGATTGGACTCCTTCGCCTTGTCCTCCGGGCTCATCTTGTCGTAATCGATGCTCGTAAGAACATGGACGTTCTTGCGCGACCAACTGCTGTTGATGCTCTGCGTATAGGTCTCGTCGTGAATCACGAATTCCTTCCCGTGGAACATAGCCGTCAACGGACTCTTCGGATCGTCGATCTTCACCGTAATCTCCTGCGGGTAAACCCAGTGGAATTTGAAGAAGCCGGCGATCAGATTGTTGAAATCGGGCCAGGTGCCCACCTGGTTGTCGGGACCCTGCGGAACCGCGCCCGCTCCACGACCTCCGCCAGGAGCGGCCGCCGGCATCAGTGCCGCGAACCGCGTGTTGAAGTCGGCCTGACTAACCTTGCCCGCCTTATCCGGATCCAGCTTGTCGTACCACGCGTCGGCCAGCGACGTCATCTCCGCGCCGCTCAGCTTCTGATCGTTGTTCTTGTCGCCCGAAGTGAACATAAACGCGACCAACTGTCCGCCAACGCCGCCGCGTCCACCACCGCCGCGGGCGGCGCCAGGGGCTGCGCCGGGCGTGGGAGCGGCCGCATGATAGGAATCGGATGCGGCGTGAATACCGGCGATTCCCTTGCCTCCCCGCACAAATGCCAGCAGCGCCGCCTTGCGGGCCGCCGTTGTTCCAGAGTCGTTCGGATCGTCGAGAAAAGCGCCGGTCGTGCTGTCGAGGAACAGGACGTCATACTGTTGCAAATTCGTCGTATTGATGTCGGCGGAATCGTAAGTAATCGTAGTCGTCCATGCGCCGGTCTTTGTACCCATGGCCTCAATGGTCTTCGCGGCAAGCGGAATCGACGAGTGAACGAAGCCATTCGCCTTGCAGAGCACAAGCACTTTGCGCGGCTTCAGGGGTTTTGCCGGAGCGGAGTCGGGCAACGCGGCCATCATCTTCGCCACGTCTTCCGGTTTCGGCGTCTGGTTCTGCCCAGCTGCGCCGCGGCCACCACCGCCGCCGAAGCCCGCGGGCGCAGGCATCGCGGCATTCACGACGGTCGTCAGCTGTTCCTGCGTGATCGATCCGGTCTTGCCGGTGTCGGCGTCGGAGAACCATTTCGAGAATGTCGTCCTCAGTTCGTCGTGCGTGACGAAGCCGTCTTTATTAATGTCGGCCGCCGTGAACACCCAAACAAGCGTCTTGTCTTCAAATTTCATAATGCGTCTCACCTTTCTTGAACTCGTTATCCCGGAAATCGCTGGCCCACCGGAAATCCCACGGCGCCACGGACCCGCTTCCCCAAACCTGAACATCATACATCATTTCTGGCGGCTGTATACTAGGCCGCTCAGAATTGGATATCCTGTACTCACTGTGTCCGCAACGCCGATCCTGGATCTTGAGCAAGACCCTCCCGCGCCAGGTTCAGGCAAGTGGACGGTGTTGATTTACCTTGTCATCGGATCGGCTATCGGTATTGGGGCCGACTCGCTCGGAGTAAAGCTGCCACAACTGAATTTTCTCGTGTGGATTCCATTGCTCTACATCGCAATATCGATCCATGAATTGGGCCATCTCCTGGCAGGGAAAATGACCTGCATGGCCTCCGGTGGCATCGTGGTGGGTGGATTTGTGGCGATGAAATCCGGCGACCACTGGACCGTTCGCTTCGACCCCCGGCGTATCTTCGGCAGCGGAATGGCGATACCGTTGCCGGGGAAGGACGGTTTTGAGGCAGGAAGATTTGCCTGGATGGTAGCCGCCGGACCCATCGCGAGCATCGCAACAACGTACGTTTGCTGGCTGGCCTTCCGGAGGTTTGGCGATGGAGCAGGGGGTTGGATCGGTTCGTCTGTCTGGGCTTCGGCGATCGGGCTGGCGTCTTTGATCCCGATGTCCTCCGGCATTCACAAGTCGGACGCCGCGCGGCTTTGGATACTCCTGACGAGGCCAGATCAGTCTCGTTCGTGGATGGCCGCCGTGACAGTGCAGGCCGAAAACGCCCGCGGAGTACGGCCGCGCGACTGGGATGCCGCGCTGGTGGAACAAATGCTGGCCGCGCCAGGATCCGGCAGCGAACAATTGTTCCCGCATTTAATGGCGTTTCTCCGGTGTTTGGACGAGCGCAATGAATCGCTGGCCAGCGAGCATCTCGAGAAGGCTCTTGCCGCATCGGGACGATCGGGCAAGGCCGTTCGGCAAACCCTGTATCTTCAGGCGGCGGAAGTCAACGCTCTGCTGAAGAACAACGCCGAGGCTGCGCGAACGTGGCTGGATCGGGCGCTGAAACTGCGCAAACCCGAATCCCGCACCTGCACGGATAGCGCGATTGCGATGTGTGAGGGCCGCTACGACGACGCCTTGAAGCATATTGCAGCGACTCGCGCATTCCTTCTGAAGCGGAAACTGGATTCAGGACTGGCCCGGTTTTCTCACGATTGGCTGGACGAGCGGGAGAGTGTGTGCCGGAATGCGATGCTTGCAGAGGCTCACGCCCAACCGGGCATTCGCCGCGATGGATAGCGGACTTAAGAGAGAGTTCTGTGGAAGAGGTCCAAGGCGAAACCCAAGCATGCCCTCGCCAGTTCCGGATCGTAGCGCGGGCCTTCATCGCGCAGAAACGCGTGTTGAGCGTTGACTTCCACCCACTGGAAATTCGCGCCCACCTCTTCGAGCTTCGCGTGAATCAGGTTGCGTCCATCGAGCGGGACGTGCGGGTCCTGCCTGCCCCAGATGTGCAGGAGTTCACCTCGGATCTCTCCCGTACGGGCCAGCGAGCCATCGTTCATGCCCTTGCCGAGACTACCCTTGTGGATGTCGGTGGCGTAGAAGCAGACCGCCGCGCGGACATCGGGATTCATCGCCGCGCGAAACGCCAGATGTCCGCCGATGCAGATACCCATCACGCCGAGCCGGCCGCTGGCGTCCGGGCGCGCTGAGAGATAGTCGAGCGCGGCACGGGCGTCGGCGTCGTACGAAGAGATTTCCTTAGCGACTTTATCGGCGTTGCCTTTTTCCGCGCCGGCCTGATCGTAGGGCAGAACCGCTCCGGCCGGCTCCAGTTCGTGGTAGATTTCGGGAGTTACGACCGTGTAGCCGTGTCCGGCGAGCCATGCGGCGGTTCGGCGAATCGGGCCGGTGATCTGAAAGATTTCGGAAAACAACACGATGCCGGGGCGGTTGCCGACGGAGGCCGGCCGCGACACCAGCGTACGCATTTCGCCGGTTGGGGTGGGGAGTGAGACGGTCTCTTCAGTGATGGTCATGGGGAAACCGTTATTATCACCTTATTGACTAACGCATCGACCGAATCCATCGCGAAGGACGGCATCCAGGGTTTTCTTCATGACCCGGCAGGCCATGTGCAAGCGGGGCTGGTGATCACCCACGGCGCCGGCGCCAATTGTCGCGCGCCGTTGATCGTTTCTGTGGCGGAGGTTTTCGCGGCAAACGGATTCGCAGTGCTGCGCTGCGATTTGCCGTTTCGGCAGCGGAAGCCTGCGGGCCCGCCGACGCGCTCCAGGGCGACGGAAGACCGCGCCGGACTGCGCGAGGCCGCGGCGTATCTGCGGACGATTGTGGATGGCCCGATCGTCATCGGAGGTCACTCCTACGGAGGCAGACAGGCCACGATGCTGGCGGCGGAGGAATTCGGCGTCGCCGACGCGCTTCTGCTGCTTTCATATCCACTGCATGTGCCCGATAGACCGGAGCAACTGCGAACCGAGCATTTTCCGCGCCTGCGCACTCCCGCGCTTTTCGTGCATGGAACGAAGGACCCGTTCGGCACGCCCGATGAAATGCGCAAGGCGCTTGCGCTGATTCCCGGAAGGCACGAAGTTCAGTTCATCGAAGGATCGGGGCACGATCTGCGCAGGCCGGCGCTTGATACTGAAGCTGTCGTCGCGGAAGTGATCCGGCTCCTGATTTAAATACCAAGGCGCTCAGCGGTAGCTGACGACGTGCTGTTTCGACATGCCCAGGCCCTCGACGCCGAGTTCGATCACGTCGCCATCGGCCATATACTCCGGCGGCTTGCAGCCATGGCCGACGCCCTCCGGCGTACCCGTTGAGATCACGTCACCCGGCAGCAGGCTCATGAACTGGCTCAAATAGCTGACCAGGGTTGGCACGTTGAAAATGAGGTCCGACGTGTTGGAATTCTGGCGTGTCACTCCATTGCGAATTAGCCAGAGCTTCAGGTTGTGGGGATCCTTGATCTCGTCGCGCGTCGCCATGAATGGCCCGAGGGGCGCGAACGTATCGCAGCTCTTGCCCTTGACCCACTGGCCGCCGCGCTCCAGTTGCCATTCGCGTTCGCTGTAGTCGTTGTGCAGGCAGTAGCCGGCAATGTAATCCATTGCGTCGGCCTCGCTGACATATAACGCACGCTTGCCGATCACGACCGCCAGTTCGACTTCCCAATCGCTCTTCTTCGAATTCTTCGGAATGATCACGGTGTCGTTCGGGCCGATGATCGACGACGTCGCCTTGAAGAAAACGACCGGCTCCTTCGGCGCGGCCATGTTGCTTTCCGCTGCGTGCTTCGCGTAGTTGAGGCCGATGCAGATCAGCTTGGACGGCCTCGCCACGCAGGGGCCGAGCCGGGTGTCGTCCGGCACGACCGAACACCGGGCGGCGTTCGCGCCGAGCCATTCACGCAGGCGATCGATGCCGCCGCCGCCGAAGTACGCTTCGTCATAATCGGCAACCGCTGCGCTGACATCGAGCCGCTTGCCGTCTTCCAGGAGTACGCCGGGCTTCTCGCGGCCAGGCTCGCCAAAACGAATGAGTTTCATAGAGGGGTAATCTTCGATTGTAGAACCCATAGTTTTCCCGTGATGGTATTCCCGCAACTCGTGGCATGGCCGGTGATGATGCGGTCACGTGTGCAATCCTCAGGTTTCAGGCGATGTACGGCAAGTTTTTCGTTCTCTTCACATCGGCGCCGGTCTGGTTCGCGTTCGCGGGGCTCGCCTTATTGTCTGCGCCGGGTGCCAGCCAAAGCCAGGCGGAACGGCCGCAATTCGACGCTGCATCCATCAGAATCAGCCAGTCGTCAGACCGGCCTTCTACGCGCTATGATCCGGTCCGCGTCGATCTGCATAGGGCCAGCATCAAACACCTCGTGCGCAGAGCTTGGCCGGTGCCCGACTATCAGGTTGTCTGGCCTGAATGGGTCGGCAGGAGCAGTCCGCTCGGATATGACGTTTCCGTCACGTTTCCCGCCGATACCAGCGCGGAGAATCTGCAACTCATGTTTCAGGACTTGCTCGCGACGCGTTTCGGGATGATGATGCACTGGGAAACGCGCAACGTGAAAGCTTTCGAAGTGCGGGCGTCAGAACGGGGACCAAGGCTGCGGGAAGCTGCGAACCCCGCCCCGCCGACCGACTACCCGAAGTACTCCACCAAGACCGAGAACGGCTTGTGGCATTTCAGCAGTCAACTCGGGGGTGCCCCATCCGGGCTAACTGTCGGCGGCTTCCTCGAAGCCATCAATGCCACGCGCGTTCTGGATCTGCCGCTGGTGGATGCGTCGGGAATTCAGGGGTATTACGATATCGACCTGACCGCGCCCGCGGAGGTACCCGATAATAGGCCGGCCGCGAGCGAATTGCTCGGCGCGCTCGATAAGCAACTGGGGCTGAAGGCGTCGCTCAAAACGCTTTCAGTCCGGATGCTTGTAGTGGATCACCTGGAACGGATACCGACCGAAAATTGAAGGAACTCCGCTGGCGTCTCAGATGAACGGACTGACGGGAACACCGAAAAACTCCGCAAGCTTTCGCGCGTGCGGTTTGCTGATCCCGCGCTTGCCGTTCAACACGTCCGAAGCGACGCTGCTCGATACCCTGTGAGATCGCGTTACCTCAGTCCGCGATCTTCCATCAGGGATCGAAGGGCTTCGAGCGGCTCCGCGTGACCGAGTTCGTATCGCCGTTCGTAGCGCTCCACCAGAAGGGTCAGCAGGTCCGCCAGTCCTCCGTCATGGTGGGCTGGGAGTCCAGCCGCTCAAGCACTGCGATGGCGCGCTCATTCTCTTCGTCGTTTTCGATCACCCTTGGCAGCGCATGGGCCAACAATCTGCTGCAGGATACGTCGTCGATCACAGCTATTTTTTCCATCCCCCTTGTTATGTTCCGCGTGGGTCAGAAGCTTTTCCACGTGACAGCCGCACGGATATGAGCGCAGAGATGCCGATGAGCAGCCATGACACGAACGGAACGACGAGAAATACAGACGCAGCCTTCGCTGTGGGTGGCCTCCAGACATCGGTGCCATACGCGACCAGCGATGCCAATGCGACGATCAGGGCCAAACCATAAAGCATCGCTCTGGCGGGAACCGACCAACGCTTCGAGACGGTGCAGCCCCAAATGAGACCGAGGTACGGCGAAGTTACCCAGATCGCGAACATGGCCAGCAGGATTGCGGGACTATGACGACCCGCACGGCGCATGAAAACGAGCGCACCCACCGCTCCTGCAATCGCGCCGCTCAGCGCAAACCAGCGCAGGGCTACAAGGAACTCAGCGCGGCTCGCATTCATAGGTCAAACCTGCGTCATCTCGTGCAGCTTCAGGATAGTCGCCCAATTGCGCACCGTGCTGACCGTCGACAATTTCGAATCCAGCCACGCGTTAGTCAGTTTCGTGTTGCCGCCGCCGTTGGGGAGGTGCAGAAAGACATCCCTGCCAATTACGGCGAAACGATCCGGCGGCGAGCGGTCCGGATCCAGCTTCGAAATTGCTTCGGCGCCGGGCGCGTCGGCAAGGAAGGCCACGTGCAATATCTTCTGGTAGGCCTCTGGATTGAGGAACGGATTGCGGCGAATCACGATGGAAAGTTCCTCGTGCGACCGAACGATCACCGGCACGCGATAGCCGAAATCGTCCGCGATCTTCGCCGCAATCGTAGCAGGCATTTTCTTCAACGTACCGGCCGCCGCGCTGAACACCACGTTTCCGCTTTGGATGTAAGTGGTCACGTCGCGGCATCCGGCGGCAACGAACATCGCGGCGAGATCTTTCATCGGCAGGATATTCTTGCCGCCGACGTTGATCCCGCGAAGCAGCGCAACGTGTTTCATACGCCTTTGCGGCCTGGGACTACGTCGATCTGCAACTGCGGGTCGGTAGCCGGGACGTAGGTGGAAGCAAACCCCAGCTCACCGCGAACGATGTTGCAGGCCTGTGCGATGGCGCTCGCTTTGTAGAACGAGATTTCGCGCGTGCAGCCCTGGCGGCCAAAGCCGCAATCGCTGGAGACTATGAGTTTTTCGACCGGAATGTATTTCAGTGCCTTGCGGATCTCGGCCGCAACTTCCTGCGGCGTATCGGCCTGCAATTGGCGGTGGCTCACGGCGCCGATCGCGACCTTCTTCTTCAGGTCGTTCTTAAACGGTGCGAAGAGTTCGATGTCCTTCTGGTTGCGGTCTTTCATCTCAACAGTCCAAACGTCGCCTCGGCACCGCTCCAGATAGATTTCGATGGAGTTTGCGTAGCTGGTATCTTCCATCACGCGCTGCATGTTTGGATTGCCCCAGCAGGTGTGAATCCAGATTTCGACGTCGTCGAGCCCCTGCACTTCGCGATTGAACGCGTCGATCATGAACTTCACTTCGTCGTGGTCCTTACCGTACTGGTTGGCCATAAAGTGGAAGGTCGGTTCTTCGATCTGAATGCAGCGGCAACCGGCGTCACGCAACGCGAGAAGCTCTTTGTTCATCGCCTCGGCCATGTCCCAGATCACCTGCCGCTTGTCAGTGTACTTCGGCGTGTGGATGTCGAGGAACAGGGCCATCACCTGCGAGCAACAAGTTCCGAATTTTATCGGCTTGCGGGTTTTCGCCTGCGCCATTCTCCAGAACTTCGCGTAATCGAGCGGGCGGTGTTCGATCTTATCCACCACATGCGGCCAGCGCCAGCCCGTGTAAATCTCGTTGAGCAGCGTGCCTGGAGGATAGTGAAGCCAGGGCGCGGTGGTTTCTTCGGGCTGGAGGTAATCGCCCTCGAATCCGGCCCAGCGCTGCAGGGGATAGTGATGCCATGCGCGCCCGGCCATGTCTTCATCGACGTGAAAGTCGCCATGGGTGAGGACGTCTAGTCCGGCGCGTTCCTGGTCGCTGATCACGACCGCGAGAGCGTCCTGCAGTTTTTCGCGGAAGCGCACGTCGAGCATGCAGGTATCGAGCGGACGGCCCCACATGCTGACGTCGAACCAGCGCGGGCGCGGGAACGACCCGGTAGTGGTACTGGGCAGAATCAGATCTTTGGTGGCCGTGAACATGGCGCTTCCTCCATGGGGCATTGTATAACCGTCGCCGACGCGGGTCTGCGCGTTATATCTTGAAGAACATGAACCGACGCAGTTTTCTCCAGGCCGCATCGCTCGGTGGCGCTGGTTTGTTCGCCTCAGGCGCGTCCAGGGCACAGGCCATGCACGACATGTCCGGCGAGATTGTGGACTACGGGAAGCCGGTCTTTGATCTCCACAGGTTTTTTTCTTCCCCGGTGAAGATCGCGTCCATCGAACTGCTGCAGTCGGGGAAAGAATATTTCCTCCGTACCCGATCGGCCGACGGCGCGGAGGGCATCGTCCAGTGCAAAGATATTGCCGACTACATTCCGATCCTCGCCCACCGCGTCATGCCTCACTTCCTCAATCAGGATGCGCGCGACCTGGAACGCCTTGTCGACGAAGTTTACATCACCAATTCCAACTACAAGCTGGCCGGCCAGGAGTTCTGGTGTCCTGTCGCGTACGTCGAACAGAGCCTGTTCGATCTGATGGGCAAGGCTCTGAAGAAATCCGCGGGCGAACTGATGGGCGGGGTGTTGCGCAAAGAGATCCCCGTTTATCTTTCCGGTTCGGCGCGAGAACTTCCGGCGGAAGATGAGGTAGATGTCTATGTGCGCGGCGTCGAGTACACCGGCGCGAAGGCCGTCAAGTTCAAGATTGGCGGCCGCATGAGCGATAACCAGGATGCGATGCCGGGGCGCACCGACAGGATCTTCGAACTCGCGCAACAGAAGCTGGCGAGCAGGGTCACGCTGATGGCCGACGCGAACGGTTCGTACGACGCGAAGAACGCCATCGCCATTGGCAAGCGGCTTCAGGAGATGAAGTATCTCTGGTTTGAAGAGCCATGCCCGTGGGAGGAACTGAGCGAGACGAAGAAGGTGGCCGACGCGCTGGAGATGAAGATCGCTTTCGGCGAGCAGAATTCAAGCCTGTGGCAATTCCAGTGGATGATCGATAACAAGGTGATGTCGGTAGTGCAGCCCGATCTGAATTACAACGGCGGCTTTATTCGTGCCGCACGCGTGGCTCGCATGGCGCGGAAGGCCGACATGTGGATCTGCCCGCACAATACCCAGACCGGCGCCGCGTCGGTGAACATTCTGCATTTTGCATCGACGACGCCGAACATCGGGCCATTCATGGAGTACGTGTGGCGCGCGCCCGCGAAGAAGGAATCCTGGTATTCGCCAAATTTTGAAATTAAGAACGGAACGATTCAGGTGCCGACCGGGCCGGGTATGGGACTGGAGTTCGATCCGGATTTCCTGAAGAAGGCGACGAGCCTTAAACTGGCGTGAGGTTTGCTCAGGGTAAAGGTTTGCGTCACTTCATGCGTGTGTAGGTGACTTGAAAACCGTTACTGCCCGCCTCCGCAACCAGCATCAGCTGGTCGCATCCAGCCTCGACGGGCGTACCGCGTTCGCGCTTCGGTCAGCGCCGTCTGGAGTGCTTGACGACGCATTTCCGGCAGAGTGACCGTGCCGCCGAAATCGCTCCGCTATCGCGAATAAAGCCGGCCGGACCGGGGAATTCGTGGAGCCATCCGCGGCAGAGAACATCGGTCCAGATCGCGTCTTCCGCCGGCCGCGCGACCTTTGCCTCCACGCTGGCGCGTGCAGGCGAGGTCTCCGCCGCGCCCCGGTACATCACTCTCGAAATCTCAACTGGTCTGTAGCCGCGTTAGCAAAGCAGATTGAGCGCGGCTACGCCGGCCAACGGACTGACCTCATGCACCGCCGCCGTCCCGCGATCGAAGAAGAAAACTTCGATGGAGTCGTGCGTTGCCCGCACTCAGCTCTTCGAACAGGCCGAGGCCGAAACTCTTCGTCACCGGCGAATCGACGCCGTTGAAGACCGCGTGCGCTCCGGCGAATTCCAACCACTCGGCTCCACTCTCTGGAAGCACGCGCCCACGGGCTTCGGCAAATCGGAGGCAGGCGTAGCCTCAGTGCGCTCCAGGCCGCAAGAGAGCTCGGGATTGGAGGAAGGTATCAAAGATTGTCGACGGTCACGGCGGCGTTCAGCCCCTTGAAGACGGCATGGTGATTGCCTCTCGCGGGTGCCAGATACAGGCCTTCACGCGCTCGACACAAATCTCCGTTACCGCAGGCTGTGTTTGCAGGATTTCCATGACCTCGGCGATGAATGCGTCGACCGGCATGGCGCGGGTTCGGACGCGCCACTCATCAGGTGCGTTGCGACATACGGTGCAACGAGTTCCAGAACTTCGACCGCGGTTCAACGCAACTGATATCGCAGAGATTGCGTGTAAGAGTGGACGCAGCCTTCGTGGCGCAGTGAGTGGGAGTCGGCGAGAGCGGCACGAACGCGAGGCCGGAGGAAACGTTCATGATCGCCGAATAAGTCTGCTTTTGCAGCGGCGGCAGCAGCGCGGCAGTGAGCCTGATGGGGCCGGGCAGATTCGTAGCGACGATGGCTTGTGCTGCGTGCGGCGCGTCTCGGGTTCGAACTGACACCGGTGACGATAACCGGGGGCGCCGGGGTACGCGAAGCTGGCCGGCGACGAGCGGGTCCGTGCCGAAGCGCGATCTGATAGCGGAAGTGCAGGCTGAGGGCGGGAAGTTGAAGATCGGGAAAGTGCGGGAAGGCGGGCGGCTGTTACGGGAACTGGGGGGAACGAAAATGTCGGTGAGCGGCGCGGGGTGCGCGAGGATAGGCGCGGATGTCTCTGAGTTGAGAGCGGAAGAACGGCTGGCGGCAAGTGCGTTGCGCGAGGTTCGTTGTGGCGGGCGTGCGGAGCTGGAGAGAGGTATGACGGCGTGGAGGATCACGATCCGGTGCCGAGGTCGAACTGCCAGCTGGAAGAGGAAAGTGTCCTGCCGTACGACGAAATGCAAAGGAACGCCGGGCTGCGCCCGGCGCTTACAGGCTGAAGCCTGTACCCACATGGGAATCGCATGGAAAAATAAGAATACCAACCATCTGGTATGGCGTCCGCTCCCGCAAATGCGTAGAGTCGAATTATGGCCGGTTCGGCAGAAGCCACCGCGGCCGATAAATGACCCAACAACGAACTCTCTCGGCCGTGGACATCGAGAAGCTGGCCGCGCTCGACACCTGCACCGCATCCAACGCCATCGAGCGGCTCAGGGTCCGGCCACGCAACGAAGGCTTTGTGACCGGCACGGCGTGGTGCCAGTTTCCTAGCATGCAACCCATGGTGGGCTATGCGGCCACCGCCCGAATTCGCACCACCGAACAGCCGATGGCCGGAAGGCGGTGCTATTACGATCGCATGGATTGGTGGGGGTACGTCGCCACCGTTCCAGGCCCGCGAGTCATGGTATTTCAGGATGTCGATGAACGGCCCGGATTCGGCGCATTTGTCGGGGAAATACATGCAACCATCGGTGAGGCGCTCCATTGTATCGGATGCGTCACCAACGGCGGCGTTCGCGATATTCCGGGGGTAAAGGCGCGCGGATTCCATCTTTTCGCCGGAAATGTCGCCCTCTCCCACGCGTATGCACACATCATCGAGTTCGGCGCGCCGGTCGAAATTGGCGGGCTTACGATCCAGTCCGGAGACCTGCTTCACGGCGATCGCCATGGCGTTCATAAGATCCCACTGGGTATTGCCGCCGAGGTGCCCGCGGAAGCCGCGCGGCTGTCGATCGAGGAAAAGGAACTGATGGACTTTTGTAATTCGCCGCGTTTTTCGCTCGAAGGACTCGCCATCCGTCTGCGGAGAAATTCGGAGATCTGCGATCTCCCTCGGGAAGGCCGATGAGAGATGTGAAGATTCCCCTCAGCCGGTATTGGCTCGCGGCCTCGATCCTGCTTCTGGCCGCGATCCTGCTGTCGTCATGCGGCGCAAGAACTCCGGCACCCGCGGCCGACAGCACGGCACCCGCCGATGTCGCCGTTGGCGTAATCAAAACGGGCCGAAAGAGTCTGGGGCGAACCATGACGATCTCATCCGAATTGGTTCCGTTTCAGGAAATCGAGGTCTACGCGAAAGAGTCCGGTTATGTGAAAGAACTGAACGTGGACTACGGGAGCCGCGTGCAGGCAAACCAAACGCTCGCCACGCTGGAAATCCCCGAGTTGCAATCCCAGCTGAAGCAGGACGATGCGGCGATCAGGAACGCCGCCGATCAGATTGCGCACGCCGAAGACGAACTGAGCCGGGTCGAAGCTCAGCACAGGGTTATGCAGCTGCAGTTCGAGCGGCTGAGCGGCGTCGCCAAGTCCAAACCGGCCCTGGTCGCGCAGCAGGAAGTAGACGATTCCGAGGGCAAGGCACTTGAGTCGGCCGCTCAGGTCGAATCCGCGAAATCGAATCGGCAATCCGCGCAGAGCCTGCTGGCCGCCGCGCAGGCAAAACGCGAACACGATCAGGTTTTGTTCGATTACACAAAAATCACCGCGCCATTCGCGGGCATCGTCACGCAACGCTACGCGAATCTGGGAACGCTGCTGCAGGCGGGCACCAATTCCAGCACGCAGGCGATGCCGCTTGTGCGTTTATCGGAGGACGACAAATTCCGTCTGGTGATTCCCGTGCCGGAATCCGATGTCCGTTATATTCACGTTGGCGATCCGGTCGGCGTGATGGTGCCGTCGCTGAACCGAACCTTCCCGGGGACCGTGGCGCGTTTCTCTGTAGATGTATCGCAGGACACGCGCACGATGCACACAGAAGTCGATGTGCTGAATCCGAATCGGCTTCTGCTCCCCGGGCTGTACGCGCAGGCAACCATCACGCTCGAACACAAAGACAACGTTGTTTTCGTGCCGATTCAGGCGTTGAGCCGGCAGAACAACGTGTCGACGGTGGATGTTGTCGATGCGGCTGGCAAAATCGAAGTCCGCCGCGTGGAACCGGGCATTCAGACGCCGGACGACGCGGAGATCGTCTCCGGCCTTGCGGAGGGCGAGATGGTTGTCATCAGCGACCGCAGCGGCCTGAGAGCGGGCCAGATCGTGCGGCCTCAGATCGCCAAACCGATGCAGTACCAGGGGCAGGACGACCAGTAAGCAGGCGAGACCATGCCACGATTTTCCATCCGCAATCCGTATTTCATCGTCGTCATTTGCCTGGCTCTCGCCGTGATTGGCATAAACGCTTACACGCGAATGCCGGTGGATTTGTTTCCGCCGATCAACCTGCCAGTTGTCGTCGTGGCGACGTTTTACAGCGGCATGCCGCCGGGCGACATCGAAGTGGACATCACCAACCCGCTCGAACGTTTCTTCACTCAGGCCAGCGGTCTCGATCACATGGAGTCCCGCTCTCTGCTGGGCGTCAGCATCATCAAGGCTTATTTTCAGGCGGGAACCAGTTCGGATGCCGACGTCACGCAGTTGTCGAATCTCGCCCTTGCCGATCTCAAACGCCTGCCGCCTGGCACGCTGCCTCCGCTCGTTTTGAAGTCCGACGCATCCAGTTTGCCCGTGTGCCTCGTCACGGTCGCGGGCCAGGGTCTGACGGAGACGCAGCTCCACGATCTTGCCCAGTTCCAGATCCGCAACCAGATCGCGGTCGTGAAGGGTTCCGAAATTCCAGCGGTCTTCGGTGGAAAATACCGCCAGGCGATGGTCTATGTCGACCCTTACAAACTGTTCTCCAGACAGCTCAGCCCGATGGACGTGGTGGATGCGCTCAATAACAGCAATCTGATCCTGCCCGCGGGCGACGTCAGGATTGGTTCCGGCGACTATTACGTGTATTCGAACAGCCTGGTAAAGAACGTCGAGGACCTAAACAGCGTGCCGATCAAGACCGTCGGTTCGAGTTGGGTCACGATCGGCGACATCGGCGAAGCGAAAGACGCGAGTCAACTGCAATACAATATCGTGCGCATCGACGGCCAGAAGTCCGCAGATATTCCCATCATGAAATCGGGCGGCGACAGTAATACGATTCAGGTGGTTGCGGACGTGCGAAAACTGGTGGCGAATTTGTTCGATATGCCCGCCCAGTTGAAGACCGACGTCGTCTTCGATCAATCGATTTTCGTCAAGAACGCCCTGAGCACAGTCCTTCATGAAGGCGCTATTGGATTAGGCCTGACGAGCCTCATGATCCTGCTGTTTCTCGGAAGCGTGAGGGCTACCGGCGCGGTCCTGCTGTCTATTCCGATTTCGATCCTGGCCGCTCTCGTCGTTCTTTACATGATGAACAGCACGATCAACACGATGATCCTGGGCGGCGTCGCGCTGGCTTTGTCCCGGGTCATCGACAACTCCGTCATCTCGCTCGAGAACATCTATCGGCATCTGGAAATGGGCACCGCGGCGGCTGTCGCGGCCGAGCGGGGCGGCGCCGAAGTGAACCTCGCGGTGCTGGCCGCGACATTGGTGGACGTGGTCGATTTCTTCCCCGTCACGCTCCTTTATGGCGTGAGTAAGTTTCTTTTCTCCGCGCTCGCTCTGGCTTTCTGCCTGTCGCTGATGGCGTCTTTTGTTGTGGCGATGACTGTGATTCCGCTCTTCTGCTCCAGATTCCTGAAGACGATGCCGGCCGGCCATGCCGAACAGCAGCACGATGCCAAAGGTTTCAACGCCTGGTTCAACCGGCAGTTCAATAAGCTTCTCAATGTTTACGAAGCGGCCGTGCGCCGCGCGCTGAAGGTTCCCGCTCTCACGCTCGTGGCGCTGTTGGGAGTTTTCGCCGCCAGCATTCTGATCTATCCCCTGCTCGGGCTGGCGTTTTTTCCTCGCACCGATGCCGGCCAGTTCACCGTAATCCTGAAAGTTCCGACCGGCACGCGGATTGAAGTCACCAACGATTACGTAGCGAAGATCGAAACCCTGATCCGCGGCATCGTGTCCCCGGGAGATCTGAAGATGATTCTCTCGAATATCGGCGTCGTCAACGATATTTCCGCGCTGTACACAACCAATTCCGGCATGTATACCGCCACCATACAAGTGGCGCTGAAGCAAGGCCACGCAGGCAGCAGTTTCGACTACATGGACCGCGTGAAGGCGAAGATGAGGGCGGATTTCCCCGATGTCCGTACGTTTTTTCAGACGGGTTCCATGCAGGACGCGATACTCAACCAGGGCCAACCCGCTCCCATCGATGTACAGGTCAACACGCGCGATCTCGATCTGACTTATTCGACCGCTCAGAAACTCGCCGACAGCATTCGCCGTCTTCCCGGCGCCGACCAGATCTATATCCCGCAGGATATGAACTATCCCTCCATCCGCATGGACATCGATCGCGTCCATGCCGCGGAACTCGGCCTGACGCAGAAGGACGTCGTCGACAACGTCATCACGGCGCTGAATTCCAACATCATGATCGCGCCCAACTACTGGGTGGATTACAAAACGGGCAACGACTATTTCCTCAGCGTGCAGTATGAGGAACACGGGAAAAACGCAATTCATAATCTGATCGACCTGAAGCAGATCCCGTTGCGGGCGTCGAATTTGAAGCAGCCGACGACGCTTGATTCCGTGGTGAAGCTGGTGAACCTGACCTCGCCCACTGAGGTCGATCACTATCAGATCCAGCGTGTCGTCGATATTTACGTCACTCCCAAAGGCGAGGATCTGGGCAAGCTCCGCGATGGAATTCTGAAGACCATCTCGGATGCCAGGCTTCCCCCCAACATTCGCGTCACGCTTCGGGGCATGGTCAACAGCATGGATGAATCGTTTAAGAGCTTCGGACTCGGCTTCGGCATTTCGTTTATTCTGCTGTTCCTGATCCTGGTCGCCCAGTTCAAATCGTTCGTGGACCCGTTCCTGATCATGCTGGCGATCCCGATGGGCTTCGTCGGCGTCTTCATCATTCTGCCGCTGACTCACACGACTCTGAATGTGATGTCGCTCATGGGAGTTCTCATGCTGATAGGCATCGCCGATTCCAACAGTATTCTGATCGTGGATTTTGCCCATAAGCTGAGGGAACAGGGCATGTCGGTTACCGATGCGGTGGTTACAGCTTGCCGGGTGCGGCTGCGGCCGATTCTGATGACTTCGCTCGCGACGATCATCGGTATGGTTCCGATGGCGATGAAGCTCGGGGAAGGCGGGGAACAGTATACGCCGATGGCCCGGGCGATTATCGGGGGCCTGACTTCGTCCGTGCTGCTGACGGTCTTTATCGTCCCGGCCGCGTATCTGCTCGTTTACGGCAGGAAGGAGAGAAAGAGTGATCTGGTTCAACAGCCTCAGGTTTCGTAAGTACGTCCGGTTCGTGACGCTGGCCGCCGTTGGACTGCGCCTCGGGTCCGCGCAGACGCCCGCAGCCGCCCCCCCCGTGCTCACGCTCCAGCAAGCCGAAAGCCTGGCGATTCAGAATCATCCGCAGATCCAGGCCGCACAGCACGAAGTCAACTACGCCAATCAGCAGATCGTCGAAAGCCGCTCGGCGCTTTATCCGCTCGTGAATGGAGATGTGACCGCCTCACAGGCGAACAATCTGGCGCGTATAGGTGCGGGAGATCTGACCGATTCCCGGCTTTACGACCGGATCGGGCAAGGCGTCGTTGCGCGTCAATTGATTACCGATTACGGCCGCACCCGGAATCTGGTCGCGAGTTCGCGGCTGGAGGCGCAAGCCGCGGCGCAGAATTCCGTGGCTACCCGTTACGACGTGCTGCTTCAGGTCAATCGCGCGTATTTCGGCGTTCTCAACGCCCAGGCAGTTGTGAAGGTCGCGCAGGAAACGGTCGGAGCGCGCCAGTTGCTGAGCGATCAGGTTACGGAGCTGGCCAGGAACCAGTTGAAGTCGCAGCTGGACGTCAGCTTTGCCGAAGTGAACGTGTCCGAAGCGAAGCTGCTTTTGCTTCGCGCTCAAAGTGCCGTGCAGCAGGGACTAGCAGAACTGGGAAGGGCAATTGGTTCGGACCAGCCTGCGAGCTACAGGCTGTCCGATGAGCCGCTTCCCGCCGGACCGCCCGGCGGTGCGGAAGAGCTCGTCGCCCAGGCACTCGACAATCGGCCCGAGCTTGCCGGGTTACGGCTTTCTCGCGACGCGGCCTACCGGTTTGCGGAAGCGGAGAAAGATCTGTCGAGGCCGACCGTGACCGCCGAAGCGGTAGCCGGCTTGATTCCGTACATCCACACGCCGGCGTCGGCACCGATCCCAATCGAATACGAAGGGATCGCGGCAAACGTCAGCATCCCGGTTTTCAACGGGCACCTTTACTCGGCGCGGCGCGAGGCCGCGAACGAAAAAGCGCTTGAGTCGGATCAGCGCCTTCGCGCCGAGCAACAGCAAATTCTCCGGGATGTTCGCGTCGCGTGGGCCGATGCCAACGACGCGTACCAGCGAATGGATGTGACCGCGCAGTTTCTCCGTCAGGCGGCACTGGCGCTGGATCTGGCCCAGGGGCGCTACGGACTGGGCTTGTCGTCGATCGTTGAACTGACCCAGGCGCAGCTGAATCTGACCGAAGCCGAGATTGAGAATCTTAATGCGAAGTACGACTATCAGACCTTGTACTCGGCGCTTCAATATGCCGCCGGGCTGCTGAGATAGCCGCTACGAAGCGCGGATCGGAGCCGGTGCGCCGTGTGTGGTTGACCGGTCGGCGGCTCGGATCCGAGCCTACGCTCCGTGCGTGGGATTCATCGTTAGCAGACTGGTGGCCTGCGCCTGAATCGACGCCAGATAATTCGCCATCTCCACCGGCTCGGTGGAGGCGCTCGAAATGCCGGGCTGAAGAGGCGCAGAGGAAACCGGAATAACGAAGTCGGGCAGGCCTGCTTTGTGAGCCATCAGCCAGAATACTTCCGTGTTCATGCCGTGGATCGCCAGCATGCGTAATTCGTAGTCCTCCCCCTGAACCTGCGGCGGCGGCGCGTTCAGATTGGGCGATGTAACGATCGCGTTCAACGTTTCCGCGACCAGATCGCCGTAATGCACGGCAACCAGCTTCCAGACCTGGGCGGGCGGACGCTGGACTAGCCTACCCACGATCGCGCTCGAGCGCTGCGCATTGCCCGCGAAAAACTTCCAGCCGACGCTCACCGGGGATACGACTCGGGTACCGTTGGCCGCATCCGCAAGACTCAGCGCAAATGCCTGCAGCGTCATTAGAAAGTGAGGAGAACCGGGGTTTGGGCCGTCGACTATGCCAATATCCGCCAGGCTCGGAATAGACGGCGTGCCGCCGACATGGGCCTCGCGGGCCACAGTTCCGGCGTCGCCACCGGACAGATAGCAAGGTAGTCCGTTGCGAAAAGCCGCCAGACAGGCAGCCGGGGCAGCGGGTTTGATCAGCGTTTTCGTCGGGCGTCCTGTCGGCGCGGCTGTGGGAGATGTCGGCGTCGGCGAAGGCGCGGGCGGCGGCGTTGGTGGCGCAGGTGTTGACGCCGCCATCGCTGGCGCAGCCGCGGATGCCGATGCGTGCGCCGACGAGGCTGTCACTGGCGCCGGTACTGTTTCTGCCTGCGCCGACCCTTGCTTCGCTCCCGGCGCTGTCCCCGATTTTCTCTTTGCCATGTTTATCCCTCCGTGGACGTCGTTGCCAGCGGGCGTTAAGCTATCACCAGGTAAGTGTCGACCCAAGACCCGTCGTTCCTGTAATTTTCCACAAGCTCCTCGTAATCGATGAAACCCGGGGAAGTGGTGGCATCCGGGTCCTGCACATGAACCAATCGGCGGCCGGAACTCGTGACCCGGTATCCATCAAGGGCGATGAAGTGCGCGCCGGGACCCCGCCACTTGATCCTTGCGCCCACCGGGAGGTGCGAGTTCACCCAATTGCAGATGCTGTCAAAGGCGAGGTGTGTTTCTGTCATATATCCGTTCCGCCTCAGATTTCCCGTGATCCCCAGCGCGCCCTGGAGATCTTCCGGCACATTGCAGGCGGTCGCAGGAGGCGTCAGACTACAAGACGGATTCTTCAGCAGATCGGCAGCGAGCCGGCCCTGGCTCCACGTGGGAGGCGTCCGCGGATCGAGGAAATTATTAACGGATACTGCCACCGCCGCCCAGCACCAATTGTTCTGCTGTTGGGGTTCCATCGCAAAGGGCAATAAGGAGTTTGCCGGCGCTGTTGCGGCGCTGCTTCCAAATTGATCTTGCGGCGGGTCGAGCGCGACTTCCTGGGAGCCTATGTTGCAGTCGGACGTTCCCGAGTTTGACGCAGACCGGGAACCCAGGCAGCAGCCCGTAATCACGATCGGGCCGATCACCGTCGTACCGCCGCAGGATCCGCGTCCGCCGCCGGGTCCGGCCCCTCCCGGCCCGGGACCATCTATGGGACCTGATCCGCCCGGCCCTGGACCATCTATGGGTCCCGATCCGCCCGGTCCGGGACCGTCTATGGGTCCTTTTCCGCCTTGCCCGCTCTGCCCAAATCCGGCCTGCATAGCGGAGCCGTCGACCACAATCGGGCCAATGACCGTCGTCCCGCAACCGCAACCATCTCCGCTCGCGCTGACGGGGCCTCCACTCCCGGGCCCGGGGCCATCAATCGGCCCTTTTCCGCCCTGACCGGTGGCACGCGCCTGGCCGTCGCCTACCGCGATACTGATTCCGCCGTTCCCGACCCGAATGCTCAGTTCGATCGCCATTTGGTTTTCTCTTTCATTTCCCGACGTGTATATTTCGAGACTGCATCAAAGCGTTAAAGCGAGGATCCCGACACAAGCCCGCCAAGTCCGGCCACGAGGCAACATCGCGCAACACGTCGGGATCGGATGTTTCGAGTATTCTAATCGCCTCGTCGTCCCGACCCAGCGCATGGTAGGTCCAGACGGCCGTCTCCTGGACTGCTGTGGATTCCGGCGACAGCTGAAGGGCGCTCCGGATTTCGAACAGCGCGGGTCCGGGGTCGTGCAGACGCGCGGAAAAGAAAGCCACGCGCGACAGAGTCTCGGCATCGCGCGGATCCCGCGCCTTCTGCGCCGCTGTCAGGCCTTTTGAAAATGCCCGGCGCGCCTCATCCGGCTGGCCGGTCCTCGCATAGGCGATTCCGAGGGGCATCCACCACAGACTATCGTCAGGCGATTGACCCACCGCCTGCCTGTAGTAACCGATCGCTTCCGTGTCCCGCTTCAGATACATGAGGGTTCCCGCGAGAGCACCGAGGGTCGCGGGAGTCGGTGCCAGCTGGACGGCCTTGCGCAGTTCCCGCTCCGCTTCATCGTATCGTTCGAGATGCCGGTACGCCGTGCCGAGAAATCGATGCGCGTCCGCCTCGTCGGGAGCCAGTTCCACGCCCTTCACATACTCCGGAAGCGCGTTGACGTAGTCGCCCTGCTGGTCGTAGTAATAGCCGAGGGCCTCGTAGATCCTGTAATCGCCCGGTTCGATGCGGACCGCGGCCGTAAACGCTTCGAGCGCCTTCTCTTTTTTGCCGGCCGCGTGATAGGCCTGCCCAAGCCGGCGGTACGCGTCGGCATTTTTCGGCTCCAGTTCGATCGCTCTCAGGTACTCCGTTTCGGCTTGCTCGTAAAGGCCCCTGGTTTTCAGCAGCAGTCCGTTCACCCGATGTACGGCAGCCAGATCGAGGTTGCGGTTCCTCGCCTGTCGAAGCGACTCGGAACTACGTTCCAGCCATTTTGCGTCATTCATAGAGTGGTACCTGTACCACTGTGCTTCCGCCAGGCCAGCCCACGTCAATGGTGAGTCGGCATCGGCGTTCACGGCTCTTTCAAATGCCCGAAGCGCGTCGGCAAACGTGGAGTCCCGTTGCGCGAGGCGCAGCCCCTCGGCATAATCTCCAGCGGCCCGCGCGTTCAGCGGAGTCCGCAGAGGATCGAGACGCAGGGTGGAGGTAACCATGCCGCCGATTGCCGCCGGCGCATATCGCTCGGCTTCACCCGGATTGTAAGTTGCGGACCATTCGGCGGAATGTTCGCCGGCCACGTACGCATGCAATTCCACCTGGCCGTTGACCCACGCTATGCTTCCACGTACAACGTCAGTGGCGCCAATCGGTTTCGCACGCGCCTTGTCGACACTGTCGATGCGCCGACCGATCACATCGCTCCACGGGACAACCGAGAATCGCGCTCGCTCGCCACCGTTCAATTTTGCGAATTGCGCCGCGGCGGCGCGGGAAACCGTTTCCGCGAGGTGCGCATCGTATGTTCCCGGCGCGCCAGGATCGGGCTGGAGCGCCAGCATCGCCAGCCGGATCGTCTCTTTCGGGCCAACCGCCCGTTGATAGGTCGCCCAACCGGAAACCGCAGAGAGGGCAATCGCCGCCGCCACACCGATCCACCATCGCCGCGAATGCGATGGTTCGAGCGCGGCAGCCACTTCACCCGCATTGCGGAAACGCGCCTCGGGTGCGGGACGCAGACAACGCTGCAGAATCGGGTTCCACGGATGATTCACCGTGGCCGGCGGTCTGATGCGGTCCTCCCACGACAAATCCGGCGGGTACGGCCGGCGATTCGCCACTAACTCATACAGAATCACCCCGAGTGCGAAGACGTCCGAAGCGATAGTGGGCCGTTCGCCTTTCCATAGCTCGGGCGCCATATAACCAGGCGTTCCCCCGGCTTGGCTGGCCCGAGTCAGGCCTACAGCGTTAGCTTGTTCAGCCGCGTCGTGACCTTTACCGGAGTGACCCCCGGATGCTTCCACCTGGCCGACGGGGCCGCGCGCCAGCCCGAAATCGGTAACCACGGCGCGGATACTCCCATCCGGATTGCGCGCGAGAATCACGTTGTTGCTTTTCAGGTCGCCATGCACGACGCCGCGGCGATGCGCTTCAGCCACGCCAGCGACGATCTGGCTGCCGATGGCAACGGCTTCGGACTCTGGCAGCGGACCTTCGGCGAGCCGGACGCGAAGGGTCTCCCCCTGCAGAAGCTCCATGGTGAAGAAATCCACTTCACCACCGCGGGTTGTGGCAGTGTGTATCTCGAAAATACGGCATACGTTCGGGTGGGTGATTTCGCTGGCGTGGCGAACCTCCGGCGGCAGACGCTTCTGAAATCCGCTTCTTGCGCACTTCAGCGCAATGCGGCGATCCAGTTTTTCGTCGTGCGCTTCGTAAACGATCCCCATGCCGCCCCGCGCAACCTCCCGTACTATCCGGAAACGGCTCGACAATTTATCACCCGGATCGAAGAAAGACTCCCCGGGGGCGGCGGCGTGGTCATCGATGGGTTCGCCCGGAAGGGACTGGCGAACCCTCAATTCTTCGCACAACGGAACTGCGAGGAAATCCCCCATGCGGTGGTTCCATTGCACATACTCCCAAGCCACTCGGAATAACTCCTCGTCGCCCGCGCTCGCGGCGCGCAGAAAAGCTTCGCGTTCTTCCGGCGGCCGGCCCATCGCCAGTTCCACCAGACTCATGACGGAATCGTCATCCTGGGCTTTGGACACCGTCGGACTCCGGGGACGCGATGCGCGTAAACAACCATTGGCGCGCGTCGCTCCAGTTGCGTTGCACGGTTCGGACCTTCACTCCGGTCGCCTGAGCCGTCTCTTCGTCGGTAAAGCCCAGAAAAAACTTCATCTCCACGACAGTGCACCACTCCGGGCGCGATTCCGACAGACCGTCCAGCAAGCGGTCCACGGCGACGGCTACTTCGACTTTGCCGCGGCCTGCCGGCAGAGCGTTTTCAAGGTCTTCCAGCGCGACGAACTTCGCGTCGGGTCTGGCGCGCGCGTGGTCGATCAAATGCCTTCGCATGGCTCTCGCAGCTATGGCGAAGAAATGCTTGCGGCTCTGCCAGTCGCGATCCCTGGCGGCGACCATGCGGAAATAAATCTGGTCGACGAGTTCCGTTGCCTGGAGGGAATGGTCCTGCCGCTCGCGCCGCATCAGACTATGAGCTAACTGGAGCAGGTTGGGCATTACCCGCTCGAACAGCTCGTTCTCGGCTTCGCGGCTGCCATCCCGCCATTGGCGCAGAAGCAGCGTGATTTCTCCCTCGGGATTCTCCATGGGATCACTGACGGTGCACAAATAGTAACACATACTTAGTAACACGTGCGCTCTCCTGCTGCGCATGCAATCGCATACATCAGAATCAAGTCCGGGAGGTTTGATTTCGTCACGGAATCGAAACCGGCTCGCGGCCCGAAGCCAGCTGCGGCCCCTTCAGGCAGTTTGAGACTATAGGGCATTACGGTAACCAGCCCGACACAATAGTCGCCGTGAGGACAAGAGGCGAGTATGTGAAGGTCGAAACGAGCGGGAGTCCAAATCCGGCTGTCGCGGCATTGAACTCACGTGACTTCGTTTGCCCGGCGACTCGCTAGTCCGATACGCATGCTGCCCGGAGCGCACCGGCGCCGCGACGCCAGGCAGGCAGTGATGACAATGCGCGAAACGCCGTGCGGCGTGGACCCTGCGCGTGTGCGCCATGATAGATGGCGCGATGGCGACGACGCAGATATCCGTTCGCCTCGAACTGCCGCCTGCGACAAGCCATCTGATACAAAGCAGTTTGTGCAAACCAGAAGGCATTACCGGGTGGCAAATCGCCGCGCGTAGCCGGTAGTCGCGCGGCACGCCGTTTTGAGCCAGGGTCGCTTGAGATAAGATCAATGGTGGACCGAGTCGGTTCCATAGACGCAAAGAGGCGGTGATTGTGAAAAAAAGACAGAATTTCCGTGGTGTTCGAGTGGGGATAGGTTTCGCTCTCGGCACTCTATCGATCTTGTTCGTGGGCATGGCAGCGCAGCCGCAATCCGCCATTGCTCAGAATGCGGGAGGGCGCGGAGGCGTACCGACAACGCCGGGACAGAATGTCAACGGCATGCACATCTACATCTGGGGCGGGCTTAAGTCGCACGGCGCAGGCCAGCACGACTATCCCCAGTTTCTCGCCGACTGGAGCAAGGTTCTCACGGAACACGGGGCGGTCGTCGATGGCGCGCTGCACGCGCCGAGCGCCGCGGATCTGGAGCATACCGACGTTATAGTCGTTTACAAGGGCGATGCGCCGTACATCGACGACGCCGAAAAGGCCGTTCTGGAGGCCTACGTTAAGCGCGGCGGAGGAATCGTCAGCTTTCATGACTCCCTGTGCGGACCCGACCCTGCCTATTGGGCCACCACTTTCACGGGGGGCGCGAAGAAGCACGGTGAAACCAATTTTACGCTGGATGCGCCGATTCCGTACACCGTCGTGGACAAGGCCAATCCGATTATGAAGGACATGACCGACATGACGCTGCCCGACGATGAAGCGTTCTTCCTGATGACATGGACGAAAGACCCCGGCATCCACGTTCTGCTCAATGCTGAGATCGCGGGGACACCCAGCGCTGGCACGCATAAAGGCGAGATTGTGCCGCAGATGTGGACGTACGAACACACGCTTCCGGGTGGCCAGCCCGCCCGTGCTTTCGTGTGGATGCAGGGCCATACGTACACCGACTTCGCCCTTCCCGAGATACAGAAAACACTCCTTCGGGGAATAGCGTGGGCGGCGAAGAAGCCGGTTGACGAACTGGTAAGTTACGTGCCGCCCGCCGGCGGGCGCGGGGGCCGCGGAGGAAGCGGTGGACGGGGTGGCCGCGGAGGAAGCGGCGGAATGGGTATTGGAGCCGGCCGGGCGCAGTAAAGCTGGCCAGCGGCTTAATCTTTCCGTGGCCGCGTCGACGAGCGGGTATCTCGCGGTCCGACGGATCCTTCCGCAGTCAGGACGCAATGAGTTCGCGCCGGAACACGGGCAGGTACGCAGCGGCCGCTTCGTGTCTGGTAAGTTGTCCAAATGACCATGGATACAGTCACACTCGAACAGCCTGGCCGATTCGCCCATTCCGGAACGACGCCCCCGGAGGCTCCGGGCCCGGGCGAAGTGCTGGTTCGCGTTTTGATGGTAGGAGTCTGCGGGACAGATCTTCACGCGTTTGAGGGGACGCAGCCGTTCTTCAGTTATCCGCGCATTCTCGGCCACGAGCTGGCGGTCGAGGTGATCGAGGCCAGAGAGGGCGTTGAAGGCTTCCTGTCGGGCGATCGCTGCGCTGTGAATCCATACATGACGTGCGGCTCTTGCGCGGCCTGTTCGCGCGGGCGCTCCAACTGCTGCGCGAAAATGTGCGTGATCGGAGTCCACACCGATGGCGGCATGAGAGAACGCATCGTACTGCCGGCGAAACAAATGTACAAGTGCGAGAAACTGCCGTCCGTGCAGATTCCGCTGGTGGAGACGCTGGGAGTCGGTATCCACGCGGTCGGCCGCTCGGCGGCAATGGCCGGAGACCGCGCCATCGTTGTCGGCGCGGGACCGATCGGACTTTCGGTGATCGAGTTTCTGAGGCTTGCCGGCGCCGACATCGGAGTCGTGGAAAAAATGCCAGAGCGGCTGGAGTTCGCGGCCCGGCATAACCGGCTGTCCCGGTACTATCCTTCGCAGAACGAGGCGCGCCAGGAGGAGCCGTCGATGCTCGTGTTCGACTGCACGGGAGATCGGGGGTCGATGGAGCAATCGATTCAGTTGCTCGAGCAGGGTGGCAAGCTGATCTTTGTCGGGCTGATTAACGACCATATATCGTTGTTCGATCCGGATCTTCATCGCCGCGAAGCAACGATTCTGGCGAGCCGCAACAGTACGCCGCCGGAGCACCATCGCGTGCTGGATCTGATGGAAAGCGGCAAGATCGACGTTTCGCCGTGGCCGACGGAATGCGCCCCGCGCAGCATCATGCACGAGCGTTTTCCGGCGTGGCTGCACCGCGAAGCGGGGATTGTCAAGGCCGTAATCGACTGGACCTGAGACGGTAGACCTTGCGTCGAGTCTTCGTGCGGGGTATCCGGGCTGAGGTTTGGTAGGCGCGGCAGGATTCGAACCTGCGACCACCGGCTTAGAAGGCCGGTGCTCTATCCAACTGAGCTACGCGCCCATCCGCTTCTCGATTGTAGCGCGCGAGATGGCTGTCCCATGTGTGTCGGAATCGGATGAAGCGCGGCGGCCGCGCGCTTCCGGGGCTCCGGAGTCGCGCGACAGCCGGGCGAGGAAGGCCTCCGCGGCAAACGCCTCGGTTTCGCGATCCAGTTCCTTCTCCCAAAGGGCGCGATTTTCCCGCTTCAGATTTTCAAGGATACGCAGCTTCCGGTGAGCGTCAACCATCTTCTGCGTCTGGATCGCGAGCGCTTTTCTGGCCTGCTTCAACTGTTCTTCGAGGAGCCGGATCCTGCGGCGGCTGCGTTCGACGTAGGCGGCCCAGGATCCGAATGCGGTACTGCCAGCCGTTATCAACTGCGAAGAACCGGATCTGAGTTCGTTATGTTTGGCTATCAACTCCGACTGAACGGCCGTAACCTGATTCGCGGCTCGCGAGACGGCCTCCCGTTCGAGGCGGAGCTGGGTTTCACGCCAGCGGAGCGCCGGATCGAGTTTGAAGTGAAAGGCCCTCATCTGGCGCGCCCTGGCCTTAGACGCCGCCCGCCAGGGCTTCCAGGCGCTTCGCCGTATCCGCGCCCGTCGATATCTCTGTGGGTTTCTGCCGCAGAAACTTCATGATCTCTTCGCGCGAACGGATCGCTGAGTCGAGCCGTACATTGGAACCCGAAACGTACGCTCCGAGGTTGATAAGATCTTCGGACTGGCGATAGAGCGAGAGCGCCTCGCGGATTCGGCGGGCCGATTCCGACTCCTGCGGCGTCGCCAGCTTCGACTGCAGACGGCTAACGGAGTCGAGTATCTGTATTGCGGGGTAGTGCCCCGCCGAGCCGAGGTCCGGCGACAGAGTAATATGGCCGTCGAGAATCGCGCGCACGGCGTCGCAGATCGGCTCGTTGAAGTCGTCGCCCTCGACCAGGACGGTGAAGAATGCCGTGATCGAACCAACGCTGAAGTTGCCGGCCCGCTCGCAGACTTTGGGCAGAAGGCTGAATACGGAAGGCGTGTAGCCCTTCTGGCTGGGAGGTTCGCCCGCCGCCAGACCGATTTCCCGCTGCGCCATCGCGAGACGAGTAATCGAATCCATCACGAGAAGCACATCTTCGCCGCGGTCGCGAAAATACTCGGCGATGGCGAGCGCGACGAAGCAGGCCCGGACGCGAAGGGGGGCGGGCCTGTCGGATGTCGCCACAATAACGACCGAGCGGCGCATTCCCTCCGGACCCAAATCGTGTTCCAGAAACTCGCGAACTTCACGGTTGCGTTCCCCGATCAGAGCGATGACATTAACGCCCGCCGAACTGGAGCGCGCCATCGAACCCAGCAACGTACTTTTTCCCACTCCGCTGCCTCCGAAAATGCCGATGCGCTGCCCTTTGCCGCAGGGAAGCAATCCGTCAATGGCGCGAATGCCGGTGATCAGCTTCTCGCTGATGTGTTCGCGCTCGAGCGGATTTGGCGGCGCGGAATGGAGCGGCCGGGTTTCCAGCACGGGGATATGCGGCCCCCCGTCCATGGGCGCGCCGAAGCCATCGAGCACCCGGCCAAGCAATTGCGGCGAGACGTCGACGGTGGCTTCCCCGCCCCGGGCCACAATGGAGTCGCCCAGGCTGAGTCCGCCGGTTTCCTCAAGCGGCATCGACAACACCCTGCCGTCGCGGAAGCCGACAACCTGGGTACGGATCCCTTTCCCGGAACGCGTACGGATTTCGCAAAAATCGCCCACTGCCACCGATGGTCCGCGGGATTCAACCAGCAGGCCAACCAGTTCGACGACTTCCCCCGCCATGCAGATTGGATCGATCCTGTCGAGAATGGCGGTGAACTGGCTGAAGTCGAGGTCGCCGTCAACGGAGCGGGGAGGACGCGGAATATCACGGGATGCGGCCTGCGGCATTGTCACTTTCCGGCGGTCATTTTCTGGTCAGCCTGTCCGCCAGACCGCGGGTGATTTCGGACAGCTGACTATCGACTGAAGCATCGATCACACCCTCGGCGCAGCGGGCGACCAGAGTACCCGGCGCACAGGAGGGGTCGGCCTCGACCCGCACTTTGCTCAGACTGGCCGCGGGAAGCGAACCGCGAATCGCGTCGGCGAACTGAGGGTGTACCGTTAATTGCCACGATTCAGCGCGCGCCACGCGGTCGAAAACGACCCTCGCCAACGCGTTCAGCGCATTGCAATCGACGCTCAACTCGCGGTGGAGCACACGCCGGGCAATCTGCAAAGCGAGTCCGACCGCATCCTTCTCCGCGCGACGCCGGAGATCGGGCCGCATATTGACCAGTTCGGCAACCGTTGCATTCATGCGCTCGATCACGGGCGCAACGGCCGCCCGCGCCTTTTGCTCACCCTGACTATGGCCCGCTTCAAATGCTTCCCGCCGGACCGTGACCACTTCGTTTTCGAGGGCGGCTATTTTGTCCAGCAAGATCGAATGCTCTTCACTCGGGCCCGCCTTTTCCGGGGTTTTCGCCGGCTCGTTGGCCGCGGGAACCGGGGTAACGGAACTCAGCGCGGGAACGGCTGCGCCAAAGCTCATCGCCTGAATATGGCGGGCGCTTTCGCCCTTATGCACCTTAGACAACATATTGTTCCGCCCCGCCGCCCTTCAGAGAGATGACGCCTTCGGCGTCGAGTTGGCGAACCAGAGCGATAATCTGCTGCTGTGACCCTTCCACGTCCTTGATCTTGACGGGCCCCATGGATTCGATATCTTCCTTAAGCATTTCGACGCCACGAGCCGACATGGTGGAGAAGAAATGTTCTTTCAGCTTGCCACTCGTGCCTTTCAGCGCGACGGTGAGCACTTTGCGGTCGATCCGGGCCGTGATTTCCTTCAGCTGGTTGGCGTCGATATTCACCAGATCCTCGAATACGAACATCAGTTGCCGGATCGTCTCGACCAGATTGGGATTCTGCGACTCGATGACGTCGAGAATGTCTTTGCTGGCGCCCGCATCCAGTTGATTAAATATTTCCGACACCGCGCGCACGCCGCCGTAAGATTCCCGGCTGAACTGGCCGATCGACTGAAGTTTGTCGCCGATAACTTTGGCGATCTTGTTAACGATTTCCGGCGTAATCTGGTCCAGATTCGCCATTCTGAGCGCGACGTCGGGCCTGAGTTCCGGTGGCAGGGAGTAAAGCAGACTTGCCGCCGAAGCCGAGCTCAGGTGCGACAGGACGAGCGCGATGGTCTGCGGATGCTCGTTGTGGATGAAGCGGGCAAGCTGCTGGGGATCGGCTTTCTGAAGGACGTCCAGGTGAGCGTACTCGCCGCCCATCATCATGACCAGACGATCGACGAGCTTCTTCCCCGCGTCCGGACCGAAGGCCGTTGTCAGCATTTTCTTTGCGTAATCGAGGCCGCCGCGCACCGCGAAATCGTGCGCCACGTTCATCTGGTAGAACTCTTCGAGCGCCGCCTCGGCCTGCTCCGAAGTCATCGACTCGATGCGCGCGATCTCGCGCGCCACTACCTGCACTTCACCTTCGCTCAGTTCGCGCAGAACGAGCGCACTGATCTCCTCACCCATGAGGAGCATAAGCGTTGCCGCTTTGCGCACGCCGTTCATCTCGACCCGCTCGGCCGATGGCGCAGGTGTCATGATCGTTTACCTCCCGTGTCCGACAACCAGGTTCGCAGCACGGCAGCGGCCGTCGCGGGATCCTTCTGTGTCACCTCGCGCACATGGCGGATGAGAACTTCGGTGGCTTTGGTCGCGGCCGGAAGCTTGATCCGTTTCATGATCTCGGATTCCAGTCTGGCCTGCTGCTCCTCACCTTCCTTGATCTGGCGTTCCAGTTCTTCGGCGCCGCTGATAGGCGGCGGCAGTGCCTCCGCAAGATCCAATTCACCCTCGATGGCGGTTTGAGCGGTATCGGCCGCAATCGCGGCTTTTTGACGTCGGCGCATCATCATGAATACGGCCCCGGCGACCAGAATAACCACTGCCAGGGCCACGCCCCCGAGGATCATCAGCTGTTTCTTATCGGCTCCGGGGGCTTTTTGTCCACCGATGGGCGCCGGCCCCAACGGCGGCTCCGCATCCACCGTACTTTCGAACGGCAACGCCTCAACCGTTATCTGATCGCCCCGTTTGTCGTCGAAGGCAATAATGCCCGCTACAACGTCGTGGACCGCTTTCAGGACGTCTGCGCTCGGCGCGACGATGGTCTTTTTCGCCTTCGAGCCGGTGCCGTCCCAATGAATGACATGGTCTACGAGAACGACCGTCGAGATTTTTCGTATCGCACCCCGGGGATTCACCACGTGGCGTACCGTCCGGCTCGGCTGGTAGGAGAGGTTTTCGGTCCTGCGCACGATACCGGTCGCGCTTCCCGCAGCCCTGGCCGGAGGCGAGGGCAAATTGGACGCTGTGCCGGGCGTTCCGCCGGCGATTCCCGTGCCTGTCGATTCCTCGGTTACCTGCGAGGTAAGCGTGGCGGATTTGGCGGAGTCGTAAATCTCGTCGCTCTGATCGACGTTCGTAAAATCGCAGTCGACGCTGACGCCGGTTCTGAATTTGCCCTCGCCGAGCAGAGGCTCGAGCGCGCTTCCAAGCTTCGCCTGATATTCGGATTCGAGCCGTTGGCGGAACTCGAGGTTCGTTTCAGCCGTCCTGGTATCGACGTCGGCGGCCGGCGGCCGGTTCAACAGACGCCCGCTGTCGTCAATGATGGAAACCGCCTCCGGAGTCAATCCGTCGACGGCGCTCGCCACGAGGTTGGCGATGGCGGTAACGCTAGATTGGCGGATGCGCGTCTGCGTCCGCAGCTTGAGGACGACCGTCGCCTTCGCCGGCTGTCGCGAATCGAGAAAAACCGACTCTTTGCCCGCGGTTATGTGTATTCTCGCCCGTTGCACTTCGGCGAGAGTGGAAACCGTATGTTCCAATTCGCCTTCGAGGGCTCGCTGATAGTTGACCTGTTCGGTGAAATCGCTGGCGCCGAGGTTGGCGTGGTCGAACAGCTCGAAGCCGATACGCCCGGAGCGCGGCATACCCGCTCCCGCGAGGGCAAGCCGGGCATCCGCCAGCCGTTCGGAGGGAACCATAACGGTGGTACCCGTTTCGTCGAGGCGATATTCGATGCCAGCCTCTTTAATCTTCTGGGTCACGGCCGAGGCGTCTTCGACTTCGAGAGAAGACATTAAAATGCGGAAATCGGAATCGTGCTTCCACCTGGCGACGCCGGCGCCTATCGCCAGCAGCAGGACGGGCACCAGAACCAGCGAGATGCGCTGAGCCGTGCTGAAGGAATTCCATAACCGGATGATCTGGTTCATTTGTCAGGGTGTAGTTTTCGCCACGCGAACTTTCCGCAACTCCCGCTCGTTGCGGACGACCCCGCTACATCGGCATTTTCATGATTTCCTGGTACGCCGAGACAAACTTATTCCGGACCTGCTGAAACAGCTCAAGCGAAAGCTCGGCGCTCTGAGCCGCGAGCGCCACCGTATGAACGTCGCCGTTGCCGTGCACAAGGAAATCCGATGCCGCCACCTGCGCCTGCGATTGCGCGGCTTCCACGTTTCCGATAGCGGCGCTGATGGCGCCGGCGAAGCCTCCGGTCGACGATCCCGTCCTCGTGGTTGCCGGAGACGCGGATTCAGAAATCGATATTGGTTGGAATGAAATATTCATTGTTAACCTCGGAAGACGGCGGACATTACTTGAACAGTTCCAGTGACCGGCCGATCATGTCTTTAACGGTGGAGATCGCCGCCACATTGGCTTCGTAACCTCGCGACGCGCCCATAAGATCGACCATTTCTTCCGCGGGATTGATTTTCGGAAAAGCGACATATCCGTCCGCATCCGCGTCGGGATGGCCCGGCAGATAGCGCCGTTCCGGATCGCTTTGGTCCACAGTGACGCTCGACACCGTCACACCCTGTGTCCCGCCGGCGTTAAATTCGGCAAGCGTTCCCGCAAATGAATTCTGAACCGGGGCGGTGGTAAAGACGGCATCTTTCCGGCGATAAGGACCGCCGTTCGGCGTGCGCGTGGTGTCGGCATTGGCCATATTCTCCGCGATCAGCTCGGCGCGAATCCTTTGCGCTTCCATGCCGGAAGCGCTCACCGATATCGAGCCAAACAGACTCACGACGACCTGCCTTCTTCAATGGCTGAACGAATGCCCTTGATCTTGTCTTTCAGAAGCTGGGTAGCGAGGTTAAAGCGGATGTCGTTCTCGGCAAGCAGCCGGGATTCGCGGTCGATACTGACATTATTGCCGTCGTTGCGCGTTACCAGGCCCTGGGCTTCTTCGACCACGGGCGTGAATTGCGCAAAAACCGAAGAGAAGTCGCCCGGCATACCGACGTCCCGGGTTCTGTAGCCTGGCGTGTCGGCATTGGCGATGTTGGAGGCAACGACCTCCTGGCGTCTTGCCAGCCAGGTCAGATAGGAACCGAGGTCGAGACCTCCACTCGCCAGAGACATACCTCGCGGGGTGCAATCGGATCACCAGGGGTAAGTGGTTCAGAACACTTGACGAGGATCGTCCTTCCGGCGTCAAAAATCTGTCGGCTCGGCAAATCTATGGCGCTCGTGAACCTGCAGGGAGCTTGAGAATCTGGCGGCGGCCCTTACGCGGGACAGGGATGTGGCAAGGTTGGCGCGGGCGACGCGGGCGGCGATGAGAACGCGTTTGAGTTGCAGGATACATTCGGCGAGTTCGTCGCGTGTTTCGGGAAGGCGGTCGCTGCCGATTCGATCCGTGAGGCCAGCGACGGCACTCCAGTCGCCCTGCCGGATGCACTTCTCGAGGCAACCCAGGACGTCGGCCTCATCCCACTGTTGTGCTCGCTGTCGGATTATTGTTGTTGCCGGTAATAGAGAAGAAGAGACCGTTGACATAGGAGAGCTGGCTTTCGAGCGCGGAAATGGCGGCGTCCGCCTGGACCATCTGCGCCGTGATATTGGTCTGTAGCTGAGTGATCTTGGCTTGTTCGTTCGTGATCGTGGTATTCTGCGCCGTGATCTCGTTAGTTACCGTGTTTTCCTCAATCTTCAGCGCGCCCTGGGTCGGGTCTTCCACGCTGTTAAGGGCATTAGTTGCCGCCTGCAGAAAGCCACCCGTGCTGGTGCCCCCCAGTGTGGCGACCAGTGTCGAAAAGTTTGCGTCGGCGGCGCTGGCGAATGTAGTCCCATCGACTGACAATTGCCCGGTGTCGTTCACTGTGATGCCGAAATTGGCAAGGGAAGTCTCCGGGCTGCCGTTGCTGAAGTTTGAGAGCTGTTGCAGCACATTGGTCAGCGTGCTGACGATGCTGTCCCCCTCGAGCGCGCCGCCGCTCTGGCCGTGGTGCTGCGCCAGATCGGTGACCGCCTGGTTATACGTCTGGGCAAACGAACTGAACGCGCTCGAAAGGGCGGTCGGATCGTTGGCGACCGTAATGGTCGTGGCCTGGCCCGAAGTACTTTGGCTGAGCAGGTTCACGGCCAGCCCGGGAGCGAGCGTGACGGTGCGGGAATCGCTGCTCAGGACATCGGGCTGCCCCGCAACCTGGTAGGTAGCGAGAGAACCGGCGACGGACTCATTGATCACGCTCGTATCCGTTGAGTCGGTCAGGTCGATGGTTGTCGGACCCAGTTGCGACGCGGTAAGAGAAAGCCGGTAATCGGGCGAAGCGGTAGAACCTACGTTCACCACGGTCGCCTGGACCTGTCCCGCCGCCTGGGAATTGATGGCGCTGGCAAGATCGTCGAGCGAAGTGGAGGCGGGGGTAATGGTTGTGAGATTGCCGTTAATATTCAGAGTCAGCGTCGTCGACGAACTGATTCCCTGCGACGTGGGATCGGTCACCGGCGTCGAACCTGCATTGCTAAGGGCCGTCGAATAGGCTCCGAGATCGTCCACCACAATGGAATAAGCGCCCGCTGCCGCCCCGGCTCCGAGGCTGGCGCTGACCACGGATCCATTGGAAACGGACGTGGTAAGAGAACTGGAGGTCAGTGCCGTCTGAATGTTGTTAATCGAGGTTTGAAGGCTGGTGAAGTCGGTGTCCAGCCCCTGAAGCGCGGTCTGCTGACCGTTCAGAGTGGTCAGCGTCGCCTGATCCGAATCGAGCGGCAGAGAAGCGATGCCCACCGCCCGGGTAATCACCTGTTGAAGGCTGGCGGCAAACTGGCTTTGCCCGCTGAAGGTCTGGGCTGCGGTCGCGGCTGAAGTGGTGGATGTCGACATTCGATTTCATATTCCGGGCCGGGACTGCGTTTCAGCTCCGGCCCGGAATCTCACTCATTAGAAGTTCTTCAGAAGCGCCAATACCGCCTGCGGGGCGGAGTTAGCCTGAGACAGCGCCGCCAGCGACGTCTGTTGCAGCACCTGCGCCTTGGTCAGGTTGGCCGCCGCCGCCGCGACATCGGCGTCGCGAATGCCGGATTCGGCCGCCGAGACGTTGGTGATCTGCGACTGCGCCAGATTCGAGGCATATTGCAGCTTGTTCTCGCCCGCGCCGACCTGGCCTTGTACGAGGCCGAGATTGTCGATGGCTTGTGTCAGCGCGGTAAGAGCGGCAAGCGCGTTACCCGTTTGGGTCGAACCGGCGGTCGGCTTGTTCACCGTCAGCACGCCGGCCGGGAAAACCGAGCCGGTCCCCGCAGCCGTGGTCTGGCTGACGCTGAAAGCGCCGGTGCTCTGGAAGGAGATACCCGTTCCGGCGGCGTCCAGTACCGCAGTGATTCCCGTCCCGGCAAGCTGGGTGTTCGCCGTGGCAATCGCATCCGGCAGCGTGTCGCCGCTTCCGACCGCAGTAGTAAACGTCACGGCCGTCGTTCCGCTCGCGTTTTGAAACAGGTCCGTCTCCGAACCCGCCGTGATGGCCGTAAAGGCGCCGCTGTCGATGTTGTA
>PLEX01000134.1 GCA_003136575.1 Bryobacterales bacterium | reverse complement strand
CGGGCCGCGCCGACCGAAAGCAGGAAAACCACGAGCGCACAGGACGCGAGCGTCCGACGTGCGCGCGCCAATGGAATCATGCGAGTCGTCAGCGGATGTTCCGCCCGTTCCAGAACGACCGCGCAGACCGCCCGCAGGCTACTGAAATGAAAAAATAGCTTCAAAAACGCTTTCCGCCTGGATGTCCTCAAGTCTAACATTAAGGTGAACATGGCAATTCTACGCGATCGGGTAATGATGGTGTCCTCGGAGGTGACTCCCTGGGCGAGGAGCGGAGGGCTGGCGGACGTGCTGGGAGCGCTCCCGCAGGCGCTTGCCGCACTGGGATATCACGTGGCGGTCGTCGCGCCTCGCTACATGCACGCCGCGGATGCGCCGGCGAGTCGCGTGATCGACGAGATGGCAGTGCCGCTGGGGTATTCCCGGATTCAGGTTGGCGTACGGGCCATGACGGATGCTGTTGGGCCGGGTTCCGTAACCCTCTATTTCGTCGAAAACGCCGCTCTTTATGGCCGGGCCGGCCTTTACGGCGATGCGACAGGAGATTTTGACGACAACCACATCCGGTTTGCCGTCCTGTCGCGCGCGGCCCTCGAAATTTCCCGCCGTCTGTTTCGGGCTCAGGTGTTTCACTGCCACGACTGGCAGGCAAGCCTGCTGCCCGTCTATCTCCGCGATACGCTCGCGCAGGATGGCGATTTCGCCGGCGCCAGGACCCTGCTGACAATCCACAATCTCGGGTATCAGGGCCTGTTCCCGGCAGCGGCGCTGGACGATCTTGGGCTGGGGCAGCATCTGTTTAATCCATTGCATCTGGAGTTCTGGGGCCAGATCAATTTTCTGAAAGCCGGAATCGTCTTCTCGGACGCCATCAACACGGTGAGCCGAAAGTATGCGGAAGAGGTCCAGACGCCGGAGTACGGTTTCGGACTCGACGGTCTTTTGCGGCATCGCCGCGGGGTGCTGAGCGGAATACTGAACGGCGTGGATTATTCGCGCTGGAGTCCGGAGACCGATACGTTCATCGCCGCCCGTTATTCCCCCGGCAGTCTCGCAGGCAAGCGCGAGTGCAAGAGGGCGTTGCTGCAGGAGATGGGGTTGCCTGAGCGCATGATCGACCGGCCGCTCATGGGCATCGTCTCACGGTTCGCCACGCAAAAGGGATTCGATCTGATTGGCGAGATCGCGACGACGATTTTCGAGCGGGATTTGTGCCTGGTCGCGCTCGGAAACGGCGAAACCCGCTACGAAGAACTATTTCGTAAGCTTTGCGCGGATTTCCCGGACAAGGTTGCCGTTCGTTTCGGTTTCAACGACCCGATGGCGCATCGTATCGAGGCGGGGAGCGACATCTTCCTCATGCCCAGCCACTACGAACCGTGCGGGTTGAATCAGATCTACAGCCTGAAATACGGCACCGTCCCGGTGGTTCGCGCAACCGGCGGTCTGGACGACACGATCGACGAATCCACCGGATTCAAGTTCGCCGACTACAATGGAAGTGAACTGCTGAGTGCAATTCGCGATGCCTGCCAGGCGTGGGAGAATCGCGGCGAATGGCAGGCGCGAATGGTGCGCGGCATGCAAAGGGATTTTTCCTGGGCCCCTTCGGCGCGGGCGTATTCCGAACTCTATGAGCGCCTGTAGAACGACGCCTTTGAATCTTTGCCGACGGCCCGGGTATCTAACTGCTGAACGAGGAAATTGAACGATGGCTGGAGCAAACACACTGAATTTTACCGATGCCGCCTGGGACTCCGATGTCCTTAAGTCGGAGACGCCTGTGCTGGTGGACTTTTGGGCCACATGGTGCGGGCCGTGCCGTCAGATGACGCCGATCATCGATCAGCTGGCGGACGAATATCACGGCAAGGCCAAGATAGGCAAGCTGAACGTGGACGAGAACGGGCAGACCGCCATGCGTTACCAGGTGCGTGGCATCCCGACCATTCTGATGTTCAAGGGCGGACAAATCGTCGGGTCTAAGGTCGGAGCCGTCGGCAAGGCCGAGCTTCAGAAGATGATCGACGCGGCGGCTTAAGCCGCGTCGTCCCGGTCGCCCATTCCGAACAAACGCCGGTCCCACGCGTGAGGCTCTGGTTTGCCGATCTCTATCTGTGCGAACTTAGCGTGCGCCGGATTGATCAACAGATTGTATTCGGACGTCAGTACCGCGGATGGTACCAGCATAGCCAGCGACAATCCTTGTCGGATCCACTGGTCCCCGACACTTCTTGCTCCGATGCCATAAGGGTATTCGTTCCATCCCTCGGGGGGCCTGTGCAACTGCGAGATCAGTTCGTCCGGAATATCGATCGGCAACAGAACCGCGTCGAGTGGGATATATTCGCGCGTCACGTGGACTAGCATTTCGAGGACGGCCAGCGGACGGCTCGTCGAAGCGTATGCCATTCTGACCCCGGGCGAGTTCCATCGGTTGCCTGTCCGCGCCGAGCCAGAGCCTGAAAGCGGGTTGGCGACGTGGGCGGGCCGCACAATCCGCCATCCATTCACCTAGACAAAATCCCCGTAATCGATGCGAACCAGTTCGTCGCTGACCGCCTGCGCTCCGCCGTCGGAATCGAGCAGACTGAGCGGTGTCGCGTCGTAGAGGCAGGGATTCGGTTGATTCAGCCATCCGGCCGCTTTGTGCTCGGCGCCGAGGACCCGCGTCGCTTCCTCGTATACTCGGGCAATCCGGAGAAGGCGATCGGCTTCATCGGGCTTCAGAAAACCTTCCGCCCTACGCCGAAGGGCCGTTCGCTCGGTGACTCCGATCAACCGAAGGAGCTCAGCCGGTTGGATTCCGAGTCGGGTGCTGAACCCGGCAACCGACGACCACGGCACGGAGTGCGGCTGGATTTCTATAAGACGCCAGTTCGGAGCCTGCGGCATGCGGGCCGGTTTTATTTCGAGTACCATATCAAGAACCGATTCTGTTGTTCTCATCTCCGACCTCTCGCCATCTGTCTTAGAGTATACGCCATTTGTCGGTAATGTGTCAAGTGCCTCGTGCGTCATGTTAAGTCCTGCGATCCCGGTGAAAGTCGCGTGCCATATCGGCAAGCTGTAAGCTTTAAACACCTGGAGGCTTAATGGTGAGAATGAGTTTCGGTAACAGCGCGGGGGCAGCCGTCCTGTTGTCCCTGGTTCAGCTGGCGTCGACAGCGCAAGTCCCCGCTGGCGCTTCGGGCGTGTCCGGCCGGGGACGTGGCGTCATGTCCCGGCAACCCGATCCCATCGACTTTTCCGATCACGCCGGCTGGGCGGAACTGTTCGATGGCAGGTCGATCAACGGATGGGACGGGAACCCCACTGTATGGCGGGTAGAGAACGGCGCTCTGGTCGGCGAATACAATACGCCGGAAGGCACCCGCAATGGCGAAACCTTCATCATCTGGAAAGGCGGAGCACCGGCAGATTTCGAGCTCAAGCTGGAAATCAGGTTGGAAGGGGCCATGGCAGATAGCGGTATCCAGTATCGGAGCTACATGGCTACGGCGGCTCCGGGGCGTGGCGGAGCGGCTGGCGGTTCCTCGGGGTCGGGACCGGGTCGAAGCGCGCCGGTTGGAGCAAGCGGGGTCCGTGTTCAGGGCACTGCGGCGACGACGCCGGCGGATACTCGCTGGAGCGTCGGCGGTTACCAGTTCGATTTCAACTATCCAAACAATTTCACAGGTCAGGTTGTCGACGGCGGTCGCGGGAACCGCGGGATCGTCGCGTTCCGGGGCCAACTGGTGCGTACGGAAACCGGCAAGAATCCCCGTTTGCTCAGCACGCTCGGAACGCTTGACGAATTGGGCGCTTTTTTCAAGCGCGACGACTGGAACCAGGTGCACCTCATCGCTCGGGGAAACACGCTGATCCAGTCGATCAACGGACACGTGATGGCGATTCTGATCGACGACGACGCCATGAAAGCGCTGACGAAAGGCCTGATCGCCCTCCAGTGCTCAGGGAGTGGCTCGCTGAAGGTCTCTTTTCGCAACATCTGGCTGAAAACATTGTGACGAAGCACCGTGTTGGCAGCTACCAGACGGATCGGACGGGAATATCTCCGATCTGCCCACGGTTGAACTCCGAGCGCCCTTGTCGAGATTACATAAGTCTTACAAAGCGGATGCGAAATCATTGCTAGCCTGGTATTGCGGGGGTGGATCAAATCCCCTTCGAAAGGACCGCGGAAATGATTGCAGAGATGGCGCCCACAGTGGTTTTGCCCGGCGATGAAGAGGCTTTTGAACGTCATGGCCTGAACTGGCCGACTGCGCTGGTCCTGGTGGTTTTGCACATCGGCGCAATCGCCGCTCTCTTCATGTTCAACTGGCGCGCAGTTGCCGTCTCCGCCGTCCTCTACTGGATGACGATCGGTCTCGGCATCAGCCTTGGCTATCATCGCCTGCACACGCACCGCTCCTTCTCGATTCCGCTTTGGATGGAATACATGTTCGGCCTGTTTGGCGCGATGACGCTTGAGGGCGGACCGATGTTCTGGGTAGCCACACATCGCATTCATCATCAGAAATCCGACCAGAAGGGCGATCCGCATTCCCCCCGGGACGGCGCATTCTGGGCGCATATGGGCTGGATCCTGTTTGGCGAAGCCAAGCACGACAATACCCGCCTGATGGGCAAGTACGCGCCAGATCTGATGCGGCACAGGTTTTACATCTGGCTGAACAATTGGCACTGGGTACCGACAGTGCTACTGGCGGTGGTCCTTTACCTTGCCGGCGGTTTGCCAATGGTGCTATGGGGCATCTGCGTGCGAATTGTGGTTGGTCTGCACGCGACCTGGCTGGTGAATTCCGCGACGCACATGTGGGGCAAGCGCCGATTCCAGACGCGCGACGATTCGCGCAATAACTGGTGGGTTGCGCTGATGACGTTTGGCGAAGGCTGGCACAACAATCACCATGCGCATCCTACCTCGGCGCGTCATGGCCTTGCCTGGTATGAATTCGACCCCTCCTGGTTGTCGCTGAAGGTGCTCAAGGCGGCTGGGATCGCGAGAAATATTCGCGTGGCGAAACTGGACAGCCGTCTCACCGAACGCAAGGCCGCCTGAGCGGCCGTGATTGGGTCGAAACGCCTCGTCGGACGTCTGCCATATAATCCAGAGGTATGGTTGGCACTGGCCGCAAGCGCTCCATCGCGTTCTTTATTGCGCTGGGCGCCGGCGTTATCTCTGTTGTCATCCTGCTGTACGTCGGTTGGGTTCTGCTCAATTGGCGCACAGGCATCCTGCTTTTCCTTGGCGTTCTGCTGATGCTGGCGATTATCGCCGGCGTCGTCCTCAATACCCTCTTCCTCGTGCGCGAAATTCACCGAAATGAACAGCATGATGCGTTCATCAATGCGGTGACTCATGAACTCAAGACTCCGGTGGCGTCCATCCGGCTGTATCTGGAAACGCTGCAAACGCATGCGGTCGAAGAGACCAAGCGGCAGGAGTTTTACCGCATCATGCTCCACGACAGCGACCGTCTGCTCTCCACGATCGAGCAGGTGCTGCGGACGGGCCGGGTCGGGCCATCGCGCCGCAAACTTAACATTTCGCCCATTGATCTGGGAGCGTTGATCGATGGGTGTATCGACAGGGCGGGAAAGCTGTATGGTGTTCCGGCCGAAGGGCTCCGTTACGAGGGGGACGGGCGCGGCCGGCCGTTGACCATCCTGGGCGATTTCGACGAGATACAGGCTGCGGTCTCCAACCTGATCGATAACGCGGTGAAGTATTCCGGCCGGAACGTGGATGTGACGGTGAGGACGACGCCTGCGGAAGACGGCTACGTTACGGTGCGTGTGACGGATCGCGGGCCGGGCATTCCACCCAACGAGCTGAAACGCATTTTCAAGCGCTTCTATCGCGTGCCCGGGCAACTGGCGGTGCGTGTAAAAGGCACTGGGTTGGGCCTCTATATCGTGCGCGCGGTGGCGCGGCGGCATGGCGGGCGAGCCTGGGCGGAAAGCGAAGGCCTCGGCCGCGGCAGCACGTTCGTCCTGCAGTTCCCGGTGGCGCAGGGCGGCGCGGGAACGGCCCAATGACCCGAATCCTGGTGGTTGAGGACGAGCAACATCTGGCCGATGGCTTGCGTTTTAACCTGGAGGCCGAGGGCTATGAAGTTCAGGTTGCGGAAACTGGCGAGGCGACGCTCCAACTTCTCGAAACCGAAACGGCTTTCGACGTAGTTGTAATGGATGTGATGCTACCGGGCATCGACGGTTTTGAGGTAATGACTGCAATGCGGCAGAGCGGGCAGTTTGTGCCGACGCTTATGCTCACGGCGCGCGGCCAGGCGGAAGACGTACTCCGCGGATTCGCCGCGGGCGCGGACGATTATCTCGCGAAGCCGTTCGACCTGTCGATTCTGATGGCCAGGATCAAGGGGCTTCTGCGTCGCGGGGAATGGGTGCGCGCCTCGGCGCAGACCCTGCCGCAGATTTCAAACGGCCGGCAGGATGCGTACACTTTTGGCGAAAAGTCGGTCGACTTCGGGCAACTGGAGTTGCGCGTACGGGACCAGGTATTTCCTCTGACACTCATGGAAGCGAATCTGCTTCGCTACCTGATTCGGCACGAAGGGCAGACCGTGTCGCGTAAGTCGATGCTGGCCCAGGTGTGGGGACTTCACGAAGATACCGATACGCGGGCGATCGACAACTTCATGGTGCGGCTGCGCCGTTATATCGAGGACGATCCGAAGAACCCGCGGCATCTGCTGACCGTACGGGCCCTGGGTTACCGGTTTGTGGCGAATCCGGCGGCGGGGGGCCGGAGTAAGTAGGCAATTCTTTTGCCCTCCGACTGCTCTGCGACGAGGAAAGCGTCCTGCGTCGCTCGGGCCGATCAGGCTCCCCGTGTCGCGGATGCGCGGCGTCCCCGAGAGATGCATTTTGTTCTCACGTGCAACGGGCACCGCCGGGCCGCTACGAGTCCGCGCGTTTCGCCATCAGCCGCTTCATTAGCCGTGCCTCCGCGCTTTCTCGCCGCGAACCCTGCTGCTGCGCCTCGACCGCCGCGACTGCGGCCACGTTGACGATGTCATTGACAGTGGTGCCCCGCTGTAGAACATCACCTGAGCCTCGCCCAGTCGGGATAGCAGCTTATACGCGATGTTTCCGGCGTCCAGGTTCGAGAATATCAGGATGTTGGCGCCACCTTTGACCGCGCTGAACGGGTACGTCTCGTCGACGATCTCCCGGACGACCGCGGTATCGGCTTGCATTTCTCCGTCCATGGATTTAGGGGGCGTTCCCGCGCGACTCGGACGGCTTCCCGAACCTTTGACGACAGCCGGATGCGCGCTGCTTCCGAAATTGGAGAACGACAGAAGTGCGACTCGTGGCTCCACGTCGAACTCGCGCGCCACCCACGCGGCACGTGCCGCGGTTTCCGTCATCCTATCCGGGCTGGGGTCGATGTTGACCGTGCAATCGACAAGGAAGCAGAGTTTTCCGCGCGGCGTGACCACGATATACACTCCTGCCACTTTACGAGCTTTGCGAATTACCGTGCGCATGACGCCCGGAGAACTGCTCAATCGCCGCCGCGGGCTTCGCGATAGTCGTCGGGGTCAAGTTGCAGCCTGGCGACTCCGGTGTTCATCGCGGCAAGGGCACGGCGGTAGCTTCGCGGATCACAACCCTCATGTCGAACGGTCTCCGAATGATGTTAGAAACTCGGCCCGTAATAAATATCCAATCATGAGGATGCCGCGAAAGAGGTAAGTAAGTTGAGCGCAGTTCATCGACAGAAACTGGTCCCAACACGAAAAGCCCCGCGGCCGTGAATCTCGACCGTATCGGGCCGCGCAACGACGAAATTCGAGACGGGCAGGCAGCCCAACAACTGAGAGCGACGGTTTGGCCCTGGTTGACGGGCGCATTCACACCAACAGCCCGGCTAACGTATTTCTCCGGTGGTCCACAACGCCGTGCTGGAACTCAGTCATTCCCTTGCACGAATTCAGTCATAAGTGTAGAGGGCTGATCCAGCCTGTACGTGCTTACGGACTTCAGCCTGAAGCGCTCCTTTCTTACGGTTCGTAATGACCTTGGTACCGACCTTGCCGCCCGCGCTCCAAAATCCCCATCACGGCGGCCTTTGTCCTTGCCGCCCGTCCCGGTGATCTTCCGTTCGCGAACGTCGCGGTGCATATTCCGTGCTTGCCGCCTATGAAAGTTTCATCCGCCTCCACTTCGCCTGAGAGCATGTTCTCAAAGATTCCTTGATGAAGCGCGAATCGGATGCGATGTTCCATGAACCAGGTGGACTTCTGGCTCACACCAAGGTCGCGGGATACTTCATAGGAACGATGCCGTTTTTGCAGTTCACCAGGAGCCAGACTGCGGTAACTTGTCCAGGCCGAGCGGTGAATCCTCAAAGATGGTGCCGGTTTTCAGGCTGAAGCGTGACCGGCTGTGCTTTTCGTAGCACTTCCAAACGCGGGCCTTGTCAAGCCATACAACGCGGGTAGAGCCGCAATGCGGACACTTCCCCACGCCGTCAGGCCAGCGCAACTCCGTCATGAACATTTTGCAGTGCGTGGGTATTCCATAAACCCATTGTGCCCTTTAACCCTCTTGGTCGGTCACGTTAGTTGTTTACCCAATTAGAGTATCGATTGTCGACGTGGTAAATACGCAGGGAGTTGCCATCCTGCCGCCGAGTTGCGACCGCAAGTTGCGATAGTGCCTGACCGGAGATGCAGGTTCGCGTATCCTATGGCAATGGAACGTCCGCCCGAAACCGACGACCTGACTTCGACCGCGGATGCCACCCGCACCGTCCCGGGACCAGCGGCGAGGAACCCGTCCCGTCCGCAGGTTTCATCCTCGACTTTCGCGGACGAGGGGCGATTCGTCCCCGGCACCTTGCTCGCGGGACGCTATCGCATCGTCGGATTGCTCGGCAAAGGCGGCATGGGTGAGGTTTATCGGGCTACAGACCTTACGCTGGGGCAGTCGGTCGCGCTCAAATTCCTGCCGGCGACCGCAACCGAAGATCGATTCCTGCTCGAACGATTCCACGGCGAAGTTCGCATCGCGCGGCAAATCTCGCATCCGAACGTTTGCCGCGTCTACGACATCGGCGAGACGGAGGGAATGCCGTACATCTCGATGGAGTACGTGGATGGCGAAGACCTGGCGTCGTTGCTTCCGCGCATCGGGCGACTTCCGGGCGACCGCGCTGTCGCGGCGGCGCGAAAGATATGCGCAGGCCTTGCCGCCGCACACGCGAAGGGCGTAATCCACCGCGATCTGAAGCCGCACAACATCATGATGGATAAACGCGGCGAGATCGTCATCATGGATTTCGGCCTCGCCGCAATCGCCGATCAACTCTCCGGGCCGGAAGCGCGCAACGGCACACCCGCGTACATGTCGCCCGAGCAACTGAAGGGGACCGAGGTGACCGCTCGCAGCGATATTTTCGCGCTGGGGCTGGTGCTCTACGAGATTTTCACGGGCCGCAAACCTTACGAAGCGAAGAGCCTGCGGGAGCTCATCGCGAAGCAGGAGTCGGGCGAGCTTACCGCGATTTCCTCGATCGCGACCGATGTGGACCCCGCCGTCGAACACATCATCCGCCGGTGTCTGGACCCGGACCCGGCCAAACGCCCGGACAACGCGCTGGCCGTTTCCGCGGCATTGCCCGGAGGCGATCCGCTGGCAGCCGCGCTGGCCGCGGGCGAAACGCCCTCGCCCGAACTGGTGGCGGCGTCGGGCAAGATCGAGGGGATGGATTTGAAGTACGCGTGGCTGTGCGTGGCGGCGGCCTTAGCGTGCCTTATCGCGGTTCCGTTTCTGAAGCAGCAAAAGGAGGCGTTTCTTCAGACACCTCTTGAATACACGCCGGAAGTTCTGATGCAGAAGGCGCGGGACAAGGCCGTCGAATTCGGCTATGAGAGGAAACCTGTCGATCGGGCGATGCTGCTTTCCAGCAGGCTGCCACTGATTACTTATCTCGATCGACTGCCCGCGCCGCGCGACTTCGGCAAGTGGCTGGCGGCCGAAGCGCCGGCCAGTTTGGTTTACCGCGAGGCGCAGCAACCGCTGGTCGCGGAACCGACCGGCGATGTCACAGAAACGAATCCGCCACTGACGTCGCCGGGTTCGGTGAAGGTAATCCTCGACTTTGCCGGACGGCTTCGTGAATTTCTGGCCATGCCGTACACCGATAGCTCAATTTCAACCGCGCCGGTGACTGTCGATGCCGTTTTTCGCGAGACTGGCCTCGATCCGGCCCACTTTTCGGAGGTCGCTCCGACCACTTTGCCCAACGTGCCCGTCGATTCGTTTCGGGCGTGGAAGGGGCCGCATCCGGCGATACCAAAGCTGAATCTGCGGCTGGAGGCGGGCTGGTGGAAAGGTCGCCTGACCTATCTGAAAATCGTCTGGCCCTGGACTATGCCGGAGGGCTACGTGACAAGGCTTAATCCGTTCATCGAGAGGCTGCAGAACGTGCTGATCCCTTTCCTGTTCGGGACCGGGCTGCTCCTGGCTGTATTGTACGCGCGGCGAAACTGGCGGCTGGAGCGCGCCGACCGGCATGGAGCGTTCGTCGTCGGAATCGCGACGTTCGGGCTTGGCTTTTTGCGATGGGTCACGACGACGCATATTGCGGCGTCCGGCGACATGCTGGCGTTGAGCAGCCACGCCTTGTTCCTGTCAGTCGCGGCGGGCGCCGTTTTTTTCGTGCTCTATCTGGCGCTGGAGCCGGCCGTGCGCGTGCGATGGCCGCATTCGCTGATCACCTGGGGCCGCGTACTCGCCGGGCGATGGTCGGATGCGCAGGTGGCGTCACATGTTCTGGTGGGAGTGGCGGTTGGGTCGATTCTTTACGCATTTATTCAGGCCCGCGATTCCATGGCGGCCGGCTCGGACGGACTCGACACATTCAGCGGCCTCTATTACCTGCAGGGGACGCGCTACTGGCTGGGCGGCGTGGTGGCTCATGCCGCCGAGGCGATCACCGCCGGTCTGATGATCTTCTGCCTGCTTTTCGGCCTGCGCGTGGTGCTGCGGAGAGACTGGATCGCGGCTATCGTTGGCGGCATTGCATTCACCGCAATGCAGAACGACCTCGCCAATTCGATCAACTGGCAGGCCGAGTATCTCGCTTTGGCGGTTGCGATCACGGCGCTCCTCTTCGTCCTGTTGCGATTCGGCCTGTTGGTGACGGTGGCGGCCGTGTTCACCATCAATACATTCGGAAATATGGGTCTCGGCACGGATTGGAGCGCATGGTACGCACCTACGGGATTCGCGACAGCAGCGGTGTTGATGATTGTGACGGGGCTTGCGTTTCGATATACGGTGGGCGAACGGGAACTTTTCTGATTCCTGGCGGCGGTCTCGGCTGTCGGTTTTTCGGCGGTCAGCGCGTCGCCGAGCGCGTACGCCTTCGGTGTTGATCTCTCGTCTCCGTCAACGCACCTTGCCGGCCGCATTCTCCAGCACGACGTTCGATAGCACCGCGGTGTCGATCTTGTCCGGCAGATGCGGGCAGAAGCCTATACCGGCATAGAACGGACCATCTATGTGGAGATTAACCGGCGGACCGAACTGATGCATCGGCTCTCCATCCAGACTGACGAACAGTGCGAACGAGTCGCCACGTTTTTCGATTCCGATGCGGCGGGCCATTATATTGACCAGGCTGTCCGGGTTCGCGCCGGCGGGCAGACCGCGGCCACCGATGCGATACTCCGTGTCCTTAATGCGTATGTCCTTCTCGTCGCGGTGCGCGAGGTGGATCATGCCCAGGCCGTGCAGGGCGACCAGCGCCTCTTTGGAATCGTCTTCGAGATCCTGTCGAATGATGAGCACCGCCTTTCGGTCGCCATAGCCATTCGGATCCGGGAACGCAATGTCGGCCGCGAGCGAAACGTCGCCCGACATTTTCTTCCACAGAAAACGGAATTCGTCGCGCGTGTACCAGACGTTATAGCCGGCCGAGTTGATTGTGTATTGATTCTTGCCGGCATCATAACTGGCGCTGCCAGGCAGCAGCGGGCCGCCGACGTCGGACTGGCCCGAAAACATGCCGATCGGCGTATCGAAGTTTCGACTGGGCCTGTGAAAGTCGGGCGGCGGCGCTGTCTGCACGTGAGTGGCGGAACCCGGCATCGCCCAATCCGGGATGCCGGGAGTGGTTGCGGCCGGTGGCGCGGGTGCCTGGGCGCAAATCAACTGAGGCAAGGCGCAGAGGAGCAGAGTGAGTTTTGTCATGGCATCGTGAGGAATCCGGTGCCATTAGTGTAAATCACCCGGACGCCGGCATTGTTTGCGAAAGCGCCCATGGAGTAATCGTCATACCGGACCAGCTTGCCGGATTGTGGTTGGCCAGGAAGATCGCACCAAGCGTGCTGTCATAGGGCGTCAGCGCGGTCCACAAAAGGCCGGGCGAGTCCTTCCACCGAGGGTCGGTCGCGCCGCCATCGATGCGCTGAAACTTCGCTCCATGCAGTTCATGGTTCCACATGAAATCGCGATTGGTGGCGATGAGCCGGCCGATGTCGTCCTTTGTGAATACAAGGCCGTGCTCAAACGCGGCGGCAATAGCGTGCACGTCCACGGCATAATAACCGCCGTTGGGATGCACGCCGACCCAGTGTTTGGCCGTTCCATCCGGCTTATAGTCCCACGCGCCGGCTGGTTGCCAGTAATTCCAGACGAAATACTTGCCGTCTTCACGCAGGTTCATGCGCGACCGCATCAGGTGGAACCAGCTTTCGGTACGGACGCGGTAAACCCCCTTGCCGGTCACGTCGTACATGGCGAACAGCCATTCGGCAATGGCGTTTTCCTTGTTATCGGGATTGGAAAATCCGCCGATTTTGCGGTTGGCGTATTCGGAGGTCCACTGGCCAGACTGGCGGTCGATTCCGAATGGCGCTTCCACCCAAAGGCCGCCTGCGGGAGTTTCGCGCCAGCATCCGCGCGTGTCCCATTTTTCGAAGATGCGTTCGGCGAGGTCGAGATACTTCGCCGCCTGCGGACCCCATTTTCGTTCGAGGTCGGGAGCGTTCAGGATCTCGTGCGCGGCGCGGACGACGGGGGTCAGAGCCATCGCTTCTCCCAACATGCTGTCGCCGAAAAGTTCGTCTTCGTGGCCGTTCGGATTGGTTTTCGGCCAACCGGGATAACCGTCGGGTTCTTTGACTGCGCGGACGATCCACGAGTCGGCCCAATCCACCAGCATTGCGAGCCAATTTTCGTCTTTCGTGGCGAGGTATCCGTAGTAGAAGCCATTGAGGTATGGGCTGATCAGCCAACCGATCTCCTCGCCGGTTTCGGTATCGCAGCGCCGCTCGCGGGCTGAATTGAGGATGTAGCGTTCCCATCGCCGGATCCAGTCGGCGCGAATCGCCGGGTCGGCGACCAGCGGAGTCTGCTGCGCGGCGAACCCGACGCCAGCCGATGCGGCCGCGCCGCAGATGAGGAAATTCCGACGCGAGAAGGAGCGAGTGGGCACGCCGGCTTACGCCACGCTCGGCACGCCGGCCAGCGCCATCGCGATCTCTTCTTCTGGGTAATCGTAGTTCTGCAGCTTGCCAGCCTGGTAATCGATATAGGACTGCATATCGAAGTGGCCGTGACCGCAGAGATTGAACAGAATCGTTCGCGCCGATCCTTCCTCCTTCGCGCGAAGAGCCTCGCGAATTGCGCCGGCGACCGCGTGGTTGGCCTCCGGCGCCGGAATAATTCCTTCAGCCCGCGCGAACTGCACGCCCGCCGCGAAGGCGTCGAGTTGCTGCACGGACGTGGCTTCGATCAGGCCCAGATCCATCAAATGCGAAACCAGCGGCGCCATGCCGTGGTAGCGGAGTCCGCCGGCATGGATGCCCGGCGGGACAAACGTGCTGCCCAGCGTGTGCATTTTTACGAGCGGCGTGAGGTGCGCCGTATCGCCGAAGTCGTACGTGAACCTGCCCTTCGTGAGGCTGGGGCACGCGGCCGGTTCCACTGCGACCACTCGCGCGCGGCTCTGGCCCTTCAGCTTGCGCCCGATGTACGGGGTCACAAGACCGGCGAAATTCGAACCGCCGCCGGTGCAGCCGACGATGACGTCGGGTTCGTCGCCGGCCAGCGCCATTTGCTCGATGGTCTCCAGGCCAATGACCGTCTGGTGCAGCAGGACGTGGTTGAGCACGCTGCCGAGCGCGTACTTCGTCTCATGGTCCTTGGCTGCGACTTCCACCGCTTCCGAAATGGCGATGCCGAGGGAGCCGGTGGAGTCGGGGTTCTGCGCCAGTATCGTGCGGCCGGAGTCGGTTTCGTTGCTCGGGCTGGCAGTCACGGAGGCCCCGAAGGTTTCCATCAGGGCGCGTCGGTAGGGCTTCTGGTTGTAACTGACCCGCACCATATAGACCTTGCACTCGAGGCCGAAGAAGGCGCATGCCATGGCGAGAGACGAACCCCACTGCCCCGCGCCCGTTTCCGTGGAGAGCCGCTTGGTTCCCTCCTTCTTGTTGTAATATGCCTGCGCGATGGCTGTATTGGGCTTGTGGGAGCCGGCGGGGCTGACGCCTTCGTATTTGTAATAGATGCGGGCCGGCGTATCCAGCGCCTTTTCGAGTCGGCGCGCCCGGAAGAGCGGCGATGGCCGCCATTGCGCGTAAACCTGGCGGATCTCGCCCGGAATCTCGATCTCTGGCTCGGTGCTGACTTCCTGAAGGATCAGGCTCATGGGGAACAGCGGAGCCAGATCGTCCGGGCCGATCGGTTTGAGGGTGCCCGGATGCAGAACCGGAGCCATTGGCTTCGGAAGGTGAGGAACTATGTTGTACCAGGCGCGGGGAATGCAGCTTTGCGGGAGGTTGTATTGGATGGTTTCCACGCCGGCTATTCTATCAGCGAACAGACTCCACGCAAAGGCCGACTAGCAACCGTCTCAGGTCTGTGTGTCAGGTAGGGAATCGAGGGCTGTGCGCGGCTCAGATTTCGTGCGGAATGTGGTCGACCGAGCGCCGCGCGTCGCGGTCGTGACGGTCATGATTCAAGGCAGATGGACGACAGATTTCGCGGGCCAGGAACGAGACCACGGCGACGCCCGCAAACTTCCACGCCAGCGGGAAATTCGTGTGCTGAAACGAGTGAAACAGTTTCGTGTTCCCCAAGAGAACCAAGGCGATGCTCGCCCCGGTCATGATCGCCCCAATCCAGTAGAACAGCGACGCCCAACGATCACGGTTATTATTATTCTTCATGACTTCCTCATGGGTTTACCATTGACTAAATTTTACATGACCTTTTGATTAATTGCAAATTGAAACGATCTGAAAATTCTATTTCGCTATTTGTTTCGTCTTTTATTCGCCATTCTTTATGGCCCGAGTGATCAATCTGGTGCAGATCAGCCAAATCGGCTGGCCATTCAAACGATTAAATGAAGGTTTCGTGAAAGCTTCAGCCGCGGAACTCGTACCCGAGTCCCGTAAGACCGGCGACGATCCGGTCGTAGAGAGCTGTAGTTTCGGGCGAAGACAAAGTTCGGTCCGGAGCACCCGCGATTAACCGGAAAGTGACGCTCTTGCGCCCTTCCGGGAGAGGAGCACCCTGAAACTCCCGGACGTACTCGATGGCCTCGGCCAATTCGCCGGCAAACTGCCGGATGTGGAGTTCCAGGTTTCCCGCGAGTTCCCTCGAATCGGCAATCACGGATAGGTCGAAAGCGCTTGTCGGGAAGCGCCGAACCGGCTTGTAGCCGGACCGGTCGGGCTTCAGTTCCTGAAGCAGCGCGAGATCGAGATCGAGGACGGCGGCGCGGCCGGAATCGATCAATTCGGGATGAAGTTCGCTCAGGCGGCCGACCTGCCGGCCCTGCCACCAGAGTTCGGCGCAACGCGCGGAGTGTTCCCAGGACCGGGGTTCGGCGGGGCGAACGTGCAGACCGGAGGCGAGGCATTCGGCGACACGCTTCAGTTCGAGCAAGCCCTCGGGAGCCGCCTTTGAGTAGAGCGCGGCCATCAGATGAACGCGCTCGGCGGGCTTGCCGCCATCCGACTTGTGGATTTCATGGCCGACCTCAAAGATGCGGAAATCCTCGAGGTGCTTGGCGTTCTCGACGATATTGCCGTGAATGCCGGGGAGCAGTGAGGTCCGCATCAGTTCCTGGCCGGCGGCGATGGGATTCAGGACGCGGACGTGATCTTCGACGGCGAGGCCAAAACGGCGCGCAGATTCCTCGCTGATGAACGAGTAATTGGATATCTCGTTATAGCCCCGTGCGGCCAGCAGGCGGCGAACCGAGCGCAGGAATTCGCGCTCCGGCGGGTCATACGACGGGGCGCAGGGGACGAGCGGCGGCGCGGGCTGGATCGAATCGTAGCCGATCATGCGGCCCACCTCCTCCACCAGATCGTCCGGCAATGAGACGTCTTTCGTGGCTCGCCAGGATGGAATCGTGACGGAAAACGTCTCGAATCCCGTTTCCGCGACACCGAAATCGAGGCTTTCCAGAATACGCCGGACCTCGGCGGCGTCCAGTTTCCGCCCAAGTTTGCGGGCCAGCCAGTTGAGATTCAGCGAAACCGGCGGAGGCGCGGGAAAATCGGCGTGACGGTCGGCCAGGCCACCGACCAGGCGAATGCCTGGGGAGACGAGCGGCAGCAAATCCAACGCTCGAGCGAGGGCGCGGACCGTATTGTGAGGATCCTGCGATTTTTCAAAACGCATCGACGCGTCCGTGCGCAGCTTGAGAGCGACCGAGGTCTTACGGACGCTGGCGGCGTTGAAGTTCGCGCTTTCGAGAACGATTGAGGTGGTAGTTTCCGAGATGGCGCTGTCTTTTCCGCCAATTACGCCGGCGATGGCGATGGGGCCAGTGGCGTCGGCAATGACAACGTTTGCGGGCGTCAGCGTGTAGGATTCGTCGTTGAGCGCGACGATGGATTCGCCCACCTTAGCCGGCCTTGCGAAAATCGTATCGCCCTGAAGCCTGGCCCGGTCGAAGGCATGCATCGGCTGCGCCAGTTCGGCCATGATGTAGTTCGTCAGATCGACGATATTGTTGATCGGGTTCAGGCCGACCGATGTCAGGCGATGCTGTAGCCAGAGCGGAGAAGGCTGAACTGTCACGTTTTCGAAAACGAGCGCGCTGTAGCGCGGGCAGAGGGCGAGATCCTCGATTTCGACGTTGACCGGGCTACCAGGCGAGGCCAGGGAACTCAGGTCGACCGGGTTGCGCAGTTTCTTTCCCGTGATCGCCGCCACTTCGCGCGCCATGCCGTGGTGTCCCCAGAGATCGGGCCGATGCGTGATGCTCTTGTTATCGATCTCAATCACGTGATCGGGCGGCGGGAGTTCGTCGGAATCCGAGAGTTCGATAATGCCGGCGTGATCGCGGCTCAGACCGAGTTCGGATGCGCTCGCCAGCATCCCTTCGCTGAGCACGCCCGCGATGGATTTAGACCCCAGCGGAACGTAAACGGTAGTGATCCCGGCCCGGCAATTGGGCGCGCCGCAGACGACCGTCTTGCGGCCATACATGCCTGCGTCGACAACCGCTTTCACAACATGCTTGCCGCCTTCTATCGCCTCGACCGACACCACGCGGGCCGGAACGGCCCCTGCCAGCAGTTCGCCCGCCAGTTCTATGCCTTCGCACTCGGCCGTCTTCATGGTAATGAGCCGCTCGAGAGATTCGGCGGGAAGATCAAGGCCGTCGACCAGGCTGCGGATCCAGCTGTAGGAAAACTTCATTTAGAACTGCCTCAGGAAGCGAAGATCGCCGCTTTGCAGCCAGCGAATATCGTCGATGGCGTAGCGCATCATCACCAGGCGGGTTAAGCCGAGTCCGAAAGCGAAACCGTTCCACTCGGCGGGGTCAATGCCGCTTTTTCGCAGAACATGGGGGTTTACCAGGCCGCAGGGAAGAAGCTCCACCCAGCCGCTCTGCTTGCAGACCGGGCAGCCATCGCCGCCGCAGATCAAACAGCGGATATCGAGTTCGAAGCCTGGTTCCACGAACGGGAAATAACCCGGGCGCAGGCGAACCGCCACTTCCTTCTTAAAGATGGCCGTGAGCAGCGTCTTCATGAAGTAGATCAGATTGCCGACCGAGACTTCACGGTCGATCATCATGCCTTCGAGCTGGTAAAAAGTGTGCTCGTGCGAGGCGTCGACCGATTCGTTGCGGAAAACGCGGCCTGGCGCGATCATGCGCAGCGGCGGACCAAGCTTCTCCATGCCGCGCACCTGAACAGGCGAAGTGTGGGTGCGCAGCAAGTGGCCGCCGTCCAGCCAAAACGTGTCCTGCATGTCACGCGCGGGATGGTCCGCCGGAATATTGAGGGCGTCGAAATTATGGAATTCCGACTCCACTTCGGGTCCGTCCAGCACGGTAAACCCCATGGAGCGGAAGAGGTCTTCGATCTCCCACTGAATCTGCGTGATCGGATGCAGGCTGCCGGGTGTGACACCGGCGGCGGGAACCGTAAGATCCATCCACTCGGAGTCGAGCCGTCTAGCCAGCGCGGCGCGATCGAAGCCCGATTTTTTCTCTTCCCACGCGGATTCGAGCGCCTGTTTCGAAGCGTTGATAAATTTGCCGCGGGCAGCGCGATCGTCGGCGTTGAGCTTGCCCATGTCTTTGCTCAACTGCGCCAGCACGCCCTTGCGGCCGAGCACTTCGACGCGCACAGCCTCAAGTTCTTCGCCGGTCGCGGCCGCCCGAATGCGGTCGAGCGCGTTATCCAGAATAACCTGCATGTCTTTTCTTTAGTTAATTATACAGTTGACCAGTGGTGGAAGCCTCAGTTCAATGGGTGCGGTAGGGGCCACCGCGACGGGCAGGAAGGGCGGATGGCGGAAATGTCCGCTCACCGAGTGCGATACGCTGTAAATTCCGGCCAGAGCGACACTCGAGGACGGACAGGAACGGCCATGCCACGTCAGGTGAAAAAAATTCTGTGGGTTGTAATTTTCACCTTTTCGCTAGTGGCGGCTGTTGGCCTCTCCCTATGGCGGGAAGCGAAGCGCCCAGGGCGGGTTTGGGTGCTCGCCTCCGAGAAAAGCATTTCTGAAGCTGACAGCTTCGGCGGGCTGGGCTCGTACGAATACGGTGTCCAGATAGGGAAAACTGAGAACACCACACTTCGTACCGAGGAAAAAATAGCCAACGGCTTCAGAGCAAGGGGCGGTACCTGCATGGTTACACACGACAAGGCAACTGCTGATTACCGCGCCACCATCTCCGTTACTCGCACTCCGGGATCAGTGGACCACTTCGGTGACGCCGAGCTTTCTGTCGTGAAGCGAAATGGCGACGTTGTCTTGAGTCAGACATTTTCCCAATACCGAAGTTTCGGCGAGCAGGACGACATTGGACAACAACCGATTAAGGCCCTTACAAACCTGCTTTGCAAAAAAGAAACGCTTTAATCTGGAAGTGGCAATGCCAGTCGCCAGCCAAGGGTTCTAAATAGCTCGTCCACGTCTTCTCTTAATTGAACCCGAATCGAACTGGAGATATCGTCAAGCTCCGGACACTGCGGAAATAGAGGGTCCTGATCTATTTTCATCCCAGTCAATTCATTTTTAATTCGGTCGCCGTCCTCGGGGCTGATGACCAGCTTGCAGATAGGAGGGTCCGCCGGCGCGTTATATGAATAGAACATTATCAACGAAGTCCCTACGCTTCGCCCAAGAGCCGCCACGCCGTTCGACAGATTGTCTCAGTTCACGTAGTGTATCCGCCTTCTCCGCCCACGGTTTATTCGCTTCCACAACACAATCTCCGGATCACGCCAAGTCGACAAAGGGCACACGGAGCCTCTTCATATGCTCGATGCGCTCCGCTTTGCGAGATTGACATCTTCTTAGCTCTCCGTCAAAAAACGATGCTTCTGCATTCCCGGCGAGCATCTTCGACAGCCACGGCAGGTACTCCCAGGCCGATCAGGACGCTGACCAACCAAGCTTCTCCACCGCCTGCCATGATGCTTTCGAGTCCCAGCGTGTGTGGTCCGTCCAGACACAAGAGGGTAATAGCATTCGCCCCGTCGTTCGATCAGGTACGAGGTCGTCATGCCTGCCTACTGCTTTCCCAACAGATCGGGAGACACCGTCTTCCGCTCTTCCGGAGTCATCAGCTCCAAGTATCGTTCCCGAAAAAATGCCGCCTCCGGAGAAATTCCCACACAATCGGGATTCTCAATTTTGTCTCTGGTGGCTGCCCGAATCTCCGACTTGATCAAAGTAAGAATCCGTTCTGTTCGCGAAATTGCCTTGGTGCGTCTCATGTAATTAATCATAGCCAGAACTGTTCCGGCTCGTGGCCCGAGGGAATCGGGCATTCAAAGCGCCCTATAGAAAGCTGGAGCGGCGTTAGCCCGCCTGATTCTTCCGGGGGCGTGATCTTGCTTTATGGAAGCTTCTGGAAGCGACGTAAAAGGTCGATTCGTACTTGGTGCCCGCTGTGTACTCGTCGCCGCCCACAAATGGCAGTACCGTCGGGCTGTCGACCCTTCCCAAGACTCTGTACGTTCCAGCCGCGATGTCCAGTTCCCCGGAGCGGCCCGACAGTGACCCTGACTGAGCGCTCTGTGGCACCGTAGAAGGTCACAGTCAAGTTGTAGGCGGTTCGATTCACGACTGACAGATGAGACGGCCCGGAATCCGTCGAGTGTGCCACCACGAGAGCAGGTGGCAACCGGAAATATCTGCCGCTCTGAATGACTTCGTCAATCTCGCTATGTGGTGACTGCGAGATTCGAGTCTTTGTTCCTGCCGGAACTCCCTTCCCCGACGTATCTGCGCTACCGGAGGTAGGGATCGCATCGTTTCCGGCGATATCGAACCTTGCGCAGGATCCGGAGTACATGCGATCGCCCCTACCGTTAGGAGACGAAAACGATCGGATGAAGCGGCCAGTTGATCGCCTGATCCGCACCGTTTGAGTTGTCGAGGATCCCGTTTGGTTCTTAAAAGCGTATTGCAGTAAGACCTCGAGTGCATCGATCTCGGCTTTATCGGTCGGCTGGTTATAGCCCTCGCTTTTAAAACTCGGCTCTTTCAGATCGGTAACTCGCGTCCACATGCCTTGCACGAACCGGCTAAGAGAGGACACTCCGTCCTCGTACTCCGAGAAAGACAGCGCGGTGGGATAGTTGGCGAATCCGTCCAGCAGCGGCGCGATGCTGAGCGCGAAAAAGACATCCTCGCTCCCGTGGAAACACACGTAGGAGATAGGGTCCAGCGCGCACAAGATAGACCGTCGCGAGCCTCCACAGGTTGTTTGAAACTGTTGCAGGCGGCAGCGGCACTAGGTTGCGGGCAGGTTAGTTTCAGCGCCGACGGTTTCGCTGCCTGCCCCACCGTGGCCTGGCAGCACAGCCCGAGTGGAAGCAGTGCGAGGAGTAGCGGGCCTTGCCGGTGCAACCGGCTCTCATCAAATCGATTCTATCAAAACCGTGCCGAGCAAACTCCGCCGTCGTCGGCATGTTGGCACGCGCGTATACTGCGCGTTCTTCAGCTTGAACCCTCGCCTTTAGGCGACGGCTTTCAGCGCGTGAGCGCCGTACAAAATGGTCGCACGCACTCTCCTCGCGCGGGCTCCCATGCCGCTCAGGATGCTTGGCAGCGTTTACAGCGTGTCGTCGAGGGATATGGCAGGATGGGACCGGCGCCTTCCGGTCGACTGGAGTACTGGCAAAATGTCCGGTGCCGGGCTTTCCTCACTTACCTTCAGGCCGGGACATACCGCTCGACCGGGATGTCCTGTGCATGCTCCCGCGCCTTCGCCACGTCATAGGCGAGTTGCATGCGGAGAAGATGGTCCATCTCCGGGCCGAAAGCCTTTTCGATACGCAGGGCCATTTCCGGTGTAAGCACTGCCTTGCCGTGCAGAAGATCGGAGAGCGTGGCGCGGCGCACCTTCAGAATATCAGCAGCCTTCGACACGTTCAGACCGAGGGGTTCGATGACTTCGGTCTTGATCAAATCGCCCGGATGGGGCGGGTTCTTCATGGGCATTTATGAACTCCTAATGGTAGTCGATCAAATCAATATCGCAGGCCGTGTTCGTTTTTTCGTCGTACCCGAAAATCAGCCGCCAGTTTCCGGTAACCGTGAGGCTCCAAAACCCTTTCAGGTCGCCCCTCAGCGGGTGCAGCTTCCAGCCCGGAAACCGGCCGAGTTGCTCCAGCGACGCCGCCGTTTCAAGTGCGAAAAGGAGCTTGCGCACCTTGTCGGCCATCGCTGACGGCACCCCTTTGGCGTTCCCGTCTTCGTGGAACTGCTTCAGCCCTTTGTGGCGAAAACGGGCAAGTTGCACGTCATCCTTTCATAACCCGAGTGTCGTACGGTTACACCGTACAAGTCAAGTCCGGCGAACTGGCGAGCCGCACCTCCAATTCCTGCATGTGAAGATGTTCGTACCGCCGGATCAGGTCTACGGCAGAAACACCTGTGGTTCCGATCCCAGTTCGCAGCCGAGATGGTTGATGTAGAAGAGCAGCAGCGTCTCCGGGTAGTCGGCCTTGAAGCGTTCGAACGCGCGGGCCTGCCAGCCTTCGGTCAGGTGCTTCGAGGCGTCGATATCCTTCTCGAAAAAGCCGTCGGTATTCGGCACTTCGAGGAAATTCAGGACCGCGATAATCATGTCCATGTGGGCGATGAGGATGGCCTGAGAGAGGTCGGTCGCAAATTCTTCGTCCTGCGCACTCAGGCGTTTCAAAAAGCGGGGAACTGCGTCGCGCAGATTCTCCGTATTGAGCTTGACCAGATGGGTACGAATTTTGAAACGTTCGTAGAGCTGGTAAGTCCGCAGTTTTCCGATGGAAATGCCGCGGACGAGCTGCCGCAGGCGATCTTCGCCCAGTTGCAGAAAGACGTCGGAAATGGTCATAGGTCGATGCTGGCAGTCGGTTGTGGCGGAAAACAACGCAGTAACCCCACGAGCGCCACTCCCGAGGCGGCACCTCCTCGCGGCGCTGCGTAAGTAGTCCGCTTGTCCGCCAATAGGCCAGCGTAACACAGCGCGTTACAATGACGAGTTGGCCGCTTCAGGCCGCAAAACTTTCCAATTCATGAGCAATCTGATAATTCTCGGCGCGCAGTGGGGCGACGAAGGCAAGGGAAAACTGGTCGATATCCTTGCCGACCGCTTCGATTACATCGTCCGCTACCAGGGCGGCAACAACGCCGGCCACACCATCTGGATCGGCGCGCGCAAGTTCGTGTTGCGCCTTGTGCCGAGTGGCATTTTGCATCCCGGTAAAACGGCGGTGATCGGCAACGGCCTGGTAGTGGATCCGATCGGGCTGTTTGAGGAAGTCGAAGCGCTGAATGCCGCCGGGATCGACGCAGTATCGCAGTTGCGCATCAGCAATCGCGCGCAGGTTTTGTTTCCGTCCCACCGGCTGGTCGAGAAGATCAGCGAAGCGGCTCCCGGCCGGACGCCCATCGGGACAACGCTGAAAGGCATCGGGCCTTGTTACGAGGACAAGATCGGGCGGCGCGGAATTCGCATGGCGGATCTGCTCGACCGCAAATATTTTGCGGCGACGGTGCGTGGATTGATCGCCGATCATGAGACCCGGGCTCGGGCCTTCGGCATTGACGACGAGATTGACGCGGACGACATCGCTTCACGCTACGCCGAAGCGGCGGAGCGCATGCGGCCGATGATTTGCGACACCTCGGCGCTTCTGAATCAAGCCATGCGCGATGGCAAACGCCTCCTGTTCGAAGGCGCGCAGGGTACGATGCTGGATATCGACCACGGCACGTATCCGTTTGTCACCTCGTCCAATTCTTCGGCTGGCGGGGCATGTACGGGTACCGGCGTGCCGCCGACGAAGATCGACGCGGTGATCGGGATTTCGAAGACCTACACGACGCGCGTGGGCGGAGGTCCGTTCCCGACCGAGGCGCTGGACGCGGCGGGCGATGAGATCCGCAATCGCGGCCATGAGTTCGGAAGCGTGACGGGTCGTCCGAGGCGTTGCGGCTGGTTCGATACGCCGGTGCTGCGGTACTCGGCGGCGATTAACGGCTTCGAGACGATGGTGGTGACCAAGCTGGATGTGCTGGACGAACTGGATGAGATTCCGGTTTGCGTGGCGTACAGCATCGACGGCAAGGTGACGCTGGAAATGCCGGCGACGGTGCGGGAACTGGCTAAGGCGGAGCCGATTTACGAGACACTGCCGGGGTGGAATAGTTCGACGGTCGGGATTTCCGATTGGGACGAGTTGCCAGCGGCGGCGCAGCGGTATGTGGAGTTCCTGGAGGCCAAGACCGGGGTGGAGGCGGGTTGCGTTTCGACCGGGCCTGAGCGGACCCAGACGATCGTGCGGGCGGGGTCGAAGTTCGCGCGGATCACGGGGTGAGGCTGGCTCGTCTCCCATGTGCCGCTCAGTTGGCGCTCCGAGTATCGACGGAATCGAGGTGAGGCAAACGATGGTACCCCCTGGTGGGTTGATGGACAAACTGCACGCAACGTTCCAATGCCCTCAGTGCGGAATTCTGAGTATCCACAAATAACGCCGAATCTTTGGGAATGGGCGGAAGAACTGCGAGTTCTCGGACGCAACGGCGCTCTCCCAGAATGGGAAGAAGTCTCTCACGAAGATGCGGAGTACGCCGTCCGATTCCTTCCGAGCTCACTCCGCTGTCGACGGAGGCGTGGACAGAGGGTGTCGAAACCGTTCCCGAGTCCCAGAGCAACCTTTCGAAACTCCTGGATATGGCGCTCGATGGTGAAGATGTGATTATTTCGCGGCACGGCACTCCTGTCGTCGGGCTCGAGCCGGTTCGAGCGGAGTCGGGAGACCGGATTCTGGGCGCGGGGCGGGGTTCGGTTACGATATTGTCGGAGGATTGGAATAAGCTCATGACGGACGAAGAGGCCGACGCATTTTGGGCCGGGCGTTGGTGAGTCCCACTCATCTTCTCGACAAATTCTGCTCGCATGTTATACCCTCGTTCCGAGTGGACTCATGCGACCAATTAAAGCTTCAGGACGGCTTTAACGCATCTGCAGGTCCAGGGCGTAGATCTCCTGTGTCCCGGTATCCCTCAGGAACATCGGCGAGTCGTCCGGCGTCAAGCCGGTCCAGATTGCTCCGCGAAATCCGGTCTGGCGCAAATCCCCCAAGCTCACGATTTCTTCCACCTTACGGTCCGCAATCGCCACCCGTAAGATCGCAGGCTGCGCACCTCGCCGCACATAGACAACAGACCGGCCGTCCGCCGACCAGTTCACGGGCACAACGTAAACATCCTTGGCCAATTCCGACCATGTTTGCGTGGCGAAATCGAAGAGCATCAGCGACTGGGAATCCGCCGATCTGGCGACGACGTGAAAACCATCGGACGACCAGCGAGGCACCCAAAGGCCATCCGAGCCTGGCAGCTTCTTCACATTTCGAGTCCTCAGGTCGACCATGTATACGCCCAGTTTTTCCGGGGGCACCCGGTCGAACAGCGGGAAATAACTGAAGATTACAGAATTGCCGTCCGGGGACCAGTTGGGATCCATCTGATTTCGGGGTTCGTTCAAAAGCGGCTGGGACTTGCCACCTTCGGCGGAAATCAAATAGATCTCCCATGGCTTGCCCGGCGCGGCATCAAAGTACGCTATTCGCTTGCCGTCCGGCGACCAGCGGGGCATCGTCGCCTGAACCGGAGGCGCGGTAAGTTGCAGCCGCTCGGTCCCGTCGATCCGGCTCCTCCACAAGATACGATCCGGGAAGCTGACGTAGGTTACCCACTTCCCGTCCCTGGAAAAGTCCACGAATTCCGCCGATATTCCTGCCAGGCAGGCGACGAACCCGCCCGATCTCGCATCGTATCGCACCAGTTCGCCCCGCAATTGCTCTCCGATGACGTAGAGTTTTTTTCCATTTTGACTGACCATTGGCGCGAGAGAATTCATCTGGCCTGCCGTTAGCCGCACGGGCTGACTTGAAGAGAACGCCAATACACGCCTCTCACGGATTGCCCAGATCTCGGTCTTGCCATCGCGAGTCGCCTGAAATACGAAGTAGCCCCCGTCGGGTGTCCAACTCCCACAGCACTCCGAGGGTACTCGGTTCCAACCTGCGAGAATGGGTTGAGGCATTTCTCCATCGGCCGACACTTCCCAGAGGGAAGAAAAGCCGTTGATGCTGTCAGTCACGGTTACGCGGAGACGACTTCCGTCCGGAGACCAGCGGGGCCAGGAAGGGATGCCCGGAAATGTTGCCAGTTTCCGGCCTTCGGCGCCGTCGTTCCGTGCCCGGTACAAATCCTTGCCTCTCACATACGCGAACTCGCGCCCATCTGGAAACCAGGTCGCATCCTCGGCCTGTACATCCCCCATTCGCCGTAATCCGTTTGCAGGAAGAGACACCATCCAAAGAGCTGGGTTGGGCGGTTCGCCCAATCCGATCATCAGGTCAGACCGATTCGGCGCGATATCCAGTAGATGCGGTGTTTCCAGTGGATTTGTAAGCGCCGTGCTTTCCCCGCCCGGAGCAGCGACCTGCATCAAGGTCCGATGGTTCTGCGATCCTTCCGTGAAATACAAACGCAGTCCGTCCGTCAGTAGGGGTCCAATCTTGGGCTGGCCGTCGTTGGTGATCTGTACGTAGTTGGACGCTTGCGGCAGGGTTGCATTCCAGCGCATGACCATGATGCCGAAAGCAAGAAGGCATAAGGCGGCACTGGTCAAGACGACAACGAACCGGCGACGTCCGCGTGGTTCAGAACGGCCGACCCGGCCTTCCGGTCCCGCCGGAGACACAACAGTGGATGGTGATGAATCGGCTATTCTCGCGATGAAACGATATCCTCGGCCCGTTACCGTCTGGACGAACCGAGGACGTGCCGAGTCGTCGCCAAGCGCGAGGCGGACCTTCCGAACCGCTGTATTAATCGCATTCTCGATATCGAGTTGGACTCCTTTGCCCCAAAGCTTTTCGGCAATTTCCTCCCGTGTAACCACCTCTCCCGCACGATGCGCAGCAGCAGCAGTTCCAGGGGAATCCGTTCGAGTTTTACGTCCTGACCGGAGCGGCGCAATCGATAGTTGCGCGCGTCCAGATCGAAATCCTCGAAACCGATGGAGTCCATACGCCGGAGTCTCCTATTCTACATTCCTGCCTCTTTAGACTTGCGAAAGCCATAAGACTCAAAAGCTTAGCGCGCCAAAACACGAATACACATCCGGTACAGGCTTGTTCAGATTCGCTCCATTGCTTTTGAGTCGAGATTTGGCAACACTCGGCTGGTGAGGAGGAACGAATGCAAATTTCCATCAGGGCTTGGGTCTTAGGGCTGGTTGTCCTCCTGCCCGCCAACGCACAGGTGCGGCAGCCGGCAGTTCCGCTGGTCGCGCCAAGGGTTTGGGACGACTACTCAATCGCAACGCTCGAAGTGCCGTTGGCAAATCCGGCCGGCTCACCGAAGCACATTTCTTCGGGTTTCTACTATAGAATTCCGGTGCGGCCAGTTTACAAAACGTATCCCGTCTACGCACCGGGCCGCGAGCCTGAGGGTTACATGGACTGGCTCAAACAGCGGGAACCAGAAATTTTCTGGGACGACGCCGGTCGCAAACCCAGCCTCAGGACTGAAAGCGACTGGATCGCGGCCGGTGAAGCTATCTTCGACGCGCCGATCTATTACACGAATCACCGCGTTGTGGCTTTGCCAGACGTTCGTAATCCGCAGTGGTATCAGGCAACCGGCGCGCCCGTCGCCAGGGATGGCACGCTGCCATATGTTCGTTACGTGGTCCGCCAGAAGGGCACGGTCGACCTGGGGAACTTCGCCTGCGGCTTCTGCCATAGCCGCGTGATGCCTGACGGAGGCGTCATTAAGGGAGCGCAGGGCAATTTCCCTTTCGAAAAGAGCAAAGCGTGGAGTTTTCGTCCCTCTCCAGCGACGCCTGGACAGCTTTCGGCGAAGGAATCGGCGCTTCGCCGACTCGATGGCGGCCTCTTCGCCGTGCCATGGATCTCTCCCGATCCACTCGACGCAATCAAGGCTTTGTCGTTTACCCAGCTCGTATCGGCGCATGCAGCGATTCCCGCGGAGGTCATCGGACGGCATCGCCTCGCCCTGTTTTTGCCCGTCCCGATTCCGGACCTGATCGGCGTGAAAGACAGGCATTACCTGGATCGCACCGGATTGCAGAAACAAGGCTCCATCGCCGACCTGATGAGGTACGCTGCTCTGAACCAGGGCGCCGACGATCTCGCCAGCTATAACGGCTTTGTTCCCGCCGAATTCCTTAGTTCGACAGCGCCATTGGACCCGGCAGATTCTGTCGCGGTCGGTGGCCGCTATAGCGACGAGCAGCTCTATGCGCTGGCCCTGTACCTCTACTCGTTGCAGCCGCCGCCAAATCCTAACAAGATGGATTCAGTTGCCGCGCGCGGCAAAAGGATCTTCCAAAGCCAGGGCTGCGCCGTTTGCCACACGCCGCCTCTTTACACGAATAACAAGCTCACGCCGGCGGAGGGTTTCCACGTTCCGGGGGACGCGCGTGCGGTTCTCGATGTCCTTCCCGTTCCGGTTGGAACGGATCCAAACCTCACGATGAGTACCCGGAGAGGAACAGGCTATTACAAGGTGCCTTCCATCAGGGGCGTCTGGTATCGGAGCATGTTCGGCCACAACGGCTGGTGTGCCACGCTCGAAGGCTGGTTCGACCCGAACCGCGTGAGAGGTGACTACGTTCCCACCGGCTTCAGACCCTACGGAGCTGAGACATTTGCCGTAAAGGGTCATGTCTTCGGGTTGGATCTTTCCGCTGGGGACCGTAAGGTTCTCATCGCATTTCTCAAAACGCTCTGAGCCCTGCAAACAGAGTGGCTTTACCGCGGACAAAGCTACGCCACTTTCAACCGCTCCCTTCCTCAGTTCCTTGTTCGGCGTCGACTTGCCGGCAATCGCGCCATACCTGGACTTGACAGCAGGTGTCTCCGTCCGATCGTCGGCCACTCGTACAGTGCTTGCCGCCAGACAGCGCCAGGGGAACCCTCGAAATGTACGCAGGGGCTAGGACGGCATGGCCTGTTGGCCTCGGGGGGAGTCATCGGGCTTACCTTAACGCCTGTGTTGGCTATCTGGTCCTGCCTGCGGCAGGCCCACGTGGAGCGCCTGTGGACCCTCCCCCGGTTTCATTGCGATCCTGCGGACCGACTGCGGATCGCGCAGGCGATTACAGAATGAATTCCACTCGTTGCATGTGACGACGTAATCCGGCACTATCCGGTCCAGTCCGTCTGGTGACTTCCGAAACCCGGTGTCGCCGTGCTGTCGCCGCCTAACGTGTGAAACTCGGAATTCACACGGCGGAACTGCTGCACCGCAAGTCCCGGAAGTGGTGCCTCCCGCGTCGATTCCCGCCCGACGTTCAGCCACTTTGTCGGAACAAGCAATCCCTGGCGACTACCGGAACCCGATCCTCGCGAGTTATTCCTCGGCGGCCGGGTCAACCACATTCTTATTAGGGTATTTCGGCTTCCTCGCGCTCTTCGGGACGATGACCTGTCCTGGTTTCACCGAACCAACGCGCTCGCGCGCAATGGCCCTCACTTCTTTTTCCGCGCTGAACTTCTTCAATCTGCGTTTTGCCATGACGCTTCGGGATGTTTCAGGCAAGAACCGCTTCGGCCACGCGCGAGGCGACATCGTCGAACGTCACGATCTCGTAAATTGTCGGGTCCGACATGATCCGCGCTACCAGGGCGGTGTGCAATTTATGTCCCGCGCACTCCGCAATCACGTTCCCCAGCAGCGGACGCCCGATCAGCGCGAGGTCGCCGATCAGATCCAGCGCCTTGTGGCGGCAGCATTCGTCATTAAACCGGAGTCCTTCGGGATTCATCACGCCCTGCTTCGTAAAGCAGACGGCGCTTTCAAGCGTCGCACCCCGAATCAACCCCATCTCGCGCAATTGCTCCAACTCAAGCTCAAACCCAAACGTCCGGGCGGGCGACAGCTGCCTTGCGTAGTTCTCCGCGGTAACTTCCATTTCAATGGACTGTTTGCCGATCGGCTGCGGGAAATCGATATCGCAAGTGAGCCGGAAAGCGTTATCGGGTAGGATTGAAATCCGCTTCTTGCCGTCTTCCACGGTGACGGGTCGCCTGATCCGCAGATAGCGGCGCTTTCGCCGCAATTCCTTCACCCCAGCCGCCAGCAGCAGATCGACAAACGGCTTCCCGCTGCCATCGAGAATCGGGACCTCAAGATTGTCGATTTCCAGCCAGAGGTTGTCTATACCGAAGCTGTAGAGCGTGCTCAGCAGGTGCTCGGTCGTGGATATCAGAACGCCCTGGCGCATCAGGCTGGTCGCGTAGCTGACGCGCTCTACGTATTTCCAACTGGCCGGGACGGGGAAATAGTCCAGATCGGAGCGGCGGAAAACGATGCCTGTGCCTGCGGGTGCCGGAACCATGCGCAGTTTAACCGGCACACCCGTGTGAAGTCCTACGCCGCTGACCTCCACGGGCCGTTCGATGGTGGTCTCAAATTGCACTAGATCTTATGCTATCGCGTTCGAACTGTGGAAGTCGTAAATATTTGATATAGAAGGAGTAATAATCGCGTCACTGTGGTTGATATGCAACAAGTCGAGGCTTTCACGCCACACAATGGCCATGGGTTCGCCGGACCATCGCCACAAGATAGCCGCGCTTCGTCACGCTTTCGACACATGTTCATTAGGCTTCAAGGCTGCCGAAAACGGTATACTTATCGCCATGGCTGCGGCAATGAAGTCCACGCTGTTGTTTCTGATACCGCTGACCGTTCTGGCGCAGAATTACGACGTACTCATACGCAACGGCCATGTTGTCGACGGCACCGGGTCCCCCTGGTACGCGGCCGATGTGGCGATCCGCGACGGCCACATTGCCGCCATCGGCCATCTGGACGGGGCGACGGCAAAGCAGACGATCGACGCCGCGGGCATGGTAGTCGCCCCGGGGTTCATCGATATGCTGGGCCAGTCGGAAGAGACGATCCTCGTCAATCCGCACTTGCCCTCGAAAATCTACCAGGGAATTACGACCGAGATCACGGGCGAGGGCAGTTCCGCGGCGCCACTCACCGACGCGATCCGCGCGGCCAACCGCGCCGACTATGCGCACTACAAAATCGATCCCTCTTGGAGCACGTTTCGGGAGTTTTTCGCCCGCCTCGAAAAGCAAGGCATGGGAATCAACCTTGCGAGTTACGTCGGGGCGACGGAGATCCGCGAAGCGGTTATCGGTTACGATAACCGCGCGCCGACGCCCGCCGAACTGGAA
>PLEX01000190.1:30470-39733 GCA_003136575.1 Bryobacterales bacterium | reverse complement strand
CGCGTTGTGGCGCCCGACGTCCTCGCGGATCAAGCCGAGATTCCCGTCGGCATCGAAGAGGGCGGCGGCGTGCAGTCCGCCAGTCTGGTCGAAGACCGTTTGCGCCTTACGCAGGAGTGCGGGCAGGTCGTGCAGGATTTCGGCTTCGACCACGAATGTCCCGGTCGGAAGAAGTGCGCAGTCACTGGCGAAGATCGAATCAATCGACGCTTTGCCGCAAACGCCGCAGGCCGAAGTCATCGCGAAACGCCTGTCTTGCCGATTGAAGATTGCTTCCGAAGGGTCGGTCAGCTCAAACGAGACCCGATTCCCCACCCCGGTGATCGATCGTATCCCGGAACCGCTGCGGATGAGGCCTTCGGTGAAGAGGAAACCCGCGGCGAGTTCTTCATCGTGGCCCGGCGTACGCATCGTGATGGCGAGATTGCGGCCGTTCACAAGGATTTCGAGAGGCTCTTCGGTGGCGACGGGGTCGAGCGCATCGGTGGGACCTTCGGGANNGGTCGGCTTGCCGAAACGAGAATTGCGCCGAGGCAGGGGGGATTCGCCTTCTTCGCTGAGTACTTGCATTCGCACGGCTGTTTCCTTGTATGCCGGTGTGTGGGTCGCGGGGTCGGTGTGGCTGCCCGTTAGAATGTTGACCGGATGAGTCGTCGAGTTCATCGGCATATAAAGCTCGTGGCCCGTCACGCGATCCGTTACGAGAGCGCGCACGCGGACGTGGCCGCGGCGGGATTCCAGACGCACCCATGTTCCGCTGCGCAATCCGCGTTCGCCGGCGAGTTCCTGCGAGACTTCGACGAAGGTATCCGGCGCGTTCTGGTGGATGCCGGGAATACGATTCGTCAGATTGCCTTCGTGGAAATGTTCGAGAAGACGGCCATTGTTGAGGTGAAGGTCGTAGGTGTCGTCGGCCGATTCGATGGGTTCGCGCCACTGTAAGGGGTAAAGCCGTGCTTTGCCATCGGGGAACGCGAACCGCTTCGTATAGAGCAGCGACTGGTCGGAACCATCCGGCGCGACCGGCCATTGAAGGCTCCGATAACCTTCGAGCCGCTCGTAACTGACGCCGGCGCAGAGCGGTGTGAGGGATGCGATCTCGTCCATGATTTCGGAAGGGTGAGTGTACTTCCAGGCTGCCCCCAGCCGGCGGGCCACATCTTGAATAATCCGCCAGTCTGGAAGGCTTTCGCCCATCGGCTCGAAAACCTGATACAGACGCTGGATGCGGCGCTCCGTGCTGGTGAACGTACCCTCCTTTTCAAGACTCGGCGCGGCAGGCAGCACGACGTGGGCGTAGCGGCAGGTATCGGTGAGAAAGATATCCTGCACGACCAGGAAGTCGAGCTTTGAAAACGCTTCGCTGACGTGACTGGTGTTGGCGTCCACCAGGCGCATTTCTTCGCCGATGAGGTACATCGCCTTGATCTTGCCGGAAAGCATGGCGTCGACCATTTCGTGGTTATCGAGGCCCTTGGTTTCAGGCAATTTCACTTTCCATGTTCGCTCGAATTTGGCGCGAACCGAAGGGTCGGTTATCGGCTGATATCCCGGCAGGAAGTTCGGCATGGAGCCGTTGTCACTAGCGCCCTGCACATTGTTGTGTCCGCGTAAAGGATAAGCTCCGGTGCCCGGGCGCATGTAGTTGCCCGTAACGAGGAGCAGGTTTGAGATCGCGGTCGACGTGTCGGAGCCGCACGATTGCTGCGTCACTCCCATAGCCCAGAGGATGCAGACCTTGTCCGCCGCCGCGATCATGCGGGCGACCTGTTCCAGCCTTTCACGCGGCACGCCGCATCGTTCGGCGGCGAAATCCATAGTGAACAGGTCGAGACTGGCGCGATAATCCGCCAGACCGTTGACCCACTGAGCGAGAAAATCCGTCTTCGCCAAACTGTTATCGAGAATCCAGCGGGCGACCGCGGAAAGCCAGATGAGGTCGGTCGAGGGAGCGCAGTGCAGATGGATATCCGCGCGGCGGGCCATCTCGTTTTCGCGCAGATCGGAGACGATGAGCTTCTGGCCGTGGAGCTTGTGAGCGCGCTTGACGCGTGTGGCGAGAACGGGATGGCTTTCGGCCGTGTTGCTGCCGACGATGACGACGAGATCGGCCTGGGCGATATCAGCAATGGAGCCGGAATCGCCACCGTAGCCGACGGTACGGAACAGGCCGGTGGTGGCGGGGGCCTGACAGTAGCGCGAGCAGTTATCGATGTTGTTNNAGGTAGCTCTCTTCGTTGGTGCACTTCGAAGAAGAGATGAAGGCAAGCCCGTCGGAACCGTGAGCGTCGCGTGTACGGTTCATGGCGAGCGCGACGATATCGAGCGCTTCGTCCCAGGAGGTTTCGTGAAGCTGGCCATCGGCGCGGCGCACGAGAGGTTTGGTGAGGCGATCCGGGGAGTTGACAAAATCCCAGGCGAACTTGCCTTTGATGCATGTGGAGATGCCGTTGGCTGGGCCATCGGAGGGTTCGACCTTCAGGATATGGCGGTTGCGGGTCCAGATGTCGAAGCTGCAGCCGACGCCGCAATAAGTGCAGACGGTCTTGGTGCGGTTGACTATGGCATGGCGGGTTTTGGATTCGATGTCGGAGATTTTGAAGATCGGGCCGAGGCCGACCACCGGCTCGAGAAGCTTTACCGCGTCGATCATCGGGCCGAGGACCGGCCTTGGCAGCCCGGTTAAAAGGCCGGCGTGGCCGAGCATGGAGTTCTCCATAAGGGCGTTGCACGGGCAGACGGTGACGCAGTGGCCGCAGGAGACGCAGCTCGATTCGGCGATAGGCTGGCCGCCATCCCAGAGCACGCGCGGGTGAGGGTCTTCCCAGCGGATGGTCAGAGTTTCGTTGACTTGCACGTTCTGGCAGGCTTCGACGCAGCGGCCGCAGAGGATGCACTGGCTCGGGTCGTAGCGGTAGAAGGCGTTGCTGTCCAGGGTCGCGCCGGGTTTCGGCTGCCAGGGAATGTTCTGTTTCGCGACGCCGATCTGCTCCGCCGTATTGTGTATCGTGCAGTTGCCGTTGTTGTTGTCGCAGACGGTGCAGTAGAGGAGGTGGTTGGAGAGGATTTTGTCGAACGCGGCGTTGCGTACGAGTTTCGCATTCGGGGTGTCGATGCGGACTTCCATGCCCGGAGTGCAGTGGGTGTCGCAGGCGCGGCGGAGTTCGCCATCGATTTCCACCATGCACGTGTCGCAGGTGCGGATGGGGCCGAGTTGCGGGTGATAACAAACCTTGGGTAAGGCGACACCGGCGCTTTTAAGCGCGGTGAGCAGGAGTTCTCCTTCGAGTGCCTCGACCGAGGTCGAGTCGATCCGGATCGTGATGGCGATCTCCTTATTTGGCATGATCTCACGAAAGGGGGGCGGATGGAGTCCGGCGGGAAACGGGGATTACGAATAGTGTGTGGGAGTGGATTCGTTACCCAGGTCGACCTTTCCGCGCGATCCGTTTCGCTCGAGCGAAAGGAGTACGCCGTTCATAAATACGGTCTCGCATCTTTGAAGCAAAAGAAGGCCTTGATCGAAAGTTAACACGAATCGCAACTTCCGCTATTGCCTGAAGTGGACAACTCTCCGCCGAAACATGATGACAGGTCAGCCTGTCGTGAACTCAGTGTCGGCTCGGCCTCGGGAAGAGGATCCCGTACGGAGTCAACGACGAGCGCGACATATGGGGACAATCCATAGGAATCTCCGCACTCGCGCCACCTCGGCAAAACGTCTGCGCCGTCTGGCGCAGGGTGTAGTTGGCGAATTCCCCGCGGCGCTTGTCGCTGTAAGTGGCCCGGACAGGCGGCCATGCCGGCCATTACCTGACGCCACTCGCTCGCCGGCCCGCGCCAACACCTCCGACGGGCACGACAGTGAAGCCCACTCGCTCGGCATACCCCCAGCCTCATTTTCCGGACGACTTCAGGAACCCACATTCCGTGGCCGCCCTGGACGAGCGTGCTCATCCAATCCGTCAAGACGATCCACAAAGAAGCGCTTTCGCCAGCGACCGACCACTTCACGCGGAGTGTTAAGACGAGCGCCTATCTCGTCGTTGCTAAGTCCTTCGGCAGCGAGGAGGATAATTCTGGCGCGCTGGACCTCGGAATACGGGAGCGTATATTTCCCGGAGCGCCGACGCAGCTCTGCCTCTTCGTCAGGCGATAACTTAATCGCATATGGACTCGTTCCTGGCACGGCGCGTGTGTCTCTCTAACCATGTCACACATTGCCTTCTTTTTCAACTTGACTGAATGCCCGCCGTTGGCCGCTTTTTTCTTTCCTTACCGTGGCGTGAAATTCGTTTGCCTCTCGCTATTATCGTTATGCGATTACATCGATTACCCTTCGTTCACTTCGTTCACCTAGTACCGTTAGTACTTTTGATCCATATAACAAATGACGTGTCGGTTTAATGTTTTTTCTCTTGCGTTGAATTATCGTCCGCAGTATTCTGACAAGGTCGGCCAAAGGACACACGTATAAGATGCGCTATATCCCTGCTATCGGACGCGTAGTTTTTGCCTTTACTTGTTTTGGGGGAGCTATTCTTATGGCGCAGGCCCCTGGCCCGTTGGCTATCGCAACGGCACCCAACCTGCCTGGCGGAGCGGCCGGCGCATACTACGCTCTGGCCCTCGCCGGCAGCGGCGGTACGGCCCCTTACAGCAACTGGACGATATCCACGGGGTCGTTGCCGCCTGGCCTGGCCGTAAATGCCGCGACCGGGGTCATCAGCGGAATTCCCACGACCACTGCGGGGAGTCCGTTCGCGTTCAGCATGACGGTGCAGGACAACATCGGCAATACGTCGCCGGTAAAGAACTTTGAGATTGCGGTCGGACCCTTCGCCACAACACCCGGACAGAGTGAGGTACTCAATTCACCCCGATTATCCGCCGCCGAGCCTCTGTTATTTTCTTACGCCGAGGCGGGGTTTGGTTTCGACACCGAAATTACGATTTCGAATACTTCAGAGGACACGCTGGGCAGCACAGCGCAGAACGGCACCTGCCAGCTGAATTATTACGGCGTGGGCGCGATCGCGGCTCAGACCTCGGCTTCTATCGCCGCCGGACAGCAACTCGTCTTCGATCTATCGACTGGCGGCGGCGGCGTTGCGGCCGCTCCTGGTTTCAGCGGCTACATCGTTGCCAGCTGCGCGTTTCCGCTGGCGCGCGGGTCGGCCAGAATTTTCCAGCCCGGCATCGCCAACATCAGCGAGACCGCGCAAGTGCTCACACTCCCCCGGAATGTTCCGGCCGCGCAGGACTTCCTGATCCCGTTTGCGACAAACGAGGCTGGCTTCGACACCGCCATCGCCATCGCAAATACGAGCGCGGATCCGTTCGGGGCAACCCCGACCGCGGGCACATGCACTCTGCATTTCTACGGGTCAAACGCACCGAGTGCCTTTACTACGCCCGCCATTTCAGCGGGGACGACGTATACCACCGTGCTCTCTGCCATCGCTCCCGGTTTCCAGGGTTACGTAATGGGGCAGTGCAGTTTTGGCGCCGCGTCGGTTTTCAGCTTCATGGAGGACGTGGGGCTGCAATTTTATGCCTCGATTACGCCAGAGGTCGTCAGCCTGCCTCGCAGTTCCGTCGCACAACCACTGCTGTATTTCTCCGTGACAAACCAAAACGGCAACGACACGGGGATCGCAATAGCCAATACCTCGCTCGATCCGTTCGGCGCGTTGGGAGCCACCGCCGCGGCTGGCGCGTGCACGCTGAAGTTTTACGGTTCGAACGCCCCCGTTGCCCCGTTTTTGACCTCCAACATCGCCGCGGGCACGGTCTATACCACGGCGTCGTCGGTGATTGCACCGGGCTTCGCTGGATACATCACGGCATCGTGTCCGTTTGCGCCGGCCCGTGGATATGCTTACGCAATTGGCCCCGGATTTACCACTCTTGCCTTTGTCCCGGGNNATCACCATCTCGAACACAACAAGCGACTCCTTTGGCACAACGCCCGCACCCGGCGCCTGCACGATTAACTACTATGGCACCGTCACGACCGGTTCCGTGCCAACTGCGCAGACTTCCTCAAACATACAGGCGGGCGGCCAGTTAACCTTTACGCTTTCGCACGGCAACGCGGCTCAGAACATCGCCGGCGCTCCCGGCTTTCGTGGCTACATCATTGCAAACTGCAGTTTCCCGCTTGCCCGCGGCGTGGCCGCCATTCAAGGCACGCCGGGTGGTCTCGTGATCACGACGGCGGGTCCGAACCTGGCCGGAGGTACGGTTAATTCGGTTTACGCGCAGGCGCTGATGGCGCGGAACGGCGTTACGCCATATCAGAACTGGACCGTCGCTTCGGGATCGCTGCCTCCGGGCCTAACTCTGAACGCCTCAACCGGCACTATCTTCGGAACTCCGACCACCGCAACGGGCAGCCCGTTCAATTTCACCGTTACGGTTCAGGACAGCGCGGGTAACACGTCCTCGGCGAAGAGCTTCGCGATCGCGATCGCCACGTCTGGAACGGCCCAGATCATAGCGATCCTGAACTCGGCGAGCAATGCCGCGCCTCCGCTGGCGCCGGGATCGCTGGCAAGCGTCTACGGCACGCTTCTTTCGACTTCAACGGTGAACGAGTGCTGCACGCCGCTGGCCACCACGCTTGGCGGCGCGTCGGTCACGGTGAATGGAGTCCTGGCCGGTCTCACATACGCAAGTCCGACACAGATCAACTTCCAAATCCCCTACGAGACCGCAGTGGGGAACGCGACCGTCGTCGTCAGCAGCAACAACACAGTCTCCAACTCGTTTAACCTGACGATCGTGCCGGCAGCGCCGGGAATTTTTGCAGTTGTAAACCCGGACGGATCGGTGAATTCCGCAGGCAATCCGGACGTCTCCGGGGCGGCTGCGTCGGTGTATTTCACTGGCGCCGGCGTCGCGACTCCGGCCGTTGCGGACGGTGCGGCTAATCCTTCTTCCCCGCTGTCAATTCCGAACGCTACTACAACTGTCACTGTAAATGGACTGGCGGCGGTGGTTACGTCGGTTACCCTGGCGCCACAATGTTGCGCGATTCCGAATGGCGACTACTTTGTAACCGGCAACGTCGGAATCGCCGTAGCGCACATCACGGTGCCCGCGGGGCTGGCAACCGGCTCATATCCCGTGGTGATCACTACCAATGGCGTGTCAAGCGTCGCGGGTACAATCAACGTGGGTTCGCCGGCTTTGTCGATTTCCACGGGCGCGAACCTCGGAACATTCACTACAGGAACGCAGAACATCGCGCTCGCCGCCTCGGGCGGCAACTTTGCCTACACCTGGAACCTCGTTTCGGGCTCTCTGCCTCCGGGACTCGCTCTCAGAACGGATACGCCGACGTACTTCAACCCTGTGAGCCAGCAGGCCGGCCTCATCGGCGTGGCGACGGCGGAAAACACGTATAATTTCACGCTCAGCGTGACGAGCGGCGACCAAAGCGTGCAGCGGGCGTTTACCATGCGCGTCACGACGCTCAACATCAAAGACGGCGCCCTCAGTTTGCCGAGCGCATTCGTCAACAGCCCCTATTCCTACACGTTTAGCGCTGTTGGCAATGCGGCCGCGGTGACGTATACGATGTCAAATACATCGGGCCCAACGGGCTTCACGATGAGTCCTGCCGGCGTTCTTAGCGGGACGCCAACGACCTCCGGCAGTTTCAGCTTTACGGTCACCGTCACCGACGGCACCGACACAGTCTCCCGTGGCTTCCGCTTCAGCGTGTACGCGATCAACATCACTACGCCCGCAGTGCTTCCGAACGGGACGCAGAATAGCGCCTATAGCCAACAACTCACCGCAACCGGCGGAGCCGGCGGTTACACATTTACGGCAACTTGCTGCTTCCCCACAGGTCTGACTATGAGCGCCAGCGGGCTGATTTCGGGCACGATTACATCGGGTCCCAACGTGTGGGGCGCCAACGTAACCGTAACCGATTCAAACAACGTGTCTTACAGCAAGGAGATCTGGATTACAGTCATCGGCGTTCCACCCGCTCTTCCGCGGATCTACTCATATCTGAGCGATGCGGTCCTGGGCGATTCCTACAACCAAAGCGTGTTTGCATGCTGCGGCGGAGCAGCCCCATTTACATGGACGGCGATAGGCCTCCCGCCGGGTATGTCGATACTGAACATAAACGGGGACACCATGTGTTGTTACTCGAACGGTTCCGCACTGGTCTGGGGAATTCCCCAGGCTGCGGGCAATTACAGTCCGCAGATCACGGTTACGGATGCCAATGGCGTCACGACAACCCAGACATTCCCGTTCCATGTGTCGGTTCTAGACGCCGACTTCGCGCCGAGCGGCACAATCAACGTGGCCTATTCCGCGAAGCTTCGGGTTCTTGGCGGGACTGCTCCCTACACAGCCGTTCCTACGGCTTACACAAACTTGCCGGACGGCCTCACGTATACGCCTTCGACGTTTCTGCTGGCTGGCACGCCCCTCGAGACATCCGGAAACTTCAATCTTACGAATCAATACAGCGATTCCGCGGGGAACACCTTGTGGCGCGAGAGCTTCTTCACCATCAACGGCAACGGCACAACGACTATCAGCGTCAGCACGGGGTCCGTCATTGGCCCGTACGCCATGAACAGCTCTCCGACGTTCAATCTGTCTGCCTGCTGCGATGCGTCCTCGTCTTATTCATGGTCGCTGGCGGGTGGCAGTTTGCCGCCAAATCAAACGCTTTCCGCAGGTGGCGCGCTGAGCGGAACCCTGACCACCGCCGGGACCTACATGTTCCTCGTCAAAGTGGTTGATCCGACGAATTCGGCCAATAACTATGCCTTCCGCCAGATCACGGAGACCGTTACCGCCGTCCCCGTGCCGACAATCACCTCAGCCAACCCTCTGTCCGTCGGCAACGTGGGAACCGCGTACAATCAGACCCTCACCGCTTCAGGCGGGACGGGCACTTTAACGTTTGCACTGCTTGAGAACCCATTCAACGGATTCAATGAGTTGCCGCCCGGTCTAACGCTTGCCCCCAACGGGACGATCGCCGGCACACCCACATCGACCGGGCAGTACTTCTTCAACGCGACGGTCACGGATGTGAACGGCCTTACCAGCACCAGAGGCTATACGATCAGCATTTACGCCGCGGGCACTTTCCCGCCTCTGGCGATATCCAACGGCGCGAACCTCGGGACGATAACGACAGGAACCCAGAATTATGCGCTGTCAGCGTCGGGTGGTAATGGCGCGTATACGTGGAACCTGGTTTCCGGCACTTTGCCGCC
>PLEX01000190.1:0-30458 GCA_003136575.1 Bryobacterales bacterium | reverse complement strand
TTCACTTTGCGCGTGACTTCGCTCAACATCCAGGACAGCGCACTAAGCCTTCCCAACGCCTTCGTCGGCGCCACGTTCACGCACGCCTTTATCGCGGTAGGCAATGCGGCTCAGCCGATCTTCACGATTACGGCGGGCCTCGCCGGTACCGGGTTGACGATGACTCCGGCCGGTGTGTTGTCCGGGACGCCGCCGAGTTCGGGTGTTTACAACTTTACAGTCAGCGTCACTGACGGTGTCGACACGGTTTCGCGTGGTCTTAGCGTCAGCGTGCTAGCGATCAAAATCACCACACCGGGCGTTACGCTCGGCGTGCTGCCCAACGGAACTCAGGGTCTCGCTTACAGCCAGCAACTCACGGCCACGGGCGGTGCCGGCGGCTATACATTTACAACAAACTGTCCGACTTGCCTGCCGAACGGCCTCACGCTGAGCCCCGGCGGGCTCATTTCAGGCACAATCCTCTCGGGCACTGGCACGTCTTTCTTTGACGTCACGGCAACCGACTCGAATCAGGTCTCCGCCAGTATGAGCGTGGCCTTAACCGTCATCGGTGTCCCTCAGCCCCCTCGCGTCTACGAATACCTGAGCGATGCGGTACTGGGTGATAATTACAGCGGCACCATATATTTGTGCTGCGGAGGAGCGGCGCCTTTCACCTGGACGGCGACGGGCCTTCCGCCTGGCATGTCCATTACAACGGCGGCCGGGAACCTTCCAGTCGTGGGCTGTTGTTACAACACTGGCGAGGGAATCTTCTGGGGCATCCCCCAAGCCGCCGGCAATTACAACCCGGTTTTCACGGTTACCGACGCCAACGGTGTCACCAGTACACAGACGTTCCCGTTTCATGTAGCCGTCCTCGATGAGGACTACGCTCCGAATGGGACCATTGACGTTCCCTACGCCGCTACGTTGCGAGTGCTGGGCGGAACCGGACCTTACACTTCGGTCCCGCTGTCCGACACGACACTGCCGGACGGAGTTTCCTTTACTCCTGCGACATTCAAGTTCGCGGGCACGCCGCTTGAAGCGGGCGGTTTCCATCTGGACAACGAAGTAAGCGATTCGGCGGGCAACTCGCTCCAGCGCGCCAGCTACTTTACGATCAATGGCAATGGCCTGACCACCGTCAGCGAAAATAACGGTCCGTTGCTTGGTCCGTACACGGTGAACACCGCTCCCTCGATTACTCTGTCGGCCTGTTGTCTGCCGTCCTATACATGGTCGCTGATAAGCGGCACACTGCCGCCGGGGCAGGTGCTATCGGCTGGCGGAGTGCTGAGCGGGACGCTCACCACCGCCGGAATCTACACGTTTTTGGTCGAGGTGGCGGACCCCACGAATGCCGCGAACGTGGCGTTCCGGCAACTGACGGAAACCGTCACTCCATTGTCGATCACGCAGACATTGCCGCTATACGGCAATGTGGGATCACTGTACACCGCGACCTTTGCCGCCACGGGCGGCACGGGTGCTCTGACCTGGACGCTGGTTGAAAATTGCTGCAACGGCTTCAACGAGCCTCCGCCGGGTCTGACCCTCAACGCTACTAACGGTACGCTCAGCGGCGTACCCACGGCGTCAGGGCAATACTACTTTGTTGTCATGGTTACGGATGCCAGCGGCAACACTCAAACTCGCGCCGAGTCAATTGACATCTATGCCGCCGGAGCCGTTCCGCCGCTGTCATTGTCGATCGGCTCGGCTCTTGGCCCGTATACTTTGGGCGTCGTCCAGGACTCGCTGACGACTTCCGGTGGAGTCCCTCCCTATACCTATTCGCTGACCCCCGGCGCCGCCGCCGTTCCGGGTATGCGCGTTCAGAGTGGGCAACCGCTCCCCAACGGCTACATCACGTCGAACCTGACCGGAGCGTTTCTGGGCGTGGTTACAACACCCGGCGTATACCCATCGTCCATCCGTGTTACCGATTCGACCGGGACCGTATTTGATCGCCCGATCATCGTTACGGTGACCGGGTTGGCGTTGCTCAACCAGAATCCTTTGCCGAAAGCGATTCAGGGTTCGCCTTACTCGTATACGTTCACGCCCTACGGTGGAAGCGGGACTTACCTTTGGGCATCGACCAATTTACCGGCTGGCCTCACAATTAACCCGAATACTGGCCAGATTACCGGCACGCCGACGGCGGCTCCGAATGCATACGGCATCACAATTCAGCTCGCCGACGTGGCTGCTCCCACGACGTTCATAAATTTCGGGTATACCCTGACGATAAACGCGTTTGCCATAACGAATCCAGCCGTGCTCCCTCAGGGGACCGTCGGGTCTCTTTACAGCCAGCAACTGACCGCCCCCGCGTGCGGCAACAACTGCGCTTGGACTCTGTTCAGCGGAAGTCTGCCCACTGGAATCATGCTCAATTCAGGGCTGCTATCGGGCACGTTTACCGGAACCGGCGGCTTCAATTCCACCTTCACCATTCAGGCCGCGGGATCGAACGGAGCCGTACAGAAGCTTTTCGCGCTCGTAATCCCGGCAACCGCGATTACGGATCTCTACATTTCCACAACGATGCCCTTGTCCACCAGTGTCGGGACCATTACCTCGGTAACGCTCAACGGATCCGGCGGCGTCGCTCCCTATACCTGGTCTCTGAAGTCGGGAACTCTTCCGACTGGCTTCACTCTCAACGGCCCCGGCGAAACCATCGGCACGACCTTCGCTCCAGGCTTCTACTACCTGGCAGGGAAGGCCATGCTGGCCGGCACCTACAATTTCACGATTCAGGCCACCGACGCGGAAAACAACACGGCGACCCAGGCGTATACATGGCTGATCACGCCACTGGCGTTCTCGTATACGAGCCTGCCGGTCAACGGGAATCCCCTCACCTACAACACGCCATATAACCAGGGTTTGCTGGTGCTGGGCGGGACCGGCAACTACACATCGTGGACCACCCAATCGCCCATGTATCCCGGCCTGTTATTGAATCAGAACACGGGATTCGTGACCGGTGCGCCGATAGCTACTGGAGCCGCCAGCACGGCGACCACGGTCGTGGACAGCTCCGGCAATAAGGTCTTCGCTAATATCACCTACACAGCCGCATCGACCGTCACGTCGGCTATTACGTTCGGCGGACCAAGCCCCAACACCGTATTTTACCTCGGGGAGAACAGTACCTATAGCCTCAACCCGCTGGGTGGCACTGCGCCCTACACCGTCACTGCCCTCACGCCCCTGCCTCCGGGCGTAACGCTGGTCGATGGCGGCGCGCTCGACCCGTTCGACAACCTGTATCTGTTGAACTTCACGCCGACCACGCCCGGGAATTATACGTTCACGCTTCAGGTGCAAGACTCAACCGGGCTGATAACGACGCGCGTGTACTCGATCATCGTGGCCGGGTTCACTACAACGGTAACCTCGACGCTTCCGAATGGTTCGGTTTCCGTCGCGTACTCGCAACCGATTTATTCCTTCGAAAGCACGGGGGGCTCGCCCACGTGGGCGTTTGTTTCGGGAGTGATGGCGCCAGGCCTGGCGATTTCACCGGCTGGCATCCTGAGTGGCACTCCCACTCAGGCCGGAACCTACAACTTCACTCTGTCGGCCACGGATACGCATGGCTCCATCAACTTCGGGTTCACCGTTACCATTTCCAACCTCGCGATGACAAGCGGGTTAATATTGCCTTCGGCCACACTCGGAATGCCGTATACCCCCGTCACTCTGGTTGCGACCGGTGGCACGGGTCTCACGTGGAGCTCCACGAGTCTGCCCCTGGGACTCGTCATTTCGCAGGCTGGAACAATCTCCGGAACGCCAGAGACGTGTTGCGGAAGGTTCACACCCACAATTACCGTCACGGACGGCATCTCGCCGGTCTCTCGCGTTTTCACGATCTTCATTGAACAGCCGAATCCGACGGAGCTGACAAATCAGAACACCAATCTGGGCACTGTCACAGTCGGGCAGGAGTACTACAACGGGCTGCTTCCGAGCGGTGGAGTCCCGCCCTACACTTTTGCACTTGCTGCCGGATCGACGTTACCCCCTGGTTTCAGTCTGGTAACCGGGGCCGCGCTTGCGGCGAGCTCGGTGCCGGGAGCGACCGCTTTGGCCGGTGCGGCAACGACGCCTGGCCAATACACGTTCTCTCTCATCGCGACCGATTCAGCCGGTTCGAGCGTGACGACAACATTCACGATGAATGTCACGCCGATAAACGTGGATAATGTCGACTTCCCGGCAATTATTGTAGGAACGCCGTTTTCCTACCAGTACGCCGCGACGGGCGGAACCGCGCCTTACTCGTTCTCGATCAGTCCCGTGAGCCTGTCGGAAGACATGTTGCCGCCGGGCCTGACGATGTCTCCAGCCGGGCTGCTGTCGGGGACGCCGACTTCGACCGGTATTTTCGCCTTCATCCTGACAACTCAGGATTCCGCGAATCATACATACACGCGGACGATTAGCTTGACGGCAACCAGCCCCATCGTCCCCCCGAGTCTGACGGGGCTCTACATCGACGATCTCAACTACGTTTCCGGTTGGGTTGGTCTCGGCAACATCGAAGAGACATTTACTGTACTGGGCGGCAGCTCCACGTATAACTGGTCGGTCGTCAGCGGAACGCTTCCGCCCGGCCTTTCTTTGGCATCGACCGGGAACACTACGGCTGAGCTATTCGCGGCTCCTTCAGCGCCGGGTGTGTACACGTTTACCGTTCGTGCGACGGATAACGCAAACCCGGCGAACTTCGCGGATGAAGTGATCGTGCGAAACGTCCCGGCGATAGAGTTGATTAACCCTCCCGACGGTGCGCTTTCGGGTCGCTACCTTCCGCTCGCGCAAATTGGGTCGAACTACTCCTTCGTGTTTGCAGCTGCCGGAGGGTTGCCACCCTACACGTTCGCAGTATCGCCCTTCGGCACGCTGCCGCCTGGATTGACATTGACTCCCGCTGGCGTTCTGTCCGGCACGCCGACGCAGACTGGCGCATTTGGGATCGCCCTGATCGTCACCGATACGAGCGGCAACCGACTGGTGGCGTACAGCGTCACCCTGCAGGTGACCCCGGCTGGCAAGCCGGCTCCGCTGCTGCCCAACGGCAGAACGAATAGCACTGTGATCGGCTCAACCTACAACAATCCGTCGGTTGGCGTTCCCTACGCTGCGCTGCTCGATAAGCTGGTCACCGGCGGCACCCCTCCGTACACGTGGGCCCTTCAGGCTGGCTCCGTGCTGCCGCCCGGACTCGCCATCGTTCCGGGAGCCAATGCCGTATCCAGTTACCTGAGTGGCACTGCTACGACGCCCGGACCTTACACGTTCACCCTCGTGGCTTCCGACTCCGGTACGCAGTCTTTGCCGGTAAGCTTGACGCAGTCCGTGTCCGCTCTGGCCATCACGCCCGGCTCGCTGGCTTCTGGCTTTGTCGGCACCCAGTACTCGGTCACGCTGGTTCCCTCGGGCGGAACGCCCCCGTACACTCTGACATCGGTCGGCGACATGCCGCCCGGCCTCACCCTGAGTTCGACTGGCCTACTTTCCGGGACGCCTACTTACGCTGGCGACTTCTTTATCGGTTTGCAGGTGACGGACAGCGCCAGCCCGAGCAACACCCTGTTGGATAATCGTTACGAAATCACCATTAACAATGCGTTAGGCGAAGTGCCGGCAATCTCCATAGCGCCGAAGCCGATAAATATCTTCTACACGCAGGGTAGTGGCATCGCATCGACGCCAATCTCCGTGGATTCTTCGAGCGGAAATCTCTCCTTCGTCGCCGCCGCTCTGGGCGGACTCACTGGCGCGACTCTTTCCGCGAATAACGGCACTACCCCGGCCACCATCAACCTGAACTACGGATCGGTCACGCCAGGGTCTTACTCCGGCCTGTTTGCCGTCCAGTCGGCACAGGCGGTCAACGGCTACGACGTAACGCCGGTCAACCTTACAGTACTTCCGCAGCCCCCGTGCACCTATTTGCTGACTCCATCGGACGCGAGCGTGTCCGGAGCGGGCGAAACGGGAACATTCGCCATATCCACCAGCGGCTCCTGCACGTGGACCGCTACGGTTTCGGCAAATGCCCCTTGGCTTACCCTTACCGGAGCGACGTCGGGAACGGGAAGCGGCACAATCGGCTTCAGTGCGGCGGCCAACACGACCAACAGTTCGCAGACCGGCACGATTACAGCGGGTGGCCAGACGTTTACGGTCACAGAGTTGGCTGGCTCGGGTTGCTCGTTCGGAATCGACCCGTTGACGATCAACGCTACAGCCGCCGGCGGAAACGCGGTAGTCAACGTCACCGCCTCCAGCCAAACCTGCGGCTGGACCTCAACTGCGGCAAACGGGTTGACCCTGTCCCCTGCGACCGGAACCGGCAATGGCCAGGTTTCCGTAACTATCCCCGTCAATACGGTGGCCAGTTCCGCTACTTTGACCTCGATGATCGCCGGGCAGACTTTGACTGTAAATCAGTCCGCGGCCAACTGCACTTACGCGCTGAGCGCACAGGGCGCCGCATTTAGCGCAACAGGCGGATCGGGCTCCGTTAACATCGCGACGCCTGCGGGCTGCGCTTACAATGCGCTGAACGGACCCGGCTGGATCACGTTGACTTCCGGTGCCACCGGGACGGGTAACGGGACGCTGACGTATTCCGTGTCGCCCAATTCAACGACGCTGGCGCAGACGGCTACCCTGAACATCGGAGGTCAGGCCTTCCAGATTACCGAGGCAGGCCTGGCCTGCACCGTCAGCCTGAATAACTTAACTTTGGGCAGTCCGTTTGCCGCGGTTGGCGGGACCGGCACCATTGCCGTCACCACAAACGGCTCCAACTGTTCGTGGACGGCGGCGAGCAACAACCAGTGGATTACCGTTTCCCCCGCCGGCGGATCGGGTAACGGGACGATCGACGTTACAACCAGTTCCAATGCATCCTCCGCCACAGCAAGGATGGGTTCGATACTTGTCTCCGGAGCGACAGTCGGCATTTCGCAGGGAGGCACGACTTGCTCCTACAGCCTGCTTTCAACTACTGGCATGGTTCCGGCGGCGGGCGGCCTTGGATCTGTCGGCGTCGTAGCGCCTGCGGCGTGCACGTGGTCGGCGATGAGCAATGCCCCATGGCTTAGTATCCTTGCGTCGGCGACAGGCGGCACAGGCGAGGTACAGTTCGTCGCCCAGCCGAATGCGACCCTTGCGCCGCTGGTCGGAACTCTCACCATTGCGTCTCAGACATACACCGTTACGGAAGCTCCGGCGGCCTGTTCCTACACGCTTGCTTCGCCGTCAACGACCATTGCCTCCACGGGCGCGGTGGCCGAGACTCTGAGCTTCTCAACGTCGCAGCAAGGATGTGACGTCAGTACCGTCACGCCGCTAAGCTATGCAAGCTGGCTCACGTCGGTGACGGAAAGCGGCAGCGGTGCCTCCGGAACGATAACCTATACGGCGCTGCCTAATCCCTCCGGTTCGACGCGCTCGGGCAGCATTCAGGTTGGCGATCAGGTCTTCACGGTAACAGAATCCGGCGCAGCCTGTGCCTACAGCTTCAACGCCTACGGCGCGCTATTCGGGTATTTGGGCGGGAGCGGCGACCTGCTCGCGTCACCCAACGCGAACGACTGCGTGCCTACCGGAATCGGTACCGACCAACCGGGCATCGTAACGCTCGGACCTCTGACCGGGCCGACTCTCGACATATTCACTCAGCCATTCGTGGTGACGCTTTTCAATTCCGTGAACCCGGCGGTCCGGATAGCGCACATTACTTTCGGCGGCGGGATTTTCACTGTCAAGCAGACTTCATATTGAGGCGAGGAATCGGACAATGAACGAGAAAAGTACGATGAGGAGCCGCGAAATGAACATTAACCTGATTCGGCGGACTGTAATGACCGCAACCGCTCTGCTGCTGCCGGTGATGTTCGCGCTCCCCGGATGGGGCGCCACTCGCGGACCGGATTCCCTCGGCTACACCGGAAGCGACGCGACTGTTTACAGCTTCGCCAATATATCGGGTGCCAACGGAGGCACGAGCGTCCTCGCCGGCGTGGACGATGGCGCGGTAGCCCTCACGCTTCCATTCACATTCAGCTTTTACGGGACCAACTATACGATGGTTTGCGTCAGTTCGAACGGCGCGGTCTATTTTGTGGCCAATGCGAATACATGTTCGACGATTATCGATTTCGCCAACGTCGATCTGTCGTCTGTGAGTCCCGCGCCGGATCTGCCCGCGCTTTACCCCTTCTGGACGGATCTTACTTTCCAGAATCCCGGAGGTGGATCGGTTTTCTATCAGGGTTTCGGAACGCCCGGAAATCGCACGTTCGTTATTCAGTGGAACAACGCTTACCCGCAAGGCGATTCGAGCGGCATCACATTTCAGGTTGTGCTCACGGAGGGAACGAATTCAATAACGTTCCAGTATCAGACCGTGACGCTTGGAGCGGGCGATCCCAACAATAACGGCGCGCTGGCCACGGTCGGCATTCACAATACCGGTGGACTGGCGGCGGGCCAGCAGTTGCAGTGGAGTTACGGATCGCCTGTGCTGTCCAATGGTTATGCTTTGCGCTTCCAGACGAGCGCGGTCCCCGGGTCCCCGATACTGACAGCGCCTGCGAACGCGGCCACAGGGCTGTCAACTTCCGTGACGCTCTCCTGGAACGCAGCGAGTGCCGCGACTTCCTACGATGTATACCTCGGGACAACGGCGCCTCTGCTGTTCAAGTCCGGCGTAGCGGCCACGTCTTATACCGTACCGACCGCCGCGGGGACGACCTATTATTGGAATATCGTTGCGAAAAACTCCGCCGGGGCGTCGGCTCCATCAACGACCTGGACGTTCAGCACGGCTGCGGCCAGCAGCGGTGGAGGCGGCGGTGGGAGCGGTGGCGGGGGCAATCCGGTGACGCTCACGGTGTCTCCCACATCCGTCACGATTAACGCTCCATTCGGTGGCCTCCCGGGCACGGCAATCGTAACCGTGAGCTACGTGACTCTTACGCAGGGTGCCCCGACATACACGAGCAATTTCAACACCAACCAAGGTGTCGGCTGGATCGGCGTCTCTCCCGGTACGGGAACCATGGTGCAGGCATCTTTCGTCGGACTCCAGTACACGTATACCGCGACGATTACCATCAGCGCTGACCCGACAGGCATACCCGTCGGCAGCGTCTATACCGGTACGGTCAACGTCAGCGCCGCCGGCGGTATCGCCTCGATTCCCGTGACACTGAATGTCGTCCCGGTTGTCGCGAAGACGCTGCCGCAGCCGACGGGCGGTATCGCCAACGCCGCAGGCGCGAGTCAGGCGCCGCCATCGGTCGTTTCAATCGGAAGTTATATCGCCATCTACGGCACGAGCCTGGCAGGCCTCGGAACTCCAGGGGCGACATCGACGCCCCTGCCCACCACACTTAATGGAACGCAGTTGACTCTGGGCGGACTGCCCATGCCAATGAATTATGCGGGTCCGGGCCAGATCAACGCAATTGTTCCGCAGGCGCTTAAGCCGAACGCGAGTTATCCGTTGGTCGTCACGAACGGGTCCGGCTCGTCAGTTCCGGTGCAGATGTCGGTGCTGGAATTGCAGCCAGGGATTTTTACAGTGAACGAAACGGGATCGGGACCCGGAGTTGTGGCCGAAGCCCTCACAGGGCAGCTGAATACCGCGTCGAATCCGGCGCAAGCCGGCGATTTCCTGGTGGTTTACTGCACGGGTCTGGGGATAGTGCTGGGGCCGACCGGACAGGCGGCGCCCGCCGATGGTGTTGCCGCGCCGATGAGTCCTATATTCGCGACGACGTCAACCGTGACTGCCCAAATCGGTGGCGTTGCTGCACCGGTATCGTTCTCGGGATTGACTCCCACTTTTGCCGGGCTGTATCAGGTGAATGTCCAGGTGCCGGCTGGAGTGACCCCAGGCAACGCCGTGCCGTTAGTGATTACGGCGACCGATCTGCAAACCGGAGCGACGGGTACATCGAACTCTGTAACCATAGTAGTGCAATAGAGTCGTGGTAGATCCTCAGGTCGGGCAGGCTCGGCGGCAGTGCGTTAGCTGTCGATCTTGTCCGGCTGGGCATTTCTGCCTGGGTTCCGATTCCTCGTTATCGTCCTTTTTTGCCTATATCTCCAATAGAATCAACATCCACTTTTCTCCCTCCCGTTCGCCGGTGCCATACTGCGGGCAGATGACTCCCGCCGCCAACCTCTGCCTCCACGAGCCGGAAAACCCGTGTCCGGTCAACCCGCGACCCCCCGTGCCNNGTGCCGGCCACAAACAATCGCCGGCGCCATTCGATCCCACCAGACAACTGTAAACAAACGATTCGCAGGAATCCGCGACCCCGCCACAAACCCTTTCGATACCAACTTTTACCGCTCTATTGGCTTCGCCCCGGCCAGTTTCCGCCTACGCCATCCCATCACGCTCGCGCTTGGGTCCCGGCCGGGAAAATCGCGCTTCCCCGCCCCGTTTGACAAGCCGTCCGCCGCTCTCTATAGTTGATAGAATCCCGTCCCGGATGCGGTCCTGCCCGTGGGATCGCGAAAAGGCGGGTGGGAGGCAACGCCTTGATTACCAGTGACATGCCTGACAACGACATGCCCGACAACGATTTGGCCGCGGCCGGGGCTCCGGCCAGCGGCATAGACGCGGAAGACTACCAGCACTTTTTAGAGGATTACACCCATCTCGCGCCTCCATCCCGGCACGAGGTAATCGAAGGCCGCGTCATCAAGATTAAAGGTGGCGACGTTTATGTCGACTTCGGCTCCAAGTCCGATGGCGTCGTGCCCCTATCGGAATTTCAGGACGCGGCCGGCATCGCCGCAGTCAGACCCGGCGACGCAATCGAAGTCATGGTCGAAGGCGGTTATACCGCCGAAGGCTACGTTCAGCTCTCGCACGAAAAAGCTTCGCGGCTCAAGGTTTGGGACGACCTTGAGCGGGCCCTTACCGAGGAATTGACCATCTCAGGCCGGGTGCTGGGCCGCGTGAAAGGCGGACTCTCGGTGGATGTCGGCGTTCGCGCCTTCATGCCGGGATCGCAGGTGGACCCGCGCCCTATTCGCAGCGTGGATCAGTTCATCGGCCAGGACATTCCGGTTAAAATCGTCAAACTCAACCGCAAGCGCGGCAACGCCGTGGTTTCGCGCAAACTCGCGGTTCAGCAGGATGTGGATTCCCGCAAAAGCGTTACGCTCGGCATGATTCACGAAGGCGCCACCCTCACCGGAACCGTGAAGAATCTGACCGAATACGGAGCCTTCGTCGATCTGGGCGGAATCGACGGTCTTTTGCATGTGACCGATATCTCCTGGGGCAGAGTGGCGCACCCTTCCGAAGTCCTTGAGTCCGGCGCCGAAGTAACGGTGAAGGTCCTGAAATTCGATCCTGCGAAAGAGCGTGTCTCGCTTGGCATCAAGCAACTCACGCCCGATCCATGGGAAGGCGTTGCCGATCGGATTTCCGTGGGTTCGCGACTGCTGGGGCGCGTTGCAACCGTTACCGATTATGGCGCGTTCGTCGAACTGGAGCCGGGAATCGAAGGACTTATCCACATCAGCGAAATGACGTGGTCGCGCAGAATGAAGCATCCGTCGAAGGTGGTAAAGCCAGGCGACCAGGTGGAGTCGGTCGTTCTCGAAATAAACGTACACGATCGGCGCATTTCGCTTGGCCTCAAGCAACTGGAGGCCAACCCGTGGACGACCGTGGAACAGCGCTACAGCGTCGGTTCGGTTGTCGAGGGCCGCGTTCGCAACATGACGGAGTTCGGGGCGTTTATCGAAATCGAGGAGGGGATCGACGGGCTGGTGCACGTCTCCGATCTCTCATGGACAAAGCGCGTCAAGCATCCGAGCGAAATCCTGCGTAAGGGTTCAATGGTGCAGGCCGTGATTCTCGCCATCGACGCGGCGCATAAGCGGTTATCGCTCGGGATCAGGCAACTGCAGCCGGATGCCTGGGAAACGTGGTTCCAGCAGCATCATGTGAACGATACTGTGCATGGCAAAGTGTTGCGTCTCGCCGGCTTTGGAGGCTTTGTGGAATTGGCGGAGGGCGTGGAAGGCCTGTGCCACTTCTCGGAGGTGCCCGGATGGTCCGGGCGAAAGTCCGACCCTCCCCCTTTGACGCCGGGGCAGCAAGCGGATTTTAAGGTCATCAGGATAAACGCGGAAGAACGGAAAATCGGCCTGAGCCTGAAGGCCATGGCGGATGCCGAAGAACACGACCGCCTGGAGGAGTACCGTCGTCGGGCAACCGCCGCCGGTTCCGGGCTTGAGAGTCTGCTGCCACGCAGGCCAAAGCCGTGAAACAGGCGACACCGTGGGTTGGTCGGCGCTTGCTGTTGCCACCCGGAAACGAGGAAACGGTGGGCACTCCCCGGGCTGCTTAGGCTGCGGCGAGCCATGCTGTTGGTAGATAATGCCTTTAGGCCCGCGTTGTGGTTGAGGCGACAGTTTTTGAGGAAGGGAAAAGGATGACAAAAGCCGATCTGATTGAAGATGTCTCGCGCGTCGTGGAAATGACCCGCAAGGAATCCGAGGTTATCGTCGAGGCGATCTTCGACAGCATCGTTCGTTCGCTGCGGAGCGCCGACAAGATCGAAATCCGCGGATTTGGAAGTTTTCGAACCCGTCAGCGGCAGGCGCGCATCGGCCGCAACCCCAAGACCGGTACCCGCGTGGAAGTACCGGCGAAGAAAATTCCGTACTTCAAGCCGAGCAAGGAACTGAAGGACGTAGTCAACAACTCCGGAATTTCGGGCGCTTCCGCTGCGGGCGCCTCCGAAGCGCCTGTCGTTTGATCGGCTCACAGTGGACCATCTCTGGAGTCCCTGGCGCTACCGCTACCTGACCGCGGCGCGCACGAATCAAGGTTGCATTTTCTGCGACATGGCGGCGGAAAATCAGGACGAACGGAATCTGATTGTTCATCGCGGCGTCCATAATTTCGTGGTGCTCAATCGGTTTCCCTACACGAGCGGCCATCTGATGGTGGTGCCGTTCGCCCATTCGTCGCAACTGAACGGCATTGAAGAGACGGCCGCGTCGGAGTTGATGCAACTTGTACGCGTGGCCGAGGGGCATTTGCGAGGCGTCTATCGGCCTGACGGCCTGAATATCGGCATGAACCTTGGCGAGAGCGCGGGAGCGGGCATCGCGGGCCATATCCATATGCACGTATTGCCGCGATGGACCGGCGACTCGAATTTCATGACGACAATCGGCGAAACGCGGATTCTGCCCGAGGAACTGGATGTGACGTGGCGGCGGTTGAGCGGCGCGTTTGCGACCGTTCGATCGTAAGTCTCTCCCGTTCGTCCGATAAAGGCCGCGACCGGGCACAAGCGGGGGCACACTGAAGCTATGAAATGGGTTCTGTCATTGTTTCGCATCCGCGGCGCTCCGCCACCGTTGCACGAGATTCCGGTTCTGTTGGCGAAGTGCGTTGTTTTCGGCGCGGTCACCGGGCCATTCTGGGCGGCATTTTTCACGAGTTTCTCCGATCCCGCGTCCGCGCTGAGCATATTCGTTACTCCGGTGGCGCTGTTCTGGACGGCGGTGATCGGCGTGGTGTTCGCGCTTAGTTTTTTCCTCGCCTGCGGGCTCGGAAATGCCCATCTGCGTTCGATCCTGAAAGACTATCCGCCGGCCATTGCGCGGCCCATCTACATCGTGTACAACGCCGTGGCGAGTTCGCTTGCCTGCGCGGTGAGTTTCGCGATCGTCATGCATCTGCCCGCCGGCATTCACATCGAGATTCCATACTTCTGGCCAGTCGTGGCTGTCGATGGCCTCATCGGCGCGGTCCTCGCCCTGGTCATCGGCGCGTTCATGAAGCTCAAGCTTCAGGTGGAGGACGCGCAGGCGAAGCTCCGCCAGCAGCAACTGGCCGTTCACGAACTCGCAGCAAGCGCTTCGCAGGCGCAGGCGCGCGCGCTGCAATCGCAGATCAATCCGCATTTTTTCTTCAACACGCTGAACACGATCTCCGCTTTGATCGAAGAAGATCCCGCTGCCGCGCGCCAGACGATCGGGCGTCTTTCCGATTTGTTCCGTTATACGCTCGGTTGCAGCCATGCCGACGCAGTCACGCTGTCGGAAGAGGTGCAGTTTGTTCGCGACTATCTTTCCATCGAACATGCCCGCTTCCGCAAACGGCTTCGGGTCGAGTTGCCGGAAGGCATCCTCCCCGACGTGCGAATTCCCGGGCTCGTTCTTCAGCCGCTGGTGGAGAACGCCATTAAACACGGAATTGCGCCGCTGATAGACGGCGGCATGGTGCATGTCGGAGTGCAGGCATCGCCGGAGGGGGTCCGCGTTTCCGTGCGCAATACGGCGGACGAGAGTGCGCTTCCGGAACCGGCAGCCATGTTCCGGCCCGGCCACGCGCTCGACAACGTTCGCGAGAGGCTGAGGCTGTTTACCGGGGTAGCCGAACCTCTGCAGTTCAATCGCGGCGTGGATTGGGTGGAATTCAGTTTCGAGGCAAAAGCGGCCGCATGAAAATCCGTACGCTGCTGGTGGACGACGAGGATCTCGCGCGGGCGGCACTGCGGCGCGAACTTGAACCCTCCGCCGACATCGAGATCGTGGATGAGGCGGTAAATGGCGTCGAGGCGATCGAAAAGATCGGCGAGCTTCGCCCGGATCTGGTGTTGCTCGACATCGAAATGCCGGGCTTCGACGGCTTTGAAGTGGTGCAGCATCTGAGCGATCCGCCAGTCATCGTTTTTGTGACGGCATACGACGAATATGCCGTCCGCGCTTTTGAAGCCAACGCCGTGGATTATCTGCTGAAGCCAGTTCAGCCGGAACGTCTGGAACGGGCATTGGCGCGGGTTCGGCAAAGAATGCCTCCCCGCGAGACGGATCCCGTCAGCCGTGTGAAAGATGTGGCGCGCGAACGCAGCGGGCCTCTGCGACGCCTTGCGGCCAGACGCGGAAAGCGGATTGTGATCGTGCCGCTGAGGGAAGTGATTCGCGTCGAGATCGAAGACAAGCTGGTTTTCGCCGTTACCGCGGCGGACCGCCTGCTGGTCGAGAAGACGATCGGCGAACTGGAGACGCTGCTTGCCCCGTCCGGGTTTCTGCGAATCAGCCGCGGCGAATTGGTGAACCTGGAGACAATCAAGGAACTGGTGCCGTGGTTTTCAGGCACATGGCGCGTTAAATTGACGAATGGCGAAGAACGCGACGTCAGCCGCGAACGGGCCAGGCAACTCAGGGAGGCGATGGGAATCGAATGAACGCGCTCAGCCCTGTTGTCCGGCTCGGGCTCCTCGCGGTCGCCTGGGTCGTGTGGATATTACCGGCTATCGTACCGGCGATGAGGAACCGCGAGAAACCAATCAGGGTCGACCCCAGGGCTCGCTGGGGACTGTTCCTTGAGTCGGCTGGGTACTTCGTTGCCCTCACCCACGGACCGAACACATGGGCGGCCGATCTCGAATTATGGCGAGCAGCCGCGGGTGGAGTTGTCGCCCTCGGCGCGATCTTCCTTTTCCGCAGCGCCGTCCGGAATCTGGGACGTCAATGGCGTTTCGATGCCGGGCTAAATCGGGATCATGATCTTGTGCAGACGGGCGCGTATCGCCTCGTGCGGCATCCCATCTACGCTTCGATGTTCGGGATGCTGCTGGCGAGCATTTTCTGGGTCGGGACACTGCCGGGGTGGCCGATTTCTATTGCTCTGTTTATAGTTGGCACAGAAATTCGGGTCCGCGTGGAAGACTCGCTCCTTCGGGAGCGCTTCGGCGACCGTTTCGTTCAATGGCAGCGGTCCGCGCCCGCCTATCTGCCGTGGCTGCGTTAGCACCGGGCACCGGGGCGCGGTAACACTGTAGCCGCGCTCTCTTCGCCGGCGTTTCTGCCGCGGGTGCGTTTTGGCGCCGGGCCTGGGGCGCGGTAATGCTGTGGCTGCTCACCGCGTATCGGCCGTGACGGCGTGAGCGCCGGGCACGGAGACGCGGGCAATCCGCTCCGGCTTCGGTGTTACAGGAGTATTGACGGCGGTGCCATGCTGTATCATCGTCACTGAAACACGCATATGGTGACTCCTTCCCTTCATCACGTTCTCGTCGCGACGCTCGATCTCGATGCCTGCCGCCGCTTTTACCGCGACGTTCTTGAACTGCGGGAGATCGCGCGGCCGGTGTTCCCGTATCCTGGCGCATGGTTCCAGTTCGGAGGCGGCCAGCATCTCCATATCGTCGTTCGGGATGACGCCACGACGCGCGAAAACAAGCCCCTCGATACCTTCGATGTCCACTTCGCGCTCGGCATGAGCAGTTACCGAAAGACGCTGGCCTGGCTGGAGTGCAAGGGTTATCGCACGGACTTGCCGGACGGAGACCTCCTCAAAGTAGTGGTGCGGCCCGACTCCGTAACCGGACGGCCGCAGATCTACGTCATGGACCCGGACCACAACATCATCGAGTTCATTTGCGATGCGCTCGATTAGGATCGGCTAGGTGGTGGTCGGGGCGGACAGACTTATGTCATGGATCGTCGCGATGCTGATCGCGTCTTCGCTTCTGGCCCAGTCGGCGGAAGTGGACCTTCAGTCGCTCGAGCAGCGTGCCGACGCCGAATTCTCGAAGCACGACTGGGCGGCGGCGGAGAAGTCGTATCTTGAGGCCGTTCAGGCGGCGCAGGCTGCGGGCGAACCAGCCCGCGCGGGCCTCTATTACCGCCGTATCGGCATGAGCCGCGCGCGCATTGGTAAAGTGACGGAATCGCTCGACGCTTACCGACGGGGCATTGAGGTGACAGAGGCCTCCGGAGACGCCGACATGCTTCTCGAAAACGTCCACGGAGCGGCTCTGGCACTGCAAAGACTGGGCCTGCTGGATGAATCCTTCGCCATGGCGAAACGGGAGAACGACCTCGCGAAGAATTGCGGGCACCCCGAGCACCTTGCGAGGGCCCTGGCAACGACGGCCGAGCTTTATTACCTGACCGGCAACTCGCGCGCCAATATGAAGCTGCTGAACGAGGCCCTTGCAATCAGCCGGACCACGAGCGATGCCGCGGGTACGGCCATATTGATCGACAACCTGGCGGAAGGCTATGCGTTTCTGGGCGACTATGACGCCGCGCTGAAACTGCAAACGGAGGCTCTGGCGGCCAGCGCCGACGCGTTGCCGGTCGACCGGGCTCTGCGGTACAACAATCTGGGCGAGGTGCAGGCTCGCCTGGGTCAAGCCGATCTGGCCTGGAAGTCGTTTGAAAAGGCGGTGGAAATGAGCGCGGGCCCGGACGGCTGGCGTATCCACACACTGACTTTGCTGAACGCGGCCGAAATGCGCAACAAAGCCGGCCAGACGGCTGCATCGGACGAGGCGTTCCGGCAGGCTCTGCAGATAGCGCGGGATGCGAAGATCCCCGATTACGAAAGCACGGCGCTGCGCAAACGCTCCGAAGTGCTCCTTATGCGCGGCGATGTTAAAGTCGCATCGGAAGACGCCGCGAATGCATTGAAAATAGCGAGGCAAATGGCATCGCCGACGAGGACGTACGAGGCGCTGCTGGCGCTGGGTTCCGCCAGGGCCTCCGCCCAGCCGGAAGCCGCGCGGACTTGTTTCGACGAGGCATTGACGATCGCGGAGACGCTGCGGGCGCAGAGTTCGGGCGAAGCGTCGGATCTGCGCGGCGCGTTCGAGCAGCTGATTCCTCTCTATCAGGCATCTGTCAGGAACCTGATCGATCTTCGCCTGCCTGCGGAGGCGCTGCAGCGCGCCGAACAGGCAAAGGCGCGTGTCCTGATGGATATTCTCCTTCGCGGGGGGGTAAACGATCGCGCCGTTATGACTCCCGCCGAAGCGTCGCGACAAGACCAGTTGCGGAAACGTCTGGCCGCGGCTAATGAGGCGGTTTTGACGATGCCCACCCCACCCGCCTCCGCCACGGCATCGCTGCAGGACGCAATGCGGGAATACCGGCAGTTCCGGCGCGAATTGTACGATCACCATCCGGATCTTGCCGTGCAATCGGCCGATTTCGAACCGGCCGGCCCGGAGAAACTCGCGGCCTTGTTGCCTGGAGCAAACACTGCGCTGCTCGATTACTTTATCGTGCCATCGGGAGTCGCGCTCTTGGTGGTTCGGCAATCGGCCGGGGCCGATTCAAAGCCACGAGTCTCGGTGCACCTTCTGGACGATTCGCAAGGCACTCTGTCGGCTGAGGTGCGAGGATTCCGCGAACAATTAGCCAAGCGCGAACTGGGTTACAAGATCGCGGCGCAGCATTTGTTCCATCGGCTGCTGGCTCCGGCGATGGACGATCTGCGAGGGACGACGGATTGGATCGTCTCGCCCGATGGAGCGCTTTGGGAGATTCCTTTTGAGGCGTTAGTCGACTCTTCCGGACGTCACCTGATCGAGACACGCGCGATTACTCTGACTCCGTCGCTGACCGCCGCGGTTGAAATCCATGAGCGTAGACAGCCCGCCACGACCGGCGGCCTCCAGTTGTTGGCGTTGGGCAACCCCCTTCCTTCGTCGTCGCCGCTGCCGGACGCGGCCAAAGAAGTTGCGGAAATCGGCAAGAGCTACCCGCGCGGATCGGCGATCGTACTCACGGGAACTTCAGCCACCGCCGCGGAGTTTCGCAGCAAGGCGCCGGAAGCGCGGACTATTCATCTTGCGGCGCACGCGGGGCTGAATAACAGCGACCCGCTCGCTTCGTTTGTGCGACTGGGCGAGGGCAAGAGCACCACAGCGAAGGATTCGGACGAGAACGGCATGTTGACCGCGTTCGACATCATGTCAATGCATCTTCGCGCCGATCTGGTAGTTCTTTCCGCTTGCGAAACGGCGTTGGGAAGCACAGGCCCGGGCGAAGGCATGATCGGGATGGGGTGGGCGTTATCGGCTGCGGGCGCGTCGTCATCGGTGCTCAGTTTCTGGAAAGTGGATTCAGCCGCCTCGCGGGAGTTCATGACGCTGTTTTACCGGCATCTGGGCGGCAGCGCGGGATCGGTATCGAAGGCGGCAGCGTTGCGCAGGACGGAACTGGAGATGATGCAGTCGACGGCTTACCGGCACCCGTTCTATTGGGCGGCGTTTACGCTTTGGGGCGATGGCTCGCGCTGAACGGCGCTGCCGCCGGTCACGTCCGCGGCGGGAACTTCGACATTTTCCATCGCACGTTTTCGCAGGTCTTCCATTACACTGGTAGAGTTCCACCGGCATTCCGGCTGAGGAGATTTACGATTCCATGAAGAAGCAGTTTTTGACGTTTTCGATTGTTTGCGCGTGCTGCGTTCCGGCGTTTGGCCAGGGAGGCGGCGGGATGCAGATGCCATCCGGCATTTCGGCCGAGGTGAAGCAGGCTTACACCCAGGTTAAGAACAATCTGATCGGCGCGGCCAATGCCATGCCCGAAGCGAATTACGACTTCGCGCCCGTGCCGGAAGAGATGACCTTTGGCAAGTGGGTCGCTCACGTCGCGGATTCCAATCTGGGCACTTGTTCAGGCCTGAACGGCGCGGCCAAGCGTGGCGACGCCGCCACGAAGACGACGAAGGCCGACCTGGTGGCGGCACTGCAGGCGTCATTCGCCGAATGCGACACCGCGTTCAACTCGTTGACCGATGCCAATGCGCTCGAGATGGTAGCCTCCGGCCGCGGACAGCGTTCGCGCGCGGGCACTCTGGCCGGAGTGAACGTCCATGACAACGAATGCTACGGCAGCATGGCTGTCTATCTGCGAATCAAGGGCGTGGTTCCGCCTTCAACGGCGAACCGTGGCGGCATGGGCGGCGGACGCGGCGGCAGCGGACGCGGCATGGGCGGCATGCAAATGGGTCCCGGGCGCTAGGCCCGAACTCCTCCGGGAATATGTTCCACAAGCAATTGTTTATTCGAATCGCGGCCGTCGCCGGAGTGTGGGCGAGCTTGATGTTTGCCCAGACGCCCGCTCCGGCGGTGGCACAGGCACCGGCTAAGCTGGTCGTCAGCGGCGACGTCGCGAAACCGATCACGCTCGGCGCGGAGGACCTTGCGGCGATGCCTCGGGAAAAGGTTTCCATCCCCGATCAGGACGGCACTCAGGTTGAGTACGAGGGCGTGACGCTGCGCGAGATCCTCCAGCGCGCGGGCACGCCGCTCGGGAATCAGCTCAGGGGCAAGGCGTTGACCACGTACGTCCTGGCGAAGGCGCACGACGGTTATCAGGTGGTTTTTGCACTGGGGGAAATAGACGCGTCGTTCGGCAACGGGAAGATTCTGGTTGTCGATAAGCGCGACGGGAAGGCGCTGTTCGGTTACCAGGGTCCGCTGCGGCTGGTTTGCCCGGACGATAAGGCTGGCGCGCGATCGGTCAGGATGCTGGAAACCCTGGAAGTTGTCCAGTTGCAGAAATAGAGGGACCGGACAATGAACGGGCTCAAACTGCCGGCGATGGCGGCCGCCTTACTGGTTCTGGCGCTGACCACCCGCTGGGCCGTGTCGGCCGAACCGGAAAAGCCCGCCGATTACCAGTGGAATCTGCCGAAGGGCTTTCCAAGACCCTATGTTCCCGCCGATAATCCGATGTCGGCAGCCAAAGTCGAATTGGGCCGTTATCTCTTCTACGACTCGCGGATGTCGGTGAACGGGAAACAATCGTGCGCCAATTGCCACAAACAGGACCTTGCTTTCACCGATGGCCGCGCGGTGGGTGTCGGGGCCACCGGCGAGTTGCACTCGCGCAGCGCCATGAGCCTGGTGAACGTGGCGTACAGCGCGGCGCTGACGTGGAGCAACCCGGAGATGAAGAGCCTGGAGAAACAAGCGCTGGTGCCGATGTTCGGCGATCATCCGGTAGAACTCGGCTTGCGCGAAGGCGACGCGTTCCTGCCCCTGTTGCGTTCCGACAGCAGGTATGCCGCCTTGTTTGCGCGGGCGTTTCCCGCCGATACCGACCGCTTCACGATGGCCAACGTGACAAAGGCGATTGCCAGTTTCGAACGCAGTATTATCTCCGCGCGCTCGCCGTATGACCGGTATCACTACGACAGGGAAGACGACGCGGTGTCCGAATCCGCCAAACGCGGCGAGATCCTGTTCTTCAGCCAGCATATTTCCTGCTTCCGCTGCCACAGCGGGTTTAACTTCAGCGACGCGACGGCCTCCGAACGGAATGCCGACCGGGAGATCGAGTTTCACAACACTGGCCTGTACAATCTTTCCGGCGGGCTTTCCTATCCCTCGCCCAATGTCGGGATTTACGAATTCACGCACGCGCCGGCGGATGTGGGCAAATTCAAGGCGCCGACGCTGCGCAACATTGCGCTGACCGCGCCGTACATGCACGACGGCAGTATTCAGACGCTCGAAGGCGTGCTCGATCATTATGCGGCGGGCGGACGGCGGATCGCGTCGGGACCGATGGCGGGCAACGGCCACGATAATCCGAATAAGGATCACCTGATCGGCGGGTTTCCGTTGTCGGCGCAGGATCGTGCGGATTTGATTGATTTCCTGAAATGCCTGACCGACGACGAGGTGATTCGGGATCCGCGCTTTGCGAATCCCTGGTTGTGATAGTAGAGCCGCGCGGGGGTCATAACATATCGTCGGCGATTCGCGAATCCCGCTCCAACAAAAAATAAAAACGCCGCGAACCGGCGATCCACCAGTCCGCGGCTTCATGTGTTTCGAAAACGGACTACTCTTTTTCGTCCGCTTCTTCCGGCTCGCGCCCTTGCTGCGCCTTGAGCCGCTCTTCCTTGCGCTTCGCCCGCTCCGCCGCGCGCTTCACCAGTTCGGAACCGACCAGTTCGATCATCGCCAGTTCCGCGCCATCGCCCTTGCGGGGTCCAAGCCGGGTAATACGCGTATAGCCGCCGTTGCGCTGCCCGAACCTGGCGCCGAGCGTATCGAACAGCTTCTGGACGGCCGCCGGGGTTTGGAGAAACGCAGCCGCCTGCCGGCGTGTGTGCAGCGAATCGCGCTTCGCGAGCGTGATCATCTGCTCCACGAACGGCTGGATCGCCTTCGCCTTCGGAACGGTCGTAATGACGCGCTCTTCGGTAATCACGCTCGTCGTGAGGTTCTTAAACAGGCTGTTGCGCGACCCGATATCGCGTTTCAGTTTTACGTTGCCAAATCGATGTCTCATTTTCCTGAACCTTCCGGGTTCGCCGCCGGTTTAAGCACCGGCGGACGCGCCCACAATAGCTATTCGTACGGCGCGTCTTCCGGAATATCTTCCATGCTGCCCGGCGCGGGCGGCGGACCCGCCACCAGATGACCCGAAGCGTCCGGCTTCATGCCAAGGCCGAGCCCCATGCCGTAAAGGATTTCCTTGATTTCGTTGAGCGACTTGCGTCCGAAATTCTTCGTGCGCAGCATTTCCGATTCCGTCTTCTGCACCAGTTCGCTGATCGTCTGGATGCCGGCGTTCTTCAGACAGTTGTAAGAACGGACGGAAAGCTCGAGCTCTTCGACCGAGCGATTCAGCTGTTCGCTGACGCGATCGCCCGTCCGTTCCGAGGGCTCTTCCACAGCGTCCGGCAGCTCTTCGAAGTTGATGAAGATCGTCATGTGATCCTTCAGCAGCTTCGCGGCATGGCCGATGGCGTCCTGCGGGGAAATCGCGCCGTTGGTCCAGACTTCGAGCGTCAGTTTGTCGTAATCCGTCATCTGACCGAGGCGCGCCGCTTCGACTGTAAAATTCACTTTGCGCACGGGCGAGTGCACGGAGTCGATCGGAATGTAGCCGATGGCCAGATCCTCGTCGAAATTCTTGTCGGCGCTCACGTAACCGCGGCCGGGCTTCAGGCGCATTTCGATATCGAGTTTGCCGCCCTCGCTGACCGTTGCGATGTGCAAATGCCGGTCGAGCACTTCCACATCCTGATCGGTCTCGATCTGGCCGGAGAAGACTTCGCCCGCCTTCTCGGCCCGGATGCGCACGGTCTTGATGCCGTCGCCCATCACCTTGAACGGAACCTGCTTCAGGTTCAGGATGATGTCGGTGGCGTCTTCGACCACGCCCGGGATCGGGCTGAATTCGTGATCCACTCCATCGATGCGGATGGCGGTAATGGCCGCGCCTTCGATGCTCGATAGCAGCACGCGTCGCAGTGAATTGCCGATCGTGGTGCCAAAGCCGCGCTGGAACGGCTGGGCGGTAAACTGCCCGAAGCGTTCCGTCAGCGTCTCGGTGTTTGCCACCAGACGCTTTGGTTTCTGAAAGCTTTTAAACGTCATTCTTTACTTCACTCCAATAGCGGCGTGGCTTTATCTCAATCCGCACACGCCGGTTTTTTACTACATCAACTAAAAAGGCGCAGGCCGAAGGCCTACTCCACAAAGACTTACTACTTGCTGTACAATTCGACGATCAGCTGTTCGTTGATCGGAATCTGCGTCAGTTCGTCGCGGCGCGGCGTGGAAATAATTCTGCCTTTCAGGTTTTCCCGATCGACGTCCATCCAGCTGGGCGACGGGGCATGCGCCGTGGCGTCGCGAGCGGCCAGGATGGTCGCATTGTTCCTGCTGCCTTCGCGGACGGAAACCTCGTCGCCAGGCTTCACGATGAACGACGGAATATTGACCTTGCGGCCATTGACCTGAATGTGGCCGTGGCCAACCACCTGGCGGCCCTGCGAGCGGCTGGTGGCGAGGCCCATACGATAAAGGACGCTGTCGAGACGCCGCTCAAGCGTACTGAGAAGATTTTCGCCCGTGATGCCCTTCATCTTCACAGCCTTCTCGTAAGTGATGTGGAACTGTGATTCGAGAACGCCGTAGATGCGGCGGACCTTCTGTTTCTCGCGAAGCTGCAGGCCGTAGCCCACGATCTTCTTTACTTTGCGATCCTTGCCATGCTGGCCAGGAACAAAATTGCGCTTCTCGATGGCGCACTTCGCTGAATGGCAGCGTTCACCCTTCAGGAACAACTTCATACCTTCACGCCGGCAAAGACGGCATACCGGACCTCTGTAACGTGCCAAGCTTATTTCCTTTCACGTGCGGTTTACGGTTCGGTATTGAACCTTCGTCCCGCTTAAGTGCTCTAACCAGAATATCAAACCCGAAATGGCCAAAGATCAGCACAGGGGCACACGGATAAGAACCTTTAATGCTTTTTATCTGTGTGCATCTGTGTTGATCTTTGGCTGAAAATCAAACCCTGCGCTTTTTCGGCGGCCGGCAACCATTATGCGGAATCGGCGTCGCGTCGCGGATGCCGCGAACTTCAAGGCCGGCCGTTGCCAGCGCGCGAACAGCGGACTCACGGCCCGAACCCGGTCCGCTGACGCGCACTTCGACCGTGCGAAGACCGACTTCATTCGCTTTATTTGCCGCGGTCAGCGCGGCCTGCTGTGCCGCAAACGGCGTGCCCTTGCGGGAGCCGCGGAACCCGAGCGATCCGGCGCTCGACCAGGAAACCGTGTTGCCTTCCGGATCGGCGATCGTGATGATCGTGTTGTTAAAGGTAGCCTGGATGTGCACAATGCCGTTGTGGACAATGCGCTTTTCCTTTTTCTTGACGACCTTTTTTCTGGCCGTCTTCGCCGGTGCTTTTGCCATATTATGTCTTCGTCGCTTTCTTCTTGCCGGCCACGGTGCCCTTGCGCGGTCCCTTGCGCGTACGGGCGTTGGTGTGGCTGCGCTGTCCGCGCACGGGCAGACCGCGGCGATGCCGCAGACCGCGATAGGAGCCCATTTCGATGTGCCGCTTGATGTTCAGCGACACTTCCTTGCGCAGATCGCCTTCGACCGAGCCTTCATCTTCCAGAATCTGGCGGACATGGTTGACCTCTTCTTCGGTCAGGTCGCCAATCTTCTTATTCGGATCGATACCGGTGCGGTGGCACAGGCTCTTCGCCCGCGTCCGCCCGATCCCGTAGATGTAAGTCAGCCCGATCTCAGCCCGCTTTTTCGGTGGAAGATCGACGCCCGCAATACGTGCCATATTTTTTCCTTACCCCTGCCTCTGTTTATGCTTCGGGTTGACGCAAATGATTCTGACCACGCCCTCGCGGTGAACCAGCTTGCACTTCACGCAGATTTTCTTTACCGACGCTCGAACCTTCATAAGTTTTCAACCAATCTCTTGTCAAACCGCTCGGCTGCCGCCGCGCTCAGCCGATCTTCTTCAAAATCCTCGCCCGCGTCGGATCGTGTTCGGCGAACTCGATTTCAACGCGGTCGCCCGGTAACAACCGGACCCAATTCCGCTCGGCGCCGCCGTTCCTCTGCGCGACACCCGCGCCATGCGCCAGAACCTGCGCCTTATTTCCCAACTCCAGCCGGAACAGCAGGCTGGGCAACTCCTCCAGAACGGTTGCTTCGCTTCTCGACCTTGCTGCCCGAGCCATCACTGACGGGTCAAAACCCAGGGACCGTTCTTCGTCACGGCCACACAATGCTCGAAGTGGGCCGAATATGATCCGTCCTTCGCCACCGCCGTCCACTTATCCTTCAACATCTTCGCTTCCGGCCGGCCCGCATTCACCATCGGCTCGATGGCCAGCACCATGCCCTCGCGCAAGCGCGGATTCTCGTTGCGCCTGTCCACATAATTCGGAACCTGCGGCTCTTCGTGCAGCTGCGTTCCGATTCCGTGCCCCACGTACTCCCGAACAATCGAGAACCCGTTTTTCACCACGTGCTCTTCCACGGCCCCGCAAATATCGAACAGCCGGTTGCCTTCGCGAACCTTGTCGATCGCCAGTTCGAGCGACTCGCGCGTCACCTGCAGCAGCTTTTTCGCCTGCTCGCTCAGCTGGCCGATGCCAACCGTAATGGCCGAATCTCCGTAATAACCATCCAGCGACACGCCCGTATCGATGGAAACGATGTCACCCTTCTTCAAAATTCGCCTCGGGTTCGGCATGCCGTGAACGATCTCTTCGTTGACCGAAGTGCACAGCACATACTTAAACCGTTCTCCGGCGGCCGGCACGAAATAACCCTTGAACGCCGGCTTCGCGCCCGCGTCCTGCATCATCTTTACCGCAGCCACTTCGAGGTCCCACGTGGAAACTCCCTCGGTGGCCATATCCCCCAGCGCCTTCAGAATGTCGTGAACGAGCATTCCGCTGCGCCGCATTTTCTCCAGTTCCGACCGGGTCTTGATGACTATCATTTGCCGACCAATTCCGTCAAGCCGCGCTCCGTCAAATCCGCCAGATCCACGCGGATCTTTTCAAAAATCTCCTGTGGCGTATAATCGCTGGCATTCTCCTCAAACATCTTCACGCCCGATCGGCGGAAAAAATCGATTACCGGCCGCGTCAGCGCTTCATACTCGTTCAACCTTGCCCGAACGACTTCCGGCCGATCGTCTTCGCGGACCACTAACGTCTCTCCGTCCAGGTCGCAGACACCTTCTTTGGCAGGCCGGTTCGAAATGGCATTGTAGAGAGTACCGCATTTCGGGCACACACGTCTCCCCGCCATTCGCGCGATAATTACATTGTAATCAACGAGGAGGTGAATTACCACCTCCGTCGTACCGGAAGCGCCAAGAGCGCGCTTCATTTCCGCCGCCTGCTCCGGCGTCCGCGGATACCCGTCCAGTATAAAACCCCGTTCGCAATCGGGCCGGCTAAGCCTCTCAAATACCAATTCGTTAACCAGACGGTCGGGAACCAATTCTCCGGCCTTCATTCTGGCAGCGATCGATGTGCCGATCGCGGTACCGTTTCGCACATGCTCCCGGAGCATGTCGCCGGTTGAAATCTGCGGAATTCCCAGCCATCGGACCAGGAACTTCGATTGCGTCCCTTTACCGGAGCCGGGCGAACCGAAAAGCACTATCGCCAGCGGTCGACGGCCCCCGTCGGAACAGTTTTGCGTACGCGCCGCAACGGGCGCGGATTCCAATTCGGGCAACGCCATCAAACTTAGCCGCGCCGTCCGCGAATACGGCCGGCCCGGGGAGTAAATCCATCGTAGTGGCGCATGATCAGCTGGGCTTCCACCTGATTCACGGTATCCATGGCTACGCCCACTACGATCAGCAGCGACGTACCGCCGAAATAAAACTGAACGTTCAGTCCTTCCAGTATCCAGCGCGGACAGTAAGTATCGATGAAGTTGCCGACAAGGGGCAAATGCTGGAGGTGGATGCCGTTGATCATCAGGTCCGGTATCATGCAGAGAATCGACAGGTAGATTGCGCCGACCAGCGTGATTCGGGTGAGAATCGTATTCATGTAATCCGACGTGCTGCGGCCGGGGCGAATGCCGGGGATAAAACCGCCGTACTTCCGCATGTTGTCGGCAGCTTCGTTCGGATTGAAAATAATCGAAATATAGAAAAAGCAGAAAAAGATAATCAGTGAGACGAAAAGAATCACATAGAGCGGTTCGCCGCGCGCGATCGAATGCAGAATCTTCGTCAGCCAGTCGTTGCTTTTCACCCAGGGATAGTTCGCGATGGTCTGCGGGAATGCGAGGATCGACGATGCGAAGATGACCGGGATGACGCCGCCCGCGTTCACTTTGAGCGGCATGTGGGTCGACGTTCCGCCCATCACGCGGCGCCCGACCACGCGCTTGGCATACTGCACGGGAATACGCCGCTCGCCCATTTCGACGAGAACGATAAAGCCGACAACCGCCATCATCATCACCAGGATGATAAGCAACGTCAGGAAACTCCATTCATGCGTCACGAACACGTTGGTGTAGAGATTTCCGATGCCGCCCGGAATACCGACGACGATGCCGGTAAAAATGATCAGCGACATGCCGTTGCCGATGCCGCGNNCCGCGCTCGGTAATCTGCTCGCCGAGCCACATAATGAACGCGGTGCCGGTCGTGAGCGAAAGCATCGTCATCAGCACGAAACCAATTCCCGGATTATTCACGAATCCCTGCGAACCCGATTGCAGCGTAAGCGCCATGCCGAACGATTGGGCGAGGCCCAGAACGACCGTCAGATAACGGGTCCACTGAGTGATTTTGCGGCGGCCCATTTCGCCCTCTTTTGAGAGCTTTTCGAGCGTGGGCACGACGACGGTCAGAAGCTGCAGGATGATCGACGCCGTGATGTACGGCATGATTCCCAGGGCAAAGACGGAAAACCGGCGAATATTGCCACCGGCGAACATATCGAAAAAGCCGAAGATCGAGCCAGCCTGGCTGGTCAGGAATTCCTGCCACCGGATGGTGTTGATGCCGGGCGTGGGCACGAAACTGCCAAGGCGGTAGACCGCCAGCATCGCCAGCATAAACAAAAACCGGTTCCGGAGATCCTTGATCCGGAAGATGTTCGCAACTGCTTCAAAGAACTTCACGGGATTCTCGTTCCTTCAAGTGGCTTTGCCTTCGGTCGCTCTGAGTCCTTCTGCACGAAACGCTTCACTTAAACGGAAGCCGCCCCGACAACCTTCACCGTGCCGCCGGCCTTCTCGATCTTTTCCGCCGCCGCTTTGGAAAACACGTGCGCTTCCACTTCGATCCTGCGGGTGATATTGCCTGTGGCGAGGATCTTGAGTCCGTCGCCCAGCTTCTTGATCACGCCCAGTTCCATCAGAAGGTCCGCCGTAAATGTGTCGCCCGGCAAATTCTCCAGGTCGCGCAGATTGACGATGGCGAATTCCTTCTTGAAGATGTTGGTGAACCCGCGCTTCGGCAAACGGCGATGGAGCGGCATCTGACCGCCCTCGAAGCCGCGCATGATGCTGTAGCCCGAGATGGACCGCGCGCCCTTATGTCCGCGGGTCGACGTCTTACCACGGCCGGAGCCCATGCCGCGACCGACGCGCTTTTTCCTGTGCTTCTGGCCTGCCGGCGGTTTGAGTGAACTTAGATTCATTGCATTACCCTCTGATTTACCCGGAGGTCCTTAGTCGACGAGCGCCAGCAAATGCGGCACTTTCTTCACAAATCCACGGAAAGCCGGCGTGTCCGGCCGCTCCACCACCTGATTGAACTTCTTCAGACCGAGGCTCCGCACGATAACCTTGTGCTTCTCCGGGGTGCAGATGACGCTGCCAATCAGCTTGATTTTGATCTTGCCTTCCATATCGATATCCCCTGACTACTCGGCCTTCGCCGGTTCCGGCTTCGCCGCATCGGACCTTGAAACATCAAGACCGCGCATTTCGCGAACCACCTTGATGTCGCGCAACTGTTCGAGGGCGTTTATCGTCGCCTTGACGACGTTATGCGGATTGTGACTGCCGATCGATTTCGTAAGCACATTCGGAATCCCGCACGCCTGCACCACCGCGCGCACCGGTCCGCCGGCGATCACGCCCGTGCCTTCGCGAGCCGGCTTCAGCATGACCAACCCCGCGCCGAATTTGCCCAGTACCTGGTGCGGAATCGTGCTGTCCAGCAGATGGATGCGCCGCAGGTTCTTCTTGGCCGCCTCGATGCCCTTGCGGATCGCCGAAGGAACTTCCTTGGCTTTGCCGACGCCGAAACCAACGACGCGCGCCTGCGCGTCCCCGACAACGACGAGAGCCGAGAAGCTCATGTTCTTGCCGCCCTTGACGACTTTGGTCACGCGGTTAATCGCGACGACATTTTCTTTCAGGTTCAACGCTTGCGGGTCGACCCGCTTGACGGTTTTTACCGGCATCAGAGCTCCAGTCCAGCTTCCCGCGCCGCATCCGCCAGCGCCTTCACTCGGCCATGGTACAGATAGCCGCCACGATCGAAAACAACCCGCGTTACGCCTTTTTCCTTCGCCCGCTCGGCCACGCGCTTGCCGATTTCCTTCGCCGCCGCCACGTTGCCTCCCGTCGGCTTTGCCCCATTCAACGCGGAGCCCTTTTCGCTGCTGCTCGCCGCCACGATGGTGACGCCCTTCGCATCGTCGATCACCTGAGCGTAGATGTGAGCCACGCTGCGGAAGATCGCGAGGCGGGGCCGCTCGGTGGTGCCGCGAACCTTGCGCCGGATGCGGGTATGAATGCGCTGCCGGATTTCGTCTTTGGAAATCTTTCGGACCATTACTTCTTGCCCCCTGTCGCTCCGCTCTTGCCTACCTTCTTGCGCAGAACTTCGCCGGTATAGCGAACGCCCTTGTTCTTATACGGATCCGGCTTGCGAAGCGCCCGAATATTGGCCGCCACCTGGCCAATCAGTTGCTTGTCGTGGCCACTTAAAACCAGATGAGTCTGCTTGTCGATCTTCAGTTCGACCCCGTCCGGAAGATAAACTTCGATCGGATGCGAATAACCGAGCACGAAGGTCGCGATCTTGCCCTTTACGTCCGCGCGATAGCCGATGCCCACGATGTCGAGTTCGCGGGTGAAGCCGGGGCCGACGCCATGAACGGCATTGGCGGCCAGCGCTCTCGTGAGCCCGTGCAGCGCGGCATGTTCGTCGGAATCCCGGAATAATTCGAGATTGCCGCCGTTCTGCTCAACGCGTATCCCCGGCGGAACCGGAACAGTCAAAGTTCCCCTGGGGCCCTGCACTTTCAGTTGTTCGCCGATCGTCACCTTCACACCGGAAGGCACCGGAATCGGCTTTTTTCCTACTCT
>PLEX01000136.1:34161-55661 GCA_003136575.1 Bryobacterales bacterium | reverse complement strand
TCGTTCTGGCAGGGCGTCGACGTGCCAGGTGAGCAACTGAGCTGCGTTATTATAGATAAGTTGCCCTTCGCTGTGCCCAGCGATCCGGTTGTCGAGGCCCGCGCACGGAATGTGCGCGATGCCGGCGGGAATCCTTTCTACGACTACCAGATTCCGCAGGCCGCGATCGCGCTCAAGCAGGGTTTCGGTCGATTGATCCGCACGCGCGCGGATCGGGGAGTGCTGGCGCTGCTCGATCACAGGATCACGAAGCAGCGTTACGGTCAGGTCTTTTTCGACAGTTTGCCCGATTACGGATTTTGCATGGATTTCGCCAAAGTAGAGAGCTTTTTTAATGTTTGAAGTCGCCGTGGATCATACATTCGCCGCCGGTCACGCCTTGCGCCACTATAAGGGCAAGTGCGAGAACGTGCATGGGCACAATTACAAGGTGCAGGTGGTCGTGCGCGGCGAAAAGCTGGATTCGATCGGGATGCTGGTCGATTTCGTTTTGCTGAAGAAACATCTGCGCGATTTGTGCGAACCGATGGACCACGTATTTTTGAACGATATTCCGCCATTCGACGTGCTGAATCCGACCGCCGAGAATATGGCACTGCACATCGGTGAACGGATGCAGCAGGCCCTGGCGGACAATCCGAATCCTGTGAGCGTGGCGGAGGTGAAGGTCTGGGAAACAGACATTCAGTCCGCCACATACAGGCCGTAGACTGGTCGGGTAGCCCCTTACTCGGTCCAGTAAGTGACCAGCAAACCCTCGTTGGCAACGTTGGCATCGATGGCATATTCCGCCAACTGGATGCTGTTTCTGCCATCCTGCGACTCCAGAAAGAAATTTTCGGAAAGGCCGCCGGCGGGGTTTGGCGCCAGCACCCGGGTAACACCCGCGAGAGTGGCTTTGACCATGGTGGGTGAGCCAAAATACGTCTGGCCCGTCAGTCCGGGGATTGCCTGGACAAATACTTTGGAAGCGGTGATGGCAGGGTTAGCCGTGAGCGGGACAGGGGTCCCGGGATGTGGTACGCTGACTCTGCCCAAGTTGTTGACGATCATAAGATCTCCTCAACCGCATACTAGAACCTCAAGAGTTCGCTGGCAGGCTACCGGCGAGCTAAACTACTGAAATTAAGCCAAATATAGTTTTCACTTTGACAATACTCAAAATTCGGCCCGCGAAATTGCGCGTGGTTTTCGATGGTCCGCGGCATCGGCCGGAGGCCGCGATCGCCAGTTCCGGGCATCTTGCGAGGTGCCCGAAGCTGAGCGCGACACGCGCCCTCGCGCTCTGCGACGCGGCCATCGTGCGCGAGCCGGAAAAGCCGGGGAGGTCTGCGACCCGCTGATCGGAAGCGCCCGGGCCGCGACACGCGCGGCTGAATAGTCCGTCCGCTACGAACTCCCGATCAGCACGCCCGCGCCGAAGACCAGCAGCCCGCCCAAGCCAACCTGGACTGCAGCGGAGAAAAGTGGCGAGTCCATGTATTTGTGCCGTATCCAGGAAATGACCGCGAGTTCCACGGCGACCACCAGCATAGCCGCCGTCATGGCCATATTGAATTGAGGGACGAGGAATGGCAGCGTGTGGCCAATTCCGCCCAGCGTGGTCATCAACCCGCAAATCCCTCCCCGCACCCACGGGTGACCGCGCCCGGTGATGCTGCCGTCGTCCGACAGCGCCTCGGCGAATCCCATACTGATGCCCGCGCCGATTGAAGCGGCCAGGCCTACCCGGAAAGCGTCCCAGCTGTTGTGTGTCGCAAAAGCCGCGGCAAAAACCGGGGCAAGAGTCGACACCGATCCGTCCATCAGCCCGGCCAGGCCCGGCTGCACGATCTGCAGAACGAAGATACGGCGCTTCGCCTCGTCCTCGTCGAGTCTGATTTCGGGCTTCAGCTTGTCTTCTTCGAGCGCCTCGGCCTTTTGCTGGTGAACGCGTTCTTCCTGGATCAGGTCGTCGAGCAATTGGCGAACTCCCGCGTCGTAAGCGCGTTCAGCCGCCCGCTCATAAAAACGCCGGCTCTCCACTTCCATCATGCCGGCCTGTTTGCGCACCACGTCGAGTCCGAGCGGCCGCATGAGCCATACGGGCTTGCGGGCGATGAACCCCTTGATGTCCTGGCGGCGAATGAGCGGTATGTGCTCTCCGAATTTTTGCCGGTATAAGTCGATCAGTCGGCGGCGATGGCCCGATTCCTCGTCGCGCATGCCGTCGAACACGGCAGCCGAGGCGGGAAAGTCGCCGCGCAGGCCTTCGGCGTAATCGGAGTAAATGCGTTCGTCTTCTTCTTCGAGAGAAATGGCGAGCGCCAGAATCTCGCTCTCCGACAAACCGTCGAAAGTCCGCATATGCTCTTACTGTATGACGCACCGTCTTCCCCGGTCTTAATACGGGCGGGACTCAGGTCGATCCGGGACCTTCCGTCGAATATCGCGGCGGGAGCGCAGGATTCTCGCGTTTCTTTGGATTCAGTCGTCCACGCGTTTCTGAGAATCCCCGAGGGAATTTGGTCCGTCAACCTGCCGGTTTGATCTTGCCCGGCGGATAGGCGACGCCTTCCGGCACATCGGGGCTGATGTTGGCCCAGAAAGGGTTGGCGGGCGGCCTCTTCAGCGGCGCGATGGGCAACCCCGAATTGCCGTCCCCAAAATGGATGCTCCCAGGGACCTTCAGTTCTGCCGAGAGTTCGTGAGGACCGCATCGGGACTCTACGCCGTTGCCTGGAATTGATCTCTTCCAGACCCTGCGCGCCATATCCTGCACGCACCTGTGGACCTGGCATCAAAAACTTCGCCAGCTCCTGACTCAGCTGTTATGTTGTTGGATCGGCGATTCTTTCAGCCCGAACGATGAACCTGCCTGGCGCCGGTCCGACAAAATAGAACGGGTAACACGTCACCAGCGTGAGAATGTCGCTTCCATTCGAGTCCAGAACCGAAACGGAAGCGGGGCTGACTACCTTAGTGGAAACCACACGGTAGCGATACTCTCTCTGGGGCGTCGTGAACGTGACGATGTCGTTTGGCAGGATCTTTCTGAGCGGACGGAAAAGCGTATCCCGGTGGCCGGAGATCCCGACATTGCCGTGCTCTCCCGGAAGCGCCGTGCCGCTAATGTGGCCCGCCGCGCGTCGAAGAGTGTGGGCAGTGGTTCCTTCCATCACGATCACGGAGAGACCGAGCCGGGCAATGTCTATCCGGCCGATCAGGCCTTTGGTGGCGGATGGCAGCTGCGCCCGCATCGCCAGTTCCCGTGCCGGAGCGGTCGCGTCCGGCCTGTCCGCCAACCGCGCAAGCTCACCGCTTTCCTGCTTCTGGAACATCCAGGCATCGGCCAGAACGAACACGCAGTAGCCCAGCATCAGGAACGCAACGGCGAAAAGCGTACGCTGGACCCACCTCAGACTCCCCCGCACCGCGCTCTGCGGCACCCCAACCCTCATTTGGGGCCAGCCTTCTTAACCGGCTTGTTGACCGGTGTGTCCCCGCCCGCGATGTAACCCGCGCGTGTGCGCACAACAAGTTCCTTGCCGGCCGACCGGGCCACAACGCGGATCGCCCGGTACTCTCCGGGCTTTGCCGGATTGGAAGAAACATATCCGATCGTGTATTGACGGCGAATATCGGCCGCAATGCTTTCGCAAATCGCCACCACCTCATCGAGTTTGCCGGGAAAGAACGCCTCACCGCCCGTGGCGCGCGCCATACTGCGCAGAACACGCGGGTTCCGGTCGGGATCGTCCGCCTCGAATATTCCGATGGCGTAAACGAGCGCGTTCGATTCACCGACCTTCTTCAGGACGTCCGGCAGACCGACCGCGCTGGCATTGTCTCCGCCATCGCTGATGACGATCAGCGCCTTCTTCTCGTGGCTGCCCGTTTTCAACCGGTCGAGCGCGGAGGAAACCGCATCGTAAAGCGCCGTCTGGCCCGAAGCCGGCGACGTTTCAATGGCGGCTTCCAGCTCGTCGGCGCGATCGCTGAACGGGATTGAGTCCGGCAGCCCCGAGCTCACCTTCTCGTTGAAATTGATCACAAACATCTGATCGTCTGAATTGCTGGACCTCACAAAAGCACGCGCCGCGGCAACTACTTCCGGAATCTTGTTCTTCATGCTCCCGCTGTGGTCTACAACCAGGCCGACCGTAACGGGAATGTCTTCGTGCAGAAACAACCGGATCGACTGCAGAACACCACCCTCGTAAACCTGAAAGCTCTGTTGCGGCAGACTCGAAACGGGCAATCCATTCTTATCGCGAACTGCGGCGGGCAGCACAACCAGATCCACGTTCGTTGAGATGCGCCACGGCTGCTGGTCGTCGGCCGATGGCGGCGTCTGCGCTCCGGAGATACCGGCGATAGACAGAACAAACGGAAGGACTGTTGCGTATCGCATTGCCACCGATAACTCCTTTGCCGGGCCAAACTGTGCCCGCTACGTCGCCTGAATGTGCCGGTATTCGGGCTGCCACATCGCGTTTTCCACCTGGCGGACAACATCGTCCAGCCGTTTTGCGGCCAGCCCATCGGCTGAAGCCGCCTCCGCCACGGCTACCGCCACGGTGGCGGCGACACTGCGCAGATCTTCGATATGCGGGAGCAGTGACGCGCCGGGTATCCGCACGGCAACCAGACTCGAAAGCGCATTGGCCGCCGCGGCGAGCATATTCACGCTGATAAGCCGCGCGCCGGAAACAATCGTTCCCAGTCCCAGACCGGGGTACAACATCGCATTTTTCGCCTCGCCAATCACATGCGTGATCCCCTTCCATGTGACTGGCAGATACTCGCTGCCGGTGGCGATCAACGCCCGGCCATCGGTCCAGGCAATCAAATCGGCGGGCGTCGCCTCCGCAAAGGGTGCCGGGCTGGAAAGCGGAAACACGATCGGTTGTTCCGTGTGCCTGGCCATGCTCCGGATAATCGATTCCGTGAAGGCCCCCGCGTGGCCGGACGCGCCGATCAATATGGTCGGCCTGATCTGGCGGACTACCTCGGCAAGACCGATGACGTCGTCCACGCCGCTCGTCTGGCTGCGCCAGCCTCTCACTTCCGTCGCAGGCCGCGCGTAACCGGCCTGATAATCCAGCAACTTATCGCCCATGTCGCTGGTGAGCAGCCCGTGTGTATCGATGCACCAGAATCGTTGTGTCGCTTCTTCGGCCGTCAGGCCGGCCTGCGTCATGACATCGCGCAACATATCCGCTATCCCGATGCCGACGACACCGGCTCCGAAAACGACAACCTTCTGTTTCTCCAGCAGAGAGCCGCAAGTGCGCATGGCGGAAACCAGCGCCGCCAGCGTCACAGCGCCCGTGCCCTGAAAGTCGTCGTTAAAGGTCCGAATTTCGCCGCAGTATTTCTGGAGGATGCGGTGGCCGTTGCCCGGCCCGAAATCTTCCCATTGCAGAATCGCGTTGGGAAAGAGCCTCGTGGCCGTTCTCACATACGTATCGATGAAATCGTCGTAGCGTTCGCCAACCACTCGTCTGTGCCGGTTCCCCGGATACATGGGATTCGCCAGCAGGCTTTCGCGGTTTGTGCCGACATCGAGCATTACCGGCATCACGCGGGCCGGATCGATACCGCCCGCCGCGGTGTAAATAGCCAGTTTGCCGATGGCAACTTCGATTCCGCCCACGCCCCAGTCGCCGATGCCAAAAATGCGCTCCGCGTCGGTTGCCAGAATCAGGTCGATGTCGGTCGGCCCGGCCTGGAAGTTTCCGAATGCCTCTTCGATCGAGCCCGCGTGGTCGATCGAAAGATAGACGCCGCGCGGCCTGCGGCACTCGTGATGATACTGCTCCATCGCCATCCCGACCGTGCGGTCGTTGACGATGGGAATCATTTCACGCAAATGGGCGGAAAGGAGGCGATAGAACAGAACCTCATTCCGGTCGTGCAGCGCGGTCAGATATAAATTCTTGCTGATCGCATCCGGTAATCGGGTGTACTGCGTGAAGGCGCTCGCAGCCTGAGATTCCAGCGTAGATATGACCGGGGGGAGCAGACCGGTAAGACCCAGGGCATCCCGTTCCTCCAGCGTGAACGCCGTGCCTTTATTCAGAGACGGCGTGGTGAGCACCGTCATTCCACGCGCGCTTGTTTCCTGTGCGTCGGGCTCCTGCGGCCTGCGGCTCCGCAACGGCGGCGCTAACATCGAAACCACAATCTGTCGCATTTTTCCGTTAGCTCCCTTATCCACCCCGCCGCGACACGCCAGTCGTCCAGTCGGCCTGCCAACGCCTGCAAGAAACAGCCATTCGTCCCTCACGCCGTGGCAAGGCGGCGCGAGTTTCGGCTCTCTTCCTTCCCCATCCGCCTCGACTTCAATGAATCCGGAATGCCGCGGGCATTGCGGTCCCGATGATGTCTCCGCGTAGGTTTCCGGCTGTGGTCGCACGGGCCAACCGCAGCCGCGCACTTCCTTCAGCGGCTGATAAGCATCGATCCGGGGTCGGATCCGACCGCGATCCTCGCACAACTCCGTCCCGGGGCGCTATGCATTACAATACGTACCCGAGCGGAAGCGCAGAAATCTTCTCCCCCGGGGGGTGGATCGCCGGGAGGCCCATGCCGCTTCGCGGACCGCCCCGGACTCGCGCAATCACCCCACTACAGCGTTCGTACGCGGATCGAACGCACGATAAACGCGCAACCGAGCGCCAACATCCCGAGCAGCGCGGCCAGAGGCAGGTCGCTGGCTGTCTTCGGAAGCGCAGCAGCCCCTTTCGCAGCCGGAACCTGTAAAGCCGCCACCTGCATCTCCGCCGGCGGGGGCGGCGTGACGACTTCGACCATTTCAACTTCCGTTCCCTGCGGCTGGTAGGCCTTGACGGGCGCTGTTTTCAACTGAGCGACGAAAGGGGCGTCCGGCGTGATCGGAACCGCGACTTCGACGGGCACCTCGGCCGGAGTAAACAGGACGGGAGTCTTTGTCGTTGTGGCGATTTCCATTGCCTTGGCCTTCGGGTATACGAATTCTTCGCCCCACTGCCTGCCCGGATAGAACCAGGCGCGCAACGCTTCCGGCTGGCCCGCGGGTCTTTCCCTGAATGTGATGACTGTCTTGTCGGTAACTTTGAGACGATAGTTCGGGATGGCCAGGATCGTGGCGTAGCAGACTGTTTCGTCCTTATTGAAGATCTGGACGATATGTCGATCCTGCTGCGAATCCAGAATCTTGAAAACATACGTGCCGGCGGGTAAAACGCCCCACCCTTTGACGTGAACCCCCGGGATCTCAACCGGGCCGCTGAACGTCACGGTGGTCTTTCTGTCCCATGCATCCGCCCTTGCGCTCGGCGGGAAAGCAGCACCCGCCAGGAGTGCCGTGCAAAGTACCGTTTGTACTGCTCTCGAGATTTTCATTTTTTCCTTTTGGGTTTCCCGAGCCCGTTAAATCGGACTCCGGTGCGGTCTTCCTCAAATTCGGATCCGCACGCAGGGTGTGTAGCATCTGTATGGCCCATTCGGGCGCTAAACAGTTTATTTTTTGGGAGGGGCAAGGGGAAGTTAGTCACTCTGATTATTTCTTACGGCCCCGATAGTTGTGGCTCGGAAACAGGCCGCTGACTCCTCGGATCTTCCGGGCCGCGCGTGTTCGCGCGGCCGGGTTTCTGGCGCTGACCGCAGAATAGTCAGGCATTCTCCCGTTCGGCTTCATGGTTTTGCGGCCAGGGTGGCTGTTCTCCGTTCGACTCGGCCTTGCCTCGTGCCGGAACCGGACCCGGTAAATTGACCGTGCCCGGTCATCTGACCTCACGCGGTCATCCTTCTTGAAATCCGTACCCTGCTTTTTGAGCAAAGGCCCGCGTCACTGCGCGCGTGCGGTTTTGAGGATCGCCCGCACGGCTTGGCCACCACGCGGCGTTGCGATGTTCCTCAATCGTCTGGCGCCGCGAGTCGCGGCCCGTTCGTCGAAAGACAAACTCAGACAGTGCCGCAGAGAAAAGCGGACCAGGACTCCGGACTATGGGGCCGGATCTCAGGTCCGCTTCAAAAACGAGTCGGCGAAACGACGCTCCCCCAAAAGGAAAGCGGACAAAAGCCCGGGTCACACACCGGATCTTCCGCCCGCTTCGTGAAAGATTCAAATAGCTATTTGAAGTACCGCCATCGCTTCTGTCCGATGCCGGATCATCATCCTCTCTTCCGGCGGCCCGCCCCTGCCCCTCCCGGTGGTCATCGGGAGCCATGCGCCGCCGCCGAAAGAAAAACCGATTCGATTAACGTTTCCCCGCCGACACTTTGCCGCGCCCATCCCGGGATTCGTTTCCCTGGAAGTGCGCGCTGTCGATTTTCTTCGACGCCTCAGCCTTCTCGCCGCGCTGTGGCGCGGGTCCCTTGTAACCATTGTCGGGATGGAGACGGTTGTTCACGTTGCCCTGGAAATCGCTGGCTCCGTGAAACCACGGTCCGGCGCCAATGAAGCCATCCCCGTTGAACCATTCCGGGCCATAGTAGCCGGTAGGGGCGCAACCGTACGGAGTGGTGTCGTAATAGCCATAAGGGCAATCGGGAGCGACACCGATTGACACACTCACCTGGGCTACCGCTTTGGGAGCGATAGCGACGAAGCCGATTCCGGCGACGGCAGCCAACGCAATAAATGTAAATGCACGCATTTTAATTCACCTCGCGCTTGTCAAGGCATTTACCTGGCCGAAGGGACATGTCCGCAATTCCCGCGCTAGCGTGAAAACCGGTAGTTTGAAATTGGTCCCCAAAGCCCCGTTACCTGCAGAACCCAAACTCCCACCGCGACCGTGACAACCACGTTCAGTATGGTTTTGATACCACCCGCCATCGGGATATATCGGTTGATCAGCCACAAAATCATTCCCGCGACAACCAGCGGGATGACGACGTTTATCAAAGGCATCTCTTATGCTCCTCGGTGAATTCATTCCGCAATCCACTGCCCAACGCGCTCCCCGCCGGCGCCGATAATTGTCTTGTCCGGTGAAGCAGTTCACGCACGTGGAATGGTTTGGCAAGAAAGTCGCATTTCCGCAACGCGCGCCCCCGCGGCTTCAGCTCGGACTGCAATTCGTGATCCGGATCGCGGCCCGATATAAACAGCACGACCATGTCGGGGTGGAACTGCCAGCAGGCGCGCGCGAGTTCCAGCCCCGTCATGCCAGGCATATTGAAATCGGTGACGAGTACGTCGACGGGGTAGGCGGAACGCCGGAAAATAGCCAGGCCCTCCGGTCCGCTCCCTGCCGCCAGAACATCGTAGCCGCCGCTTTCGAGTACCGCGTACATCAACCTGCGGACAGCGTAGTCGTCGTCGACCAGAAGGAGCCGCAGTGGCTTCTCGCTTTGTTCGTTGAAATCGATCATAAGACCTTCAGGCGGCGCTTGCCATCGGGCCTTCACCAGCGCTCCATTGCGGACCGGTACAACTGTCCGCAGCCTCCTGGCAGACGATACAGGCAGCCGCCCACGGCACTGCTTTGAGCCGCTTGCGGCTGATTTCGTTTTCGCAATCGATACAGGTTCCGTATGTGCCGGCCTCGATTCTGTCGAGCGCCGACCGCACATCGTGGAGCAGTTTTGCCTCGCGATCGAAGCCCCCGATGGCAAGATCGCGCTGCTGAGCACCCTGGGTCTGGTCCATCTCGTCGGCATTGGATTCGACAATAAGGACCCTGCGGCACCGGTACGTCAATTCGGCGCGTTTGTTTTGCAGGGCAATCCGGTGTAAGTTTACTTCGGTTATTGTCACGATCTGCGCTCCTCCTGGTGAGCCATTCCGAGGGCAAGAGACAGACCAAAGGGCCAGATGTTTCATAACCGACAGTAAGTAGCTGTCATTCCAATTACTTGCGGGCTATTTTGCCGCCGGGACAGGAGCTAAATGGCTCCCGCGGTCCGTTCTCGCGTGACCAAATATGGTCACCGCCGGGATCGCGCCAAGTCACCTCAAAAGGAACCCGGGGACGGCAAGGCGGCCGGCCGGAGAGCGATAACGACCACTGGACCCGTCAAGAGCACCTCCAATCGGCCGCGTAGTGTGCGGAGTCTTCGATGCTCGCCAGATACTCGCCCGCCTTCTTCGTCAAATGTTCTTTCGCGGCCTCGAGCGTACTCTGCCATGCCTCTTCACTGACGTAGAACTTCTCCCTGCGGTGGTCCTCAACGAAGACCGTGAACCCATTCGCGCCTTCCGTAGCCTGAATTCGCAGCTCCAGCGGGCCGTACTCCGTGCGGCAGCCATTCCTGATCTCCTCAAGAGGCCGGCGGCGCTCGACAATGTGCGCAATCAGCATCGAAACGCCCCCAAGTACGGCGACCGTGCCGAGGGCGAGCGGGATCCAGAGAGGCAAATCCGGGGGAAGCACGACACCTGACTACTTGCACGCCACCAGCCGAATCCGGCGCGAATCGGTTTCTCATAGCGCGAGTCCGCACGCGGCTGATAGCGGTCCGCACGGGCCGCATAGCGCGCTCCGCACGGGGCTTTTCGCGGCAGCTACGCGGCCTCGCCGCGACGGTGAGTGGTCACAAGTCTCCTGAATTTGTCGAAACTGAAATAATTGGGCGTCCGCCAGCCGCCACGATAGGTGGTATCATTAAGTTCACCGCCAATTCCTGGCTCCTGGGTAATGTTGAACTCCTGATCGTTCTCCGTTCCGCGGGCTTCCTCGATTAGACGGGGCTAAGGAGAAACGAGTTATGAGCTCCACCGCCTCACAACTGGAAGCCAACCACTGGCTGATCGAGCACGGTCCGAAAGAACTGGAGCTGCTTTTTCGGGCTGTCGTATTCCAACCGGCAACACCCGTTTTGATCGCCGATAATAATCGCCAATACCGCGATGCGAGCATCGGCGCGAGTAAGCTGCTCGGTCTGCCGCGCGATGAGATTGTGGGCCGCTCCATCGATGAGTTCGAGGAGCCGGGTCTCAGGCCCGTAATTTCGGAACGATGGAAGGCTTTCCTGAACGACGGCAAACAGGATGGCACGCTGCGGCTCCGGGGCCAGGACGGAAAACCTCGCGAAGTAGCCTACTCGGTCAGAAAGAATGTCCTGCCGGTTCGGCACGTCGTCGTCCTGCAGGATAAGTCCGCCAAAGCCAGCGACCAGGATTCCGCGGAGACCGACCCCGAAGCGCAGGTTTACACTGTGCCGACGTGGGTGCAGGACTATGCCCTCTATTTGATGGATGTCGACGGGAATGTCGCTGCCTGGTACGCGGGCGCGGAACGTATATTCGGGTACAAGAGCGCCGAGGTAGTCGGACGAAGCGCATCGCAGCTCGATCCCGACGGCGATTCCTCGCGCCTGCTGACCGACACGTTGAAAAGGGTGGCCGCCAATGGTCACTGCGGCTCCGAGGCCTGGAGAACGAGAAAGGACGGCTCCCGATTCTGGGCGAACGTCATCACCCTCGCGCTGAAGGACGAACGCGGAGACCTTCAGGGCTTTGCCGGAGTGGCGCGCGATTTCAGCGAAAGGCACGAGCGCGACGAAAATTTGCGGCAAAGCAAGGCGCGTCTGCGTTCAACAGCGCCGCAATCGGCGGTGGTCGGCATCGTTTCCGGCGAGTATGACAAGATTCCCGAGGCCAACGACGCATTCCTTACACTTGTCGGCTATAGCCGCGAAGACCTGCAGTCCGGCTTGCTGCGCTGGCCCGCCCTGACTCCGCCGGAATATCAGGGACTGGATGAGCTTGCGCACGAAGAAGGCCTGCAGTTCGGCGCGTGCACGCCGTTTGAGAAAGAGCTCATCCGAAAAGACGGCACCCGCGTTCCGGTTCTCGTGGCAACGGCGGTACTGACGTTGTCGCCATTTCGCTGGATCACTTTCGTCACGGACATCAGCGAGCGGGACCGCTCGGAGAGCATCGCCGATAACGTAATCGAAATCAAACACAATTTCGAGGAAATCGTGGGCGACAGTTCGGTGATCAGGCGCATGATGGCTCAGGTGGAGGTAGTCGCGCCCACCGATGCGACGGTGCTGGTCCTCGGGGAAACGGGTACCGGGAAAGAACTGGTCGCCCGCGCCATCCATCGCATCAGCCCGCGCCGGAATCTGCCGTTCATCAGCCTGAACTGCGCGGCGATCCCCACCGGACTGCTGGAAAGCGAGCTGTTCGGCTACGAGCGCGGCGCTTTTACCGGCGCGCTGTCGCAGAAAATCGGCCGCTTCGAGATGGCGCATCGGGGTACGCTGTTTCTCGATGAAGTCGGCGATATTCCGCTCGATCTGCAACCGAAACTGCTTCGCGCTTTGCAGGAAAAATCGTTTGAGCGGCTTGGCGGAACGAGGACGATTCCGATTGACGTGCGGCTGGTGGCGGCGACGAACCGCAACCTGACGCAGATGATGGGCGATAAGCTGTTTCGCAGCGATCTCTATTACAGGCTCAAGGTTTTCCCGATCACTACGCCCCCGCTCCGCGACCATCCCGAGGACATACCGGTGCTGGCCCGGCACTTCACGAAGAAGTATGCGGAAAAGATGAGCCGTACTATCGAAACGATTCCGACTGACGTGATGAGGGCTTTAGTCAAATGGCCGTGGCCGGGGAATGTGCGCGAGCTGGAGAATTTTATCGAGCGGTCGGTCATTCTCTCGCGAGGGCCGGCGCTTCGCGCGCCGATAAACGAACTCGTAGCCGCCGCGGCCGACACCACCGGCGGCGCCACGCTCGAAGAAGTGGAACGGGACTACATCCTGCGAGTCTTCAGGGAAACGGGCGGCGTAGTCAGCGCGGCGGCGACGCGGCTCGGCGTACCGCGGACGACGCTGAACGCCATGATGACCAAGCTCGGTATTTCGCGAAGCGATCTCTGAGCCGAATAATGCCGATGTAAGTCGCCACAAGGGCGGCTCGCGGCGGAAATCGCGGTTATTCACTCTTCGGTCCTCAACGTGCCTCAGTCATCACGCAGCGCAACGTTACGGCGTTCGCTTGCGGGCTTACCGAAAGAAGGCACAACGTGCGAAAGCTTCAAATAATAACAGTCTTGTTCGCGGGAATGGCGGGTTTATCGGCACCGGCTGTATCGTCCGCCGGAGTTTTCCTGTCGATTACTCTTGCTCCTCCGGCGCTGCCCATATACGTGCAACCCCCTTGCCCCACGGATGGATATCTCTGGAACCCGGGCTACTGGGCCTATGGGGACGTGGGCTACTACTGGGTACCTGGCGTCTGGGTGTCACCACCGAGCATCGGCGACCTGTGGACACCGCCCTACTGGGGCTTTGCCGGCGGGTTTTACGGCTTCCACGGCGGCTACTGGGGGCCTCATGTTGGATTCTATGGCGGGATTAATTACGGCTTTGGCTACGGTGGAGTTGGTTTCTTCGGCGGTGCATGGCAGGGTGGCCACTATTCGTATAACACGGCAGTTACACAGGTGAACACCACCGTGATTCACAATACCTATAACACCAAGGTAGTGAATAACAACACGGCCCGAACAAGCTTCAACGGCCCGGGTGGTGTTACGGCAACGCCGACAGCGCAGGAGGCCGCGGCCGGACGGGAACAGCATACGCAACCGACGGCAAACCAGGTTTCCCACCAGAACGCCGCAAGCGCCAACCGAGGTCAGTTGGCGACCGTTAATCACGGCACACCCGCGACCATGGCCGCCGCACGCCCGATGTCCGTCCCGGCGCATGCAAACGCAGCCACGCCTGCCGCGCGCCCGGCGAGCCCGGCCAATCCAGGCCGGTCGGAGAATAGTGCGGCTGCCCCGGACCACCCTGCGACGCAAGCGCGTCCTGCTGTGGCGACTCATCCTGCTGCGCAAGAACGTCCGGCTGTGGCTACTCATCCTGCGGCACAGGAACGTCCGGCTGTGGCGACTCACCCGGCGGCACAGGAACGTCCTGCGCCGGCAAACCATTCGGCCGCACCAGTTGCCGCGCGCCAGGCGCCCGCTGCTGCCCGTCCTGCTCCTGCCGCCCGTCCAGCNNCGCATTCCGCAGCCCCCGCTCGCCCCGCGCCGGCGGAACATGAATCCCCGAAGCCGGAAAAGAAATAGAGCTTCTTCCGCAGGGAAACGCGCCGGAAGCAACCTCCCCGGACCCTTTCAGGATTCCCCGTGAAGCGGGTATGCTGAGATTGCACCGATGCCAACGATAATCGCAGCCATTGGCAGTGTCGTTCTTCTGATCGTGATTCTGCATGATGCGTTTGAGGTCATGCTCCTGCCCCGGCGAGTGAAAAGCCGGATTCGCATCGTCCGTTTGTTTTTCCGTCTTACCTGGCTGATCTGGTCGGGAATTTCCCGCCGCATCGCTTCGCCGGACAAACGCCACAACTTTCTGAGTTTATATGGCCCCCTCTCGATGGTTTGGCTGTTGCTGGTGTGGGCCGCCGGCCTTATTTCGGGTTTCGGAACGCTGTATTGTGCGCTCGAATCCGGCCAGTCGGCGCGTCTTTCCTGGCCGAATGAGCTCTATTTCAGCGGCGTCACGTTCTTTACGCTGGGCTATGGCGATATTGTGCCTTACACGGGACTCGGGAAGTTTCTGGCCGTTGTGGAAGCGGCTACGGGACTCGGATTCATCGCTACCGTCATTGGCTATCTGCCGGTCCTCTATCAGCTGTTTGCGCGGCGCGAGGCGAAGGTGATCATGCTGGACGCCGCGGCCGGGTCGCCACCCTCGGCTGTGACGTTGTTGATTCGCCACGCTGAAGGTCAAAGTCTGGACGAATTGGACGACCTGTTCCACGAATGGCAACAATGGTGCGCCGAGCTTCTCGAAAGCCAACTCTCCTATCCGATGCTCGCGTTTTATCGTTCTCAGCACGATAATCAGTCGTGGCTGGCCACGCTTACGACGATAATGGATTCGTGCGCGCTGACGATGGTCGGATTGAAGGGTGTTCGCACATTTCGGGCGCGGCTGGCATTCTCCACGGCCCGGCAGGCCGTAATCGAGATGGGCAGGGTTTTCCGGGTAGGCGCGCTTCCGCTGGCCGAAGATCGGCTGCCCGGTAAGGATTTCGAGCAATTGCGCCGGGAGTTCATGGATGCCGGGCTACATTTCGCCGAGGAAGAAAATCCGGAGCAAAAACTGGCGGCCTTCAGAAACACCTACGAGCCATTTCTCAATGGTCTCGCCACTTACCTCGTGCTTACCCTGCCAGACTGGCTGCCCACAGGGAGCGGTCTGGACAACTGGCAGAATAATCCACGAGGGAAGAGTGCGAAACAGCTGATCGATTCCGTGCCGGCCAAACCTGAGTAATCGAGGGCGGAAGGGCCGGCAGTACTCGTTTGTTCTAACTGGAGAGCGCTACGACGATCAGGCATTCGCCGACCCGGACAGCGCAATTCCGTCTGCGGCGGCACGAAATACGAACCAGGCCCGGAGATATACAGTCGCGCCAACACGAAACCGCGTGTGTGGTCGGCGCGGTATCTACACCCTTGGCGTCACTCCTCACGGCCCCGACGATCAATACCGATGTCGCGCGAAGGGATCTCTAACTTGCTGGCTGGCCGCTCGCCCGCACGGAGTTGCGGGCGCGACTCATGACACGAGCGGGCAACCACCTGGCAAACCACAATAAGCGCCGTAAGTAGGTGGCAACAATCAGTAACGGTTTCGTCCGACGGCGAAGATCGGAGAGTTCCCGGTCCAGGCTAAGCGCCCATTGCGTTCTTTCTTCCAGTTCCAGTTGCATCCGCAGCGCCCATTCCGTTCGTTCCACCAGTTCACTCTGCATCCTCAGCGCCCATTGCGTCCTGTCGGTGAGTTCGTTTTCGAGCCTGGTAGTCTCGGCCGTTTGCCCGGCGAGTTCGGCTTCGAGTCTGCGGACCCATGCCGTTCGGCTGTCGAGTTCCTCTTCCTTCACCACGATGTAAAGCGAGGCAGCCAGGAGTTGCCGGTCCAGTTGCAACGCCCAGGCGGTGCGTTCCTGAAATTCGGTCTCGTTCCGGCGCTGGTCGGAGATTGCCCCGTTCAGTTTCGTCTCAAGATCCTTCGCACGATTCTCGGCACTCTCAACCGCCGCGCAGATGCGTTCGAGTTCGGCCTCCGCGGAATGCGGCCACTGCCCCCGGCTGTAAGCGCATTCGACCGGTTTCGCGATCGCGATATCGCCGCTTGCGGCCATCACAGCCGGAGGCGTGAACGCGCCGAAGAGCGGCGAGCCGGCTTGTTTTCCCAGTACAGCCAGCATATGGGTTGGCTGAAGCCGCCCGGCAGCCATCTCGCGCTCGTCGCACCGATGGACGCGATCGATGAATTCGCAATCCCAGACCGCATGCGGGTCGAAGTTGGGTCCGAAACTACGATCGACGAAAGGGTCGATGACGTTGCCGAATCCGAGAAAAAACCGGAAGTGGAAGTATTCTTTCAGCAGCCCCACGATGTCCTGCGCACGGATCCCCTCGAAGCTTTCAGTGGAGCAGTCGGCGTCCTCAAAGACCGCTTCGTAACGCCCCGACTGGCAATTGATGCGGTAAGAAGGCGGAAGCTCCTGCCAAAACTCGCGCACGATGGTCAGCGCTTCCGGCCACCGGAGATGGCCATTGCGGCCGATCATATCCGAAATAATGAAGGTCCCTTGAGGCAATAAAGACTCCCCGATTTGCCCGAAGAGCGATTCCAGTTCCACCACGTGGTGAAGCGACTGGTCCGCCATCGCCGCGTGATATTGGTGTTGCGCCACCCAACGGTTCAGATCGGCCTCGACGAACGCGAACTTGCCGCCAAGCCCCAGTTTTTCCGCCCGATCCGCGCCGCGCCGCAGCATGGCGGGATTCAGATCCACACATTCGATGACGAAGTCTTCGTATCCTCTGGCGCGAAGGCTGGCCGCAACGCCGGTCTCCAGATCGCAGTTGCCGGATCCGACGCTGAGAAACCGCACGGTTGCGCCGGAGTGTTGCGCGCAGTGGCGTTCGAGCTCCCGCAGAAACATATCCTCGATACTCCCTAACCCTCGCCGTTCGAGCTGCGGGCGGACATAGCGATTGGACCAGTAATGAAATATCGGCGGCAGATTGTGCACGTCGGTGCGGTCGCGATAGATCTGGATTTCGGATGCAACGCGCGTCTCGTAGCCCGAAACCGCCTGACAGCGCCAGTCGGTTTTCATCTGAATGATTTTGGTCAATTTCTTATGCGCTCGTTCGGAGATCGGCCAGATTACTGAAGTGAGAAGCTCCGCGCCATGGGCGCTCACGCTATATCTGAGCGCCCATGGCGCGGATCTTCGGACTACGGCGTCACGACACTGACAACCAGGGTTGCCAGCGTATTCTGCGACGTCAACGGCTTGCCGTTGGTCACGTCCTGCAGATAGAAGGTCATGCCATTTGTGACCCATGCCGCGGTCTGCATGGACCCGCTGTTAAAGTTGTCGGTGAACAACGCTCCCGTCGGGCTGCCGATCCGAACCTGGATAATCTGGGCAGTCGGCGCGTTCCAGCTGATCGTAGTTGCACCATCGGCGCCCGCCACGACGTGTATTGGATTGGGGCTGGCGGTAATCGAGGCGCCGTCCGTGATGGCGGCGGCGGCGGAGGACGTGTTCAGACTGCCATTGACTCCATTCGGGAAGAAGCCGCCGGCCAGGAGGGAGGCGCCGCCATATGCAAGGTAAAGCACCTGTCCTGGAGTGCGGGTTTCCGTGATGGCGTTGGTGTCCGTCGGGAAATACTGGCTCCCCGACGGCGGTGGCAGATGGTCCGCGCCATCCAGCGGTGGCGTCGTGGCAATTCCGAGACGCGCTATTTGAGTCCGTATGCTGCCGGAGTGAAGTGCTTCGGTAGCGAGAATTCTTGCGGCATAACCCAGAATCGCGCTGCTCTGAATCAGAGGCGCGGCGCCGCCATATGCGGTCACCCCGATGTCCTCGAAGATCCGCGCCAAAGTCAGGAAGCTGTTCATTGTGGCGAAGCCAAAACCCAGTGCGTTCAGATTAATCGCAGGCTTTGCGACGGGCAAACCGCCCAGGCTCGCTATCGCTCCCTGGAGCAGGGTGACGTGCGTGCGTTCGTCGTTGGCCAGCTCCGTCGCTATCGCTTGTACCGCATTATCGGTAAATGTGACCTGCGAACCGCCCGCGGTCAATCCGGGAGTCCCTGTCCCGGTGGTCGTAATTCCAGCCTGATTAATGCTCTGTCCGGTAGTCGCGAACGTGTAGAATTCCGCTTCAAGAAATTCCAGATTGAGGGCGAAGTTCAGGATGTTGACATCGCCGACAGGACCTGCAGACTGCGCCATGCCTCCGGTTGCCGCCGCGCCAATAGCTGCGGAAGCAATCCCCATCTTCTGCATGAAACGCCGCCGGTTGGGCGATTGTGCCGCAAGATCGTTGATAATTCTCTTTTCAGTCATGTAGATTCCCTTGCCGTCGTTGTTGTAAGTGGTTTCTGTTTTGCAGGATCGTTTGATGACACCGCAGATGACCGCCGGTGGTCAGGGCAGATACAAATCGAAACAATGCAGCGTGCCCCCGACAGGCGGTAGCACGTTGATGGCCGCTGTATGCCTCCGGAGTCCGGGGGTTAATCCGGCGGTGTAAACCCGCTTCGTGCAACGTTTGGTTCGTCGCGTGCCTCTCTCATCGGGAAATATATGAAAGCTCTTCTTGTAACTTTCGCGGTCATCCTTGTGTTTGTGGCCTTTATGGTGCCGAATCATGTGGAGGTCGCGGGCCCGAACCCCGAGGACGTCGCGGGGCAATCGGCCACGGGACTGTAAAGCCCAAACTTCCGGCCGGGGGATATAACCGGCGCGCTGCGTGCTGGAAGACTGTATTCCCGCGCACCCGGCGTGTTGCCGTCCACGTCTGGCTGGTCAACTACTCGGCAATTCGGGAGGGTACGACGTTCCAGTGAACGCGGACATTCGTTATCGGGCAAAGAGCAACCCGTCCCCCGGTCTGCTTGCATTTTTGCTGGTCTTCTTGTGCCATGCTCATGGCCGTGCGCAACCGCCCGGACCACAGCCGCCGTGCGGAGCGGACCCGGTTCCCGCATGGCCCGGTCCGGATGAGCCGGTCGTATCGAGAGCATGGAGCCGGCCGGAGTTCGGCCGGGATTGGAAGCCCCCGCTCTGCACCGGCTGGTCGGCTACTGGATTTACGACACTGGTGACTATCGCCGCGCGCTTTCGTCATACCACAGGGGCCGATGGACTGCTTCGGCGCATCGGCGCGATCTCGGAACTCGCAGGTATCCGCTATTGGTCGAACACGCACAAGCAGTGGCGGGTTCTCATTCCCGATGCCTGCGCGCTGACCGGAATGCAGGGCGGCCGGTGCCGCGGCGGTTTCACAACGAGCGAGATGCAGGCCGGCAAGCCTTTGTACTTCGAACAAACGAATAACCTGACGGGAAAAGGCATCTACCGAATGGATGTGAGAGAGGCTTCGCCGGATCGATTGGTCGTGAGCGTGGAAAACGTCGGCGCGGTCCGCTACCTCTTCCTTACCGTGTTTCACCCGCGCGAGATGCAGACTGTTTATTTTCTGGATCGCGAATCGGATGAAGTCTGGCGCTTCTACAGCATCGTGCGCACGGGGATAAACGCGAGCGGCCTGGTTGCAGTCAATGAGTCTTCGACGATCAACCGGGCTGTCGCGTTCTATCGGTCGCTTGCCGGCATTCCCACGGCTATGGAACCGCCCGCGGCGCGATAAGCGTACCAGCGTAAACAGCGGGCGCGGGATCCCGGCGCGCTGCGGTGCAGGCTTTACCGCCACAGGATCGCAGGGACGGTAGTCTCGCCTGTAACGACGGATGGTCATGTGTCCGTATTTCGTCGTTCTCAGAACTTCGGGCAGGCGACGATCCCGTCACAGAGGTTGCCGCGTTCCCGTATTCAGGCGAAAGCCTTCAACCCGGCCATAGCGCGGAATGGCCTTTGAGGTGCGTGTGGAGATTCGAAGACTCGGGTTCGCCCGTTTTACATTTAGAATTGAGGTGTAATATGCCGAAGACTGTAGTTGGATTGTTCGAAAATTCCGGGCTTGTGGACGACGTCGTCCGCGAGATCGAGGGGCTGGGTTTTCCCCGGCAGGAGGTTCGCACCGTGAAGGAACCCATCACGTTTGAAGTGACGGGAGTGATGAGCTTCCCGCGAATCGATTTCGAAGTCCAGATGAGCCGGGAGTTGACAAGGATCGGCGCGACTGAGGCGGAGACGCAGGTCTACGTCGACGGGCTCAGGCGCGGAGGCGCGTTGGTTTTCGCCACGGGTTCCGAAGAAAAGATCAGGTCCGCCGGCGATGTCATGAGCTTGTATGGCGCGGCGGAGATCGAAGAAGTGGCAGGCGTCGAGCCGCAAATGCCTGGAGTGAGTCACCCCAACCTGACTCCGATGCGTGACGGTCCCATGGTAGCCGGGCGGATCAGTCAGTCGGGTGGCGGCCCCCGTTGTTTCATCTGGTAGCCGGGATATGAGGCGCATCGGGATCGCCGCGGATCACGGAGGGTTTGAAGCGAAGGAGTATCTGACCGGCAAATTGCGCGATGTCGGATACGATGTTGTCGATTTCGGCGATCGTCAGTTGCTGCCCGACGACGATTACCCCGATTTCATCGTTCCGCTCGCGCGTGCGGTAGGGCATGGCAATGTCGAGCGCGGAGTGGCGATCTGCGGTAGCGGCGTGGGCGCATGCATCGCCGCCAACAAGATCCCCCGCGTGCGCGCCTGCCTCATTCATGAGGCCTTTTCGGCTCGTCAGGGCGTGGAGGACGACGATATGAACGTGATCTGCCTTGGCGGCCGGGTCGTAGACAATGAGTTCGCCTGGCACTTGGTGCAAATCTTTCTTGAGGCGCAATTCAGCGGCGCGGAACGCCACCGGAGGCGACTGGCAAAAATTGCCGTGCTTGAGAACGGCGAGGTGCAGTTTTGACCGTCTCTGCCACCGGCAGCCTGCCAGACGGGATCGACGGATTCGGTTCACTCTCGGAGTTGGCACTGGATATGCGCTGGTCGTGGAACCATTCGACCGACGAGATGTGGCGTCAGCTCGATCCGGAACTCTGGGAGCTGACTCACAATCCGTGGGTCGTTCTACAGACGGCGTCACGCGATCGCATTGCGCAAATGCTGGCGGATCCGGCTTTTCGGAAGCATGCGGACGCTCTGGTCGAAGCGGGCCGCCAGTCCGCGATTGCGCCAGCGTGGTTTGCCCAAAAGCATTCTGGCACGCCCCTGACTTCGGTTGCGTATTTCAGCATGGAGTTCATGTTGAGCGAAGCGCTGCCCATTTACTCCGGCGGCCTGGGCAATGTGGCGGGTGACCAACTGAAGGCCGCGAGCGACCTCGGCGTGCCCGTGGTCGGCATCGGACTGCTTTACCAGCAGGGCTATTTCCGTCAGGTAATCGACAACAACGGCGAGCAACAGGCTCTGTACCCCTACAACGATCCCGGGCAATTGCCGGTGACGCCCTATCGCCAGGCAAACGGGGAGTGGATGAGGCTGGAGATCGCATTGCCCGGATTCTCCGTCTGGCTGCGCGTCTGGCAGGTTCAGGTGGGCAGAGTGAAGCTCTACCT
>PLEX01000136.1:28251-34156 GCA_003136575.1 Bryobacterales bacterium | reverse complement strand
TTGCTGCGCGCGCTCGGGATCCGTCCTGAGATCTGTCATCTGAATGAGGGCCATGCGGCGTTCGCCGTGCTGGAGCGCGCGCGCAGTTTCATGGAGGATACGGGACAGCCTTTCGAAGTTGCCCTGGCTGCGACTCGCGCCGGGAATCTGTTCACGACGCACACCGCGGTGGCGGCAGGTTTCGACAAATTCAGCCCCGGGCTGATGGCTCAGTACCTGGGAACCTACGCTTCCGACAAGCTGGGAATTTCGCTTGATCGGCTGATGGCGTTGGGGCGGAAGAACGCGGGCGATTCGTCGGAGGATTTCAACATGGCGTACCTGGCAATCCGCGGCAGCGGCTCCGTGAATGGCGTGAGCAGGTTGCATGGACAGGTCAGCCGGCGTCTCTTTCAGCCGCTGTTCACGCGCTGGCCGGAGGATGAAGTTCCTATCGCGCACGTGACCAACGGGGTCCACATGCCCACATGGGATTCGGCCCTGGCCGACGACCTCTGGACGGCCAGTTGCGGGAAGGAACGATGGCTGGGCACTTCGGACCACCTCGACGCGGATATTCGAAAAGTCCCGGACGCCGCCTTGTGGCAATTCCGCACTGTCGCAAGCCAGTCTCTGGTGGAATATGCCCGTCGACGCCTGGCGCTGGAGTTGGCCGCTGCAGGCGCGCCGCACGACGAAGTCGAAACGGCAAAACATCTGTTCGATCCGAACGCACTCACGCTCGGTTTTGCGCGGCGCTTCGCGACCTACAAGAGGCCGAATCTGTTGTTACACGACCCGCAACGTTTGCTTCGCCTGTTGGACAATTCTCAGCGGCCGGTGCAACTCATCATCGCGGGCAAAGCGCATCCGGCGGACGATGCGGGGAAGGCGCTGATCCGTGAATGGGTCCGGTTTATCCGGCAGGCCGGCGCACGGCCGCACGTAATCTTCCTGAGCGACTACGATATGCTCCTGACTGAACAGCTGGTTCAGGGCGTCGATGTCTGGATCAACACTCCGCGCCGGCCCTGGGAGGCATGCGGAACCAGCGGCATGAAGGTGCTTGTCAACGGTGGTATCAACCTTTCTGAACTCGATGGCTGGTGGGCGGAGGCTTACACGCCCGAAGTGGGTTGGGCCTTGGGGGACGGACGGGAACATTCTGACGGCGCGGCGAGCGACGCCGCGGATGCCGACTCCCTCTACGGCTTATTGGAACGGGAAGTGATTCCGGAGTTCTACACGCGGGATGAGCACGGCATTCCGGTAGCCTGGGTTGCGCGGATGCGGGAAAGCATGGCGCGCCTGACGCCACAATTCTCCGCCGAGCGGGCGGTTCGCGAATACACCGAGCAGCACTATTTGCCGGGCGCGGCGGCGTATGTTGCGCGAGCGGCGGATAACGGCGCGATCGGCAAGAACATCGTCGACTGGCAGAGTGCGCTCGATCGGGGCTGGCCCGCCGTGAGCTTCGGCGAATTGAAGGTCGCGACGGACGAGCACCGGCACCTGTTCGAGATACAGGTGAATCTCAACGATCTCAATCCGCAGGCGGTGCGAGTGGAGCTTTATGTAGACGGATCCGGCGGCGACAGCGCGGTGCGCCAGGAAATGGAGTGTGTTCGTCAGCCCGAAGGGTCAGCCGCAGTCGCGCCTGGATACGCATACCGCGCTTCCGTGCCCGCGACGCGTCCGGCCTCGGACTACACTCCGCGCGTAATGCCGCGTTACGACGGCGTTGCCGTTCCGCTGGAAGTCGATCGGATCCTGTGGCAAAGATGAAGATTCACTCAGCCGATTATCGCGTGCACCCCGGGAAAGAGTGCCGGTTGGACAAGTGGCCTACGGCACAGAAGCCGTTCTGTGAATCGAAGGAAGAATACAAGAAACTGCTGGAGAAACACGTGGCGTCTTTGAGTACGCTCCAGCAACTCCACTACGCGTCGCACCGCTATGCCCTGCTGCTGATTTTTCAGGGCATGGATGCCGGGGGAAAGGATGGCGCGATCCGGCACATCATGTCAGGAGTCGATCCCCAGGGGTGCCAGGTTTTCAGCTTCAAACAACCGAGCGCCGAGGAACTGGAACACGATTTTCTCTGGCGAACCACGTGCCGCCTGCCCGAACGCGGACGGATCGGGATCTTCAATCGTTCGTATTACGAGGAGGTGCTGGTGGTCCGCGTCCACCCGGAAATCCTCAGGAGCCAGTCGCTTCCCGATGAAGTACTCGACGATAAGAACATCTGGAAAGAACGTTATCGCTCGATTAACGATCTCGAAAAACACCTCCATCGCAACGGCACCAGAATCGTCAAGATCTTCCTTCATCTTTCGAAAGACGAGCAGCGGAAACGCTTCCTCGAACGGATCGACCAGCCCGACAAGAACTGGAAATTCAGTCTGGCCGACATACACGAAAGAAAGTACTGGACGAAATATGTGAGTGCGTACGAGGAATGCCTGAGCGCGACCAGCACCCATCACGCACCTTGGTACGTCGTCCCCGCGGACGACAAAGACAATGCCCGCCTGATCGTTTCGCAGATCGTTCTCGACGGGCTTGAAGGACTGAAGATGGCATTCCCGAAGCCCGATCGGAAACGATTGCTGGAATTGCAGTCGATTCGCAGGCACCTTCTCAGGAACGTGGGTGAGTAGGCCTCCGGCTGTCACCACGCTCTTTCTGGACGTTGGCGGGGTCCTGCTTACCAATGGCTGGGACCATATCGCGAGGAAACGGGCGGCAAAACACTTTGGCCTTTCCTGGGCTGAAATGGAGGAGCGCCATCGCCTGACCTTCGAGTGCCATGAAGAGGGAAAGCTGACCTTCGACGAATATCTCGGACTGGTCGTCTTTTATGAGAAGCGCCCGTTCACGCGGCCGCAATTCCGGCGCTTCATGCTCGACCAGTCGCAGCCGTGCCCGGAAATGATCGCGTTGTTCGCCGGTCTGAAGACGCGGTTCGGACTGAAGGTCGTTGTGGTCAGCAATGAATCGCGCGAAGTCAACGCGTACCGCATCCGCGCATTCGGTCTGGACGTCCTTGCGGATGCGTTTATTTCTTCGTGCTTCGTCCACCTGCGCAAGCCGGACGCGGATATCTTTCGTCTCGCGCTGGAGATATCGATGGCGCCGGCGAGCAACGTTCTTTATATCGACAATACGCCGATGTTTGTCGGGATCGCGCGGGGTCTCGGGATCAGGAGTATCCTCCACGAAAACTATAAGACCACCCGCGACAAGCTCGCCTCGTTCGGACTGGACTCCCGGTCCAGGCGGGTCCAAGCGCTTAAACGCTCAGTACCGGAATCAGCGAAGCGCTGATAATTCCGTAGCCGTTGCCGTTGTCTCCCAGATGGCTGCGCCCCGGAATATGTCCGATGACGAGAACGTCCGCGTTCGACCGCTTCGCGGCATCGTTCAGAAGGTGAGTGGCATCACCGCTCTCGATGATGACGTCGGCATCGGTGCCGGCGTGCTTTTGAAGACTGGCAATCGCCTTATTCGCAAAGCCAAGGATCTCATTCTTCCAAACGGCATCGACCTGATACCCGCCCGGGCCATAGAATTCCATGCCGACCGTGACGTGCACGAGCGTCAGCTTTGCGTCGAGAGCCGCGGCCATGCTTGCGGCCAGTTCCAGAGTGTGGTGGCAATGCGCGGACAGATCGATCGAGCACAGTATGCGGCGGACGGAGAACTCGCTCGCCGTTGCCTCTTCGAGATGAACGCCGGTCCACACCGGGCATTCGACTTCATGCAATACTTTCGCGGCCACCGAGCCCAGCAGGAACCGGTAGAACGCCCCGTGCCCATGCGTGGACATCAGGATCATGCCAACGTTCAGCTCGCGCGCCGCCTTCACGATTTCGTCCGCGGGGTCGCCTCTGCGCAGCATGCGTTTGACGGGGATCCCTTCGAAATCCGGCCACTCCGTTTCATCGAGTTCCGTCTGCGCATCGCCGACCATGAGTGCATGCAGGTCGTCCGCCGCGGCCGCCCGTGCGCCCGACAACAGGCCGGCCTGATAGCAGGGCGCCGGCACCACGTGCAGCAGAATCACATCCGCATCCAGCCGCCGCGCCAGCCAGGCAGCCTGGCGAAGCACGTGGCGGGAAGTGTCAGCTAGAAGAACGGGGACAAGAATCGTCCGGATTTTCAAAGTATCGTTCACCCGCACCCAGGGTGCACGGGAAGGGCCAACAAAATATGCAACCGATTGCGAGTCAGGCAGCCCGAGTCCGCTGACCATCCGTGGTCATTTGACCGTTCATGGTCGCAGCGCACGTTGCGATGCGCGCGGAATCGCTGCACTTGACGTCCGGACGCCTTTGGAGGCGCGCGTGCTTCTCGTCTATCGCATCGCAGGAGCCGGAATCATGATCGAGATCGATATCGAGAACCACGCAGACGTGTCGTCCGTTGTCCCCGGCACTACCGGCAACAAAACCGGTCTGCCCGCGAGCCACTTCAGCGACCCGCTGGACGCCGCAATGCTGGACAAGATCAATCGCTACTGGCGCGCCGCGAATTACCTGTCCGTCGGTCAGATCTATCTGTACGACAACCCCCTGCTGAAGGAACCTCTCAGACTGTCGCATGTGAAGCCTCTCGTGGTCGGTCACTGGGGCACGACACCAGGGCAGAACTTCATCTACGTCCATCTGAATCGCGCGATCAAAAAATACGATCTGGACATGTTTTACATCGCCGGCCCGGGACACGGCGGGCCGGCAATCGTTGGAAACGTTTACCTTGAGGGCACATGGAGCGAGGTTTATCCGGATGTTACTCAGGACGAAGCCGGAATTAAGAAACTGTTCACGCAGTTCTCGTTCCCGGGTGGAATCTCCAGCCACGTTGCGCCAACCACGCCGGGGTCGATTCACGAAGGCGGCGAACTGGGTTACTCGCTCAGCCACGCTTTCGGGGCCGCGTTCGACAATCCCGGTCTGATCGTCGCCTGCGTGGTGGGCGACGGCGAAGCGGAGACAGGCCCGCTCGCGACCGCGTGGCAGTCCAACAAATTTCTGGACGCCATCACGGACGGCGCCGTGCTGCCGATCCTCCACCTCAATGGTTTCAAGATCAGCAATCCGACTGTGCTCGCGCGGATCGAGCATGAGGAACTGGAGCAGTTCTTTCGCGGCTGCGGTTGGGAACCATGTTTCGTGGAAGGCGACGATCCCGCGACCATGCATCAGCTGATGGCCGCCACGGTCGACAAGGCTATCGAAGACATTCGCCGCATCCAGGAGAACGCGCGCAGGAATAACGACACCACCAGGCCGCGCTGGCCGATGATCGTTCTCCGGTCGCCCAAGGGTTGGACGGGTCCGAAGGTCGTCGACGGCCTGAAAATCGAGGGTACTTTCCGGGCACACCAGGTTCCTCTGCTGGTCGACGCCGACCATCCCAATCATGTGCAGCAGCTTGAGAGCTGGATGAAGAGCTACAAGGCCGGGGAACTGTTCGATGAGAATGGCCGTCTTATGCCGGAACTGGCGGACCTTGCACCGAAGGGCGAACGGCGCATGGGAGCCAATCCACATGCCAACGGCGGAACGCTGCTGCGCGACCTGCGCATGCCGGACTTCCATAAGCACGCGGTGAACGTCCCGTCGCCGGGCGCCGTTGACGGGCAGGACACGCTCGTGCTGGGCAAGTTTCTCCGCGACGTCGCTCTCCTGAATCAGGATCAGCGCAACTTTCGCGTCTTCGGGCCGGACGAGACGCTCTCCAATCTGCTGGGCGCCGTTTTTGAAGTTACCAACCGCCAATGGGACGCGCGGGAAGTCGCCAACGATGAGTTCCTCGCGCCCGCCGGACGCGTCCTGGATTCGATGCTGAGCGAGCACCAGTGCGAGGGGTGGCTGGAGGGTTATCTTCTGACCGGGCGTCACGGCCTGTTCAACAGCTA
>PLEX01000136.1:168-28181 GCA_003136575.1 Bryobacterales bacterium | reverse complement strand
GTGATCAACAAGAAGGCGGATATCGTGCGTGTTTATCTGCCGCCCGATGCCAACTGCCTCTTATCGGTCTTCGATCATTGTCTGCGTAGCCGGCATTACGTCAACGTGGTGGTCGCGGGCAAACACGCTCTGCCGCAATGGCTGAGCATGGATGCCGCCGTGGTGCATTGCACCGAGGGAATCGGCATATGGAAATGGGCGAGCAACGATCGGGATTCGGAGCCGGACGTGGTGATGGCCTGTTGCGGGGACACACCCACGCTTGAGGTTCTCGCCGCGGTTTCCATTCTGCGTGAGCATCTGCCCGATCTGAAGATCCGCGTGATCAATGTGGTCGATCTGATGAAGCTGCAGCCCGCGAGCGAACACCCGCACGGACTGTGCGACAAAGATTACGATTCGCTGTTCACCAAAGACAAGCACATCGTCTTCGGGTTCCACGGTTACCCATGGCTGGTTCACCGGCTGACCTACGCGCGCACTAACAGGAACATCCATGTGCGTGGCTACAAAGAGGAAGGCACGATCACGACAGCGTTCGACATGCGCGTGCAGAACGATCTGGATCGTTTCCATCTGGTGCAGGACGTGGTGGACCGGCTGCCGCACCTCGGCTCCAAAGGCGCATATCTGAAGCAGACCATGCGGGATAAGCTGATCGAGCACAAGCATTACATCGACAAGCACGGCGAGGACATGCCGGAAATCCGCAACTGGAAGTGGCCGGGAGAGCGACCGCAAGACGCTTCACGGAATAGCGGAGAAGTGGTCCGGTGAAACAGCGAAGTCTACAGCAACGAGGTTGAGACGGATGAATGAAACGGACAGCACAGTAAAGACGCCGAAAGGCGAACCGACCGAAGTGGTTTCAGTAACGGAGAAACGCCCTGCAGGCGGCCAGCCGCCGGTGGAGGATTTCCGCAGCGTCCAACCGCCCGCCTGGGCTGTGACACTGCTGAAATGGCTCTTCCCCGCCGCCGCGGTGTTGTTTGTGGCGCTGATCGCGATCCCCGCGTTCCTGCAGAAATGGCTTTGGATGCGGCAACTGGATTACTCGATTATCTTCTGGACGTTGTTTTCGGTCAGGGTAGGGCTGACCTGCTCCGCGTTCGCTTTCACATTTTTGTTCTTATGGCTCAACCTCCGCCAGGCCGCGCGAAGCAGTATGGCGATTTACGGCCCCGTTTCGGGCGGTACCGCGCCGGATACCAGGCTGAAACTGAAGGCGATCGCGCTCACGCGGCATATCGTAACTCGGGCGACGGCACTTCTCGCGGCGGTCGTAGCCGTTATTTTCGCCACCGGACTTTACGGGCAGTGGGACGTCTACCTGCGATACCACTTCGGAGGCGCGTTCGGACAGACCGATCCGATCTTCGGCGCCGATCTTGGCTTTTACGTGTTCCGCCTTCCCTGGTATGAGATGTTACAGGGCAGTCTCGCCTTTTTGACGATGCTGACCATCGTCGCCGTGGTATCGCAATACGCCTATTTCGGCCTGTTTCGATTCAAAGGACGCCGCATCGAAGAGAGCGGGAATGCGGCGGCGAAGCATTCCTCGCTGCTTTTGATCCTGCTCGCGGCAACGCTGGGATGGGGTTATTATCTCGACCGTTTTGAACTGCTCTATGCGGCCAGAGGAGTCGTATACGGGGTCGGATACACGGCGGATCATGTGACGCTGCCGGCGCTGTGGCTGATGATCGGAGCGTCCGCGCTGGCCTGCGTTCTTCTGGCATTCAGTTACGTTCGGCCGCGCTGGACCGCCTTGCTGATCGGAGTTGGTTCCTACCTGGCGCTTTACTTTATCGGCATCGTGCTGATCCCGGCTTTCTTTCAGAAGTTCGTCGTGCAGCCAAATGAACTGAAGCTTGAGACACCTTACCTGAATAACTATATCGGGTTTACCAGGAAGGCATACCGGCTCGACGCCATTCAGGAAACCGCGTATCCCGCCATGACCGATCTGACGGCTGCCGTGCTGGCAAGAAACGACGACACGATCCGGAACATCCGGCTGTGGGATAAGCGGCCTCTGCTGCAGACCTATCAGCAGACTCAGGCGATAAGGCTTTACTACAAGTTCGACTCAGTCGATGTGGACCGCTACCATCTGGCGGACGGCTACCACCAGGTGATGCTGTCCACCCGCGAACTCTCGCCCGAGCTCCCCGCGGACGCGCAGACCTGGGTCAACCAGAATCTGCAGTTCACCCATGGTTTCGGCCTGGTGATGAATTTCGTCTCGAAGAGCGTGGGAGGTGGTTTTCCCGAGTATCTGGTTCAGAATGTGCCGCCTCAATCGTCATTCGGTCTGAATGTTACCCAACCCGCAATTTACTATGGCGAAGGCATGCCAGGATCGCGAATCGTTGCGACCGGAGTCAAGGAATTCGATTACCCGCAGGGCAATCAGAACGTATACACCAGCTATCAGGGCAAGGGCGGAATTCCCATCGACAGCCCAGGCAAGCGGTTGCTCTTTGCGTGGACCCAAGCCGATATCAACATTTTGCTCACGGGTTACTTGAAGCCGGAAAGCCGCATTCAGATCTGGCGCAACGTCCAGGAGCGGGTGTCGCAAGTGGCTCCCTTCCTGCAACTCGACGCCGACCCCTACGCGGTCCTCAGTGAAGGCAAGCTCTACTGGATTCAGGATGCCTACACGACCTCCGACCGGTATCCTTACTCGAATCCGCGTTATTCGGACTTCGGCGCGCTCAATTACATTCGCAACTCGGTAAAGGCGGTTGTCGACATGTACGACGGCACTGTGTCGCTTTACATTATGGACTCACAGGATCCGGTGCTGAAGGTCTATCAACGGGCTTTTCCCCGCGTATTCAGGGATCTGGACCAGCTCTCACCCGATCTGAAACTGCACTTGCGCTATCCGCAGGATCTCTTCGCAATCCAGGCGACGCAATATCAGACATTCCACATGACCGATCCTCAGGTGTTTTACAACCGCGAGGACCTGTGGGTGCCCCCTCAGGAAAAGTACGACGGAAAAATGAGCGCCATGGAGCCTTACTACATTCTGATGAAGCTGCCGGGCAGCAACCAGCTTGAGTACCTGCTGATGAGCCCCTTTACTCCGCAGAACAGGGACAACATGATTTCGTGGCTGGCAGCGAGGTCGGACTTCCCCGACTACGGGAAGATGCTCTTCTATCAGCTGCCGAAAGACAAGCTGACCTATGGGCCGAATCAGGTAGGCGCGATGATCGACCAGAGCACCACCATTTCGGAGCAATTGACGCTTTGGGACCAGAAGGGGTCCGGAGTCATTCGCGGAAAGCTGGTCGTTATCCCGATTGAGAATTCATTCCTGTACGTAGTGCCGCTGTATCTGCGGGCCGAGGGGACGAATTTTCCGCAGCTCAAGCGAGTCATCGTCGCGACAGGGGACAAAGTAGTGATGGAGCCGACGCTTGACGGCGCACTGGCCGCCCTGTTCGGTCCATCGCCTGAAACGGCTCTGGCCGGTTTGCCCCAGGTGACCGGGCCTTCCCAAAATACAAACGTCGATCAGGAGAAACTTCAGCTGGCCGCCGCACAAAAAGCCATCGATTCGCTCAAGCTCCTGCTCAATGCGGACCCCGCGGTGAAGCACTGACTGCGGCGTGTGCCAGGACGAAGCGGTCGAAAGAAATGGAGCCAACTCAGATGAAACAGCAAGTGATCGACACCGCCAAAGCGCTGGTGGCTGACGATAAGGGTCTGCTCGCGATGGACGAAAGCAATCCGACCTGCAACCGGCGATTCGCCAAATTCGGGATTCCGCAGACCGTGGACGCCCGGCGCGCCTGGCGGGAACTGATTGTGACTACACCCGGCCTCAGTAAGGCCATCAGCGGAGCGATCCTTTACGACGAGACGATCCGCGAACAGAAGAAAGACGGCATCCCGTTCGTGAGGGCACTCAACGACGCGGGCATCATTCCCGGAATCAAGGTCGACGCGGGGGCGAAGGATCTGGCCGGGCATCCGGGCGAGAAAATAACCGAGGGTCTGGATGAACTGCGTGAACGCCTGGCTGAATACTTTCAGACCGGGGCGCGTTTCGCCAAATGGCGAGCCGTCATTGCGGTGGGCGATGGCCTTCCAAGCCCCAGTTGTATCGAAGCTAATGCCCATGCGCTGGCTCGCTATGCCGCATTGTGCCAGGAAGCCGGATTGGTGCCTGTGGTGGAGCCGGAAGTTCTGATGGACGGCGGGCACAGTCTGGCACGGTGCTGCGAAATCACCGAAACGGTGCTGAGGGCCGTTTTCGAACAGCTCTACGCCCAGAGAGTGAGGCTCGAAGGTCTGATTCTCAAAGCCAATATGGTGCTTCCGGGATTGACCTGCCCCACGCAGGAATCGGTGGACCAGGTGGCCGATGCCACCGTCGGGTGTCTTCTCCGCGCGGTTCCGGCGGCAGTGCCGGGGATTGCCTTTCTCTCCGGCGGGCAAACGGGAGAACTGGCATCGGCGCGTTTGAACGCAATGAATGTCAGATTCAAGTCGCGGCTTCCCTGGCCAGTGGCATTCTCGTTCGCCCGCGCGATACAGCAGCCGGCGATGGGTATCTGGCAGGGCCAACAGGCTAATGTGGCGGCGGCGCAGCGGGCTCTGCTTCACAGGGCAATATGCAACAGAGCGGCGCGCCGTGGTGAATACACGGCGGCGATGGAATTGCCGTCCGCGGGTCGGGGTGAACACACCAGGGCGTTGGGAATTCCGTCCCCGGGCCAGACGAAGTTTGCGGTATCGGCGGCATAAATGAGACGGAGCCACATGTGAGCGAAAGTAACAACGAGGGTAACGGCGAAATTAACTACGGCAGCCACGGGAACGAAGGCGGGGAACGCCAGCGCGCCCGGTCCCGAAAACAAGGTCCGTATTGGAAACGCATGCATCATAGCTGGCCATTCTGGGCTGGTATGGCCCTGGCATTTGCCGCGATCGCGATCTATGTGCTGAGCGATAACCTTGCCTTGATACCGCGCGGCCGGAGCCATGCGCCGCGCGCCGGGCAACTCGGGCAGTAGCGGATGGCACATGAATGACACTCCTCTCTATCCGCTGCGGTTCGAGCCGATTTATCAGTACCGGCTTTGGGGCGGACGGCGTCTGGGCGATCTGCTGTCGGCGCCTCTGCCGCAGGATGGCCCGATTGGCGAAGCCTGGGTACTGAGCGACCGCGAGGACCATCCAAGCCGCGTGGCCGAAGGGGCGCTGAAGGGTCAAACCATCGCTCAACTGATGGAGCGGTTTCCGGCGCAATTGATGGGAACGCTGTCCGGGCGATTCCGCCGGTTCCCGCTCTTGCTGAAGTTCCTCGATGCCCGCCAAATGCTTTCCGTGCAGGTTCATCCCTCGGACGCGCATAAAGAACTGCTGCCCGCGGGCGAGAGGGGAAAGACCGAAGCGTGGGTGGTGCTGGAAGCGGGGCCGGACAGCCGAATCTATGCCGGCCTGAAGCCTGGCACCACCGAAGCCGATATGCGCCATGCGCTCGCGAATGGGACAGTCGCGCAGCACCTCGGATGCTTCACGCCGAAGTCCGGCAACGCTGTCTTCATACCGGCTGGAACAGTTCACTCTCTGGGCGGCGACATCGTCGTCTTCGAAGTGCAGCAGAACAGCGACGTGACGTTTCGCCTGTACGACTGGGGGCATCTGGATGCCGCAACAGGCAAGCCGCGGCCGTTGCAGGTCGAATCGGCCTTGGCCTGTATCGAATATGGAAAGTGCGCGGGAGGATTGGTCACGCCGGTGGTGAAGTCCGTAACGCCGGTGACGCGAGACCGGCTCTTTCAGTGCGATTACTTCGCTTTATGTCGCGCGCGCGGGGAAAAACCGTTCTCAGTCGGCACACCGGGAGCACCCCGCGTATTGGTTTGTATCGAAGGTGCGGGCGAGATTCAAAGCGGCGGCATCGCGTATGCCATTGATAAAGGCGACGTGTTTTTATTGCCGGCCGAGGCCGGAATCTGCGCGGTTCATCCGTCGGGAACAATCGGCGTACTGGAGATCGGGATACCGGAATGAAGAAGCTCATCGTATACGATCTGGACGGCACGCTGGCTGAGAGCAAGGCGGCGCTGGGAAAGGAGATGGCAACCCTCCTCGGCAAGCTTTTGGGCGTGCTCAAAGTGGCCGTGATCTCGGGCGGCGGATGGCCTCAGTTTCAGAAGCAGGTGCTGGCCGCTCTCCCGCCTAATGCCCGGCTTTCGAATCTGTCTCTGCTTCCCGTCTGCGGCACGAAGTTCTTTCAATACGGGAGCGAATGGAAACAGCTCTACTCCGAAGACCTGACCGCATCGGAGAAAGAACTCATCCGGAACTCTCTCGCGAAAGCGGTCGCCGAGGCCGGATACCAGGCGGCAAAGGTCTGGGGAGAAACGATTGAAGATCGAGGAAGCCAGATTACTTTTTCCGCGCTTGGCCAGCAGGCTCCGCTCGATGAAAAGAAGAAGTGGGACCCCGATTTTGCTAAACGAAAGAAGATCAAGGCGATCGTCGATCCGCTGATCCCCGGTTTCTCCGTGCGCCTCGGCGGGTCCACATCCATCGATGTCACCAAGCCAGGCATCGACAAGGCCTACGGCATCGGAAAGCTACGGGACATCCTGGGCATCGCGTTGACGGAAATGATTTACGTCGGAGACGCCCTGTTTCCCGGAGGGAACGATTATCCGGCCGAGCAGGCGGGAGTCGATTCCATTTGCGTTCTGGGACCTCACGAGACGGGGCGGGTGACCGAGGCCATCATCGCCTGCGTTTCGCGCCAGGGCGTGGAGCCGAATCGATGAGCCTGCCGAACGGCGTGATCTCATCGGTGCGCGGCAGTGTGGTGGATGTGCGGTTCGACGGCCATCTGCCGCCAATCTACACGGTACTTCGAACCGGCGACGACAGGCGAATCGTCATCGAGGTGCTGGCCCAGCGCGATGAAAGCCATGTACGCGGGATCGCCCTGACGCCTACGCAGGGGCTGGCTCGCGGCATGGCGGTTGAAAATACGGGCGGCCCTTTAAAAGTGCCGGTGGGAAAGGCGATTCTCTCGCGCATGTTCGACGTATTTGGCAATGTCATCGACCGCGGAGCGCCATTAACCGGCATGGAACTGCGTTCCGTGCATCGCGCGCCGCCAACGCTGGCGCAGCGGCTCACGAAGTCCGAAATGTTCGAAACCGGGATTAAGGTCATCGATGTGCTTGTGCCCCTGGAACGCGGCGGCAAGGCGGGACTGTTCGGCGGAGCGGGCGTTGGCAAGACGGTGCTGCTGACCGAGATGATCCACAACATGATCGGGCATCAGGAAGGCGTCAGCATTTTTTGCGGCATCGGCGAACGATGCCGCGAAGGCGAAGAGCTTTACGGCGAAATGAAGGAAGCCGGCGTACTGCCGCACATGGTGATGGTTTTCGGCCAGATGAACGAGCCGCCGGGGAGCCGTTTTCGTGTGGGCCATGCCGCGCTGACCATGGCCGAGTACTTTCGGGACGACGAACATCGCGACGTTCTGCTGCTCATCGACAACATATTCCGGTTCATTCAGGCGGGTTCGGAAGTATCGGGCCTGATGGGCCAGATGCCGTCGCGGCTTGGGTACCAGCCCACCATGGGCACGGAGCTATCGGCGCTGGAGGAACGCATCGCCAACACGGCCACCGGCGCGATTACGTCCATTCAGGCGGTATACGTTCCGGCGGATGACTTCACCGATCCGGCGGCCGTGCATACCTTCTCGCATCTCTCGGCCTCGGTGGTGCTGTCGCGCAAACGATCGAGCGAAGGTCTCTTTCCGGCGATCGATCCGCTGCAATCGAGTTCCAGGATGGCCACGCCCGGGATCGTCGGCGCGAAGCATTATGCGCTCGCGCAGGAGATCCGAAAGACCCTGGCGCAATACTCGGAACTCAAGGACATCATCGCGATGCTCGGTCTGGAGCAACTGGCGCCGGAGGACCGCAACGTGGTCGCGCGGGCCAGGCGACTGGAGCGCTTCCTCACCCAGCCGTTCTTCACGACCGAGCAGTTCACCGGTATCCCGGGAAAACTGGTCAGTCTTAAGGACTCGCTCGACGGCTGCGAAAGGATATTGCGCGACGAATTTAAAGATTATGCGGAAAGCGCGCTCTATATGATCGGCGCGATTAACGAAGCGAAGGCGACGCCCGTTAAGGTCGCTCCTCCGGCCGGACCCGGGTCAAAGCCGGAGGCCGGCGCAGCCGCAAAGCCGGCGGACACAACCGCCCAACCGAAGACCGAAGCGAAGCCCCATCCAAAGCCGCAGGCAGCGTCACCAGCGTTGAAGTCCGCCGAGACTAAACCCAATGGGTCCGTGGCAGCCCCACCAGAGGCGAAGCCCGCGGCCAGTAACGGCGCCAAGTCCGCCCAATCGGCAAGCAACGCCGCGTCTGAGGCGTCCGCAAGCGCGAAGAACAAACCGGAACCGGAGGTGGAACATGCCGCAGCCGCTCATGCATCTTAAAGTGCTCCTGCCGTTCGGGGTTTTCGCCGACAAGACCGGCGTTTCCCGCATCGTGGCGGAAACACGTGACGGATCGTTCGGTCTGCTGCCGCACCGCCTCGATTGCGTTGCCGCGTTGGCGCCAGGGATTGTAACTTACCAGACCGAGTCCGATGGCGAGGTATTTGTGGCCGTGGATGAAGGAGTACTGGTCAAAACCGGCACGGATGTGCTGGTCTCCGTGCGGCGCGCGATCGACGGAGCCGACCTTGGCAAATTACGCGACACCGTGCAGAAGGAATTCCTGACGCTGGACTCGCATGAACGCAGCGCGCGGTCGGTGACCGCGAAGCTGGCGGCGGGGTTCCTGCGCCGTTTTGTGGCCTTTCACAATGAGTGACCAGGAAAAACAACCCGCGTTCGCGGACGAGATCGGCGCAAAAGCCGCGCGCAAGATGAGAGCGCGCAAATCCACCCAGGGCGTCTGGTTTGGCCTCGGAATGATGGGTCTTATCGGCTGGTCCGTTGCTGTACCGACAGTGCTCGGGGCCGCCCTGGGGATTTGGCTGGACAGGCATTATCCGGGCAAGCACGGCTGGACGCTGGCCCTGCTGGTTGGCGGGCTCGCAATCGGCTGTCTGAATGCATGGCATTGGGTTGTAAAGGAAGACGACGCGATGCGGGACGAACAGGAGGGCAAGGATGACTGAACTCCTGCCACTGGCGCTCGCCGGCACGGCAGGCGTAACGCTCGGCGTAATGTTTTTCGGCGGCCTCTGGTGGACGGTCGGGAAAGGCCTTGCTTCGGGGCGAACCGCGCTCTGGTTTTTCGGCAGCCTGCTTGTCAGAACAGGCATCACGCTGGCGGGATTCTATTTTGTCTCGGGGGGCCAATGGGACAGGATGGCGGCGTGCCTGGCCGGGTTCCTTCTGGCGCGCATGGCCGTGACGCGGCTCACGCGGACCGGCGTGCATACGGGATCGGCCCATGCCGGCCCTTCACGGGAGGTGACTGATGCGCCTTAGTTCCGACCAGATGATCTTCTGGCAACACGGGTTTCTCAAAATCAACGGCACCATTGCGTTCACGTGGGGGCTGATGCTGCTGATGGCGATCGGCTCAAAGCTCATCACGCGTCGCCTTTCCACGGGGCTGGACCGAACCCGCTGGCAGAACCTTCTCGAAATCGTCGTCACCGGGATAAACCAACAGATCGAAGAGGTTGGTCTCCGGCACCCGGAAAAGTACATCGGCTTTGTGGGCACGCTCTTCTTGTTCGTGGCTATGGCCAACATCTGCACAATCCTGCCCGGCTATTCGCCGCCGACAGGTTCGCTCTCGACTACCGCCGCGCTTGCGCTGAGCGTGTTTATTGCAGTGCCGCTGTTCGGCATCGGGGACCAGGGCGTGCGCGGCTACCTCAGATCGTACGTGCAGCCGACCGTTATCATGCTGCCTTTCAACATCATCAGCGAGTTTTCGCGGACGCTGGCGCTCGCCGTCCGCCTGTTCGGCAACATGATGAGCGGCGCGATGATTATCGCGATTCTGCTGACTATTACGCCGTTCGTCTTTCCGATTTTCATGACGATGCTGGGGCTGCTCACGGGCATGGTGCAGGCCTACATTTTCAGCATCCTGGCAGCGGTCTATATCGCAGCCGCCACGCGCACACGCAAGCCCGATGCCGCGTCTGCGCCCGCAACCTGAGAAGACTAGAAGCACAAAGGACACTTATGGATACCTCCACATCGATCGCTATCGCATCAATCATCACCGCGGGAGTCACGACCAGTTTCGGATGCATGGCGCCGGCGCTGGGCGAAGGGAGGTCCGTGGCGACCGCGCTCACCGCATTGGCTCAGCAGCCAGACGCCTCCGCGACGATTACGCGAACGTTGTTCGTGGGGCTGGCCATGATCGAATCCACCGCCATCTACTGCTTCGTGGTGTCGATGATTCTCATCTTCGCCAACCCGTTCTGGAATCACGTTATCGCTCAGGCGCCGGGGAAGTGAGCCTATGCTGATCGACTGGTTTACCGTCGTCGCGCAGGCGCTCAACTTTCTCATCCTGGTGTGGCTGATGAAGCGCTATCTGTATAAGCCGATTCTCAACGCCATCGCGGCGCGGGAGAAGCTGGTGGCAGGCGAACTGTCGGACGCCGCCGCAAAAAAAACCGAAGCGCAGAAAGACCGCGACGAGTTCCAGCGCAAGAACGAGGAGTTCGACCGGCAGCGGGCCGCGCTTCTGAGCAAGGCTACGGACGAAGCGAAGGCTGAGCGCGCTCGGCTCCTGGACGAGGCCCGCAAAGCGGCCGACGTGCTGAGCGCGAGCCGCCACGATGCACTGAACGGCGAAGTCCGGAGCCTCAACCAATCCATCAGCCGCCGTACTCAGGACGAGGTTTTCGCCATCGCGCGAAAAGCGCTGGCGGATCTGGCTACGGTCAGCCTGGAAGAACGGATCGGCGAAGTATTCACGCGGCGGGTGCATTCACTGAACGGAAAGGCAAAGGACTGTCTGGCGTCGGCGATCCGGACGACTTCGGACCCGGCGCTTCTGCGCAGCGCGTTCGACATGCCCGCGGGCCAGCAAGCGGCAATCCGGAACGCCCTCAACGAGACGTTTTCCGCGGACGTGAAGGTCCGTTTCGAGACGACACCGGATCTTGTCGCAGGCATCGAACTCTCGACGAACGGACAAGAAATCGGGTGGAGCATTTCGGACTACCTCGCCTCCATGGAGAAGAGTGTGGGCGAGTTGCTGAAGTCCGCGCCGGACGTGCAATGAACGCCGATCCTGTCACCATCGGCAGCGTCTTCGATCTTACCTTCGCGGGGATCGGCCACGCGCGGGAGGCATTCCAGCCACAACTTGCGCCGCATGAAACGGGGACGATCACGAGCGTTTCGAACGGCATCGCGACCGTCTCGGGCCTTCCCGGCGCCGGTTACGACGAACTGCTCGAATTCCCGGGCGGCGTCTATGGGATCGCCTTCAACGTGGACGAGGATGAAATCGGCGTGGTGCTGCTCGGCGATTACTCGGACCTGCACGCGGGAGATCGGGTGCAGCGTACCGGCCGCGTCATGGATGTTGCCGTTGGCGACGGATTGCTGGGGCGCGTCATCGACCCTCTTGGCAGGCCTCTCGACGGCAAAGGGCCGGTTACTTCCGACAAGCGACTCCCCATTGATCGGCCGGCGGCTGCGATTATGGACCGCTCGGCGGTGAACGTGCCGCTGCAGACCGGGCTGAAGGTGGTGGATGCGCTGATTCCCATCGGGCGCGGCCAGCGGGAGTTGATTCTGGGCGACCGCCAGACGGGCAAAACCACCATCGCGATCGATACTATTCTGAATCAACGCGGGAAGAATGTGCTGTGCGTCTATTGCGCGATCGGCCAACGCGCGTCGGCGATCGCCAAGGCCGTGGCCAATCTGGCCCGGCGAGGAGCGATGGAATATACGGTGGTCGTGGTCGCCGAAGGCAACGATGCGTCGGGGCTTGAGTACATAACGCCTTATGCCGCGACGAGTATTGCGGAACACTTCATGGAAGCGGGCCGCGATGTGCTGATCGTGTACGACGACCTCACGCAGCACGCCCGCGCTTATCGCGAGCTTTCGCTGCTGCTCCGCCGGCCGCCGGGACGCGAAGCTTTTCCGGGCGACATCTTCTATATCCATTCCCGACTGCTCGAACGCTCGACGCATCTGCACAAAGACCTGGGCGGCGGTTCGCTGACCGCGCTGCCGATCATCGAGACCGAAGCACAGGACATTTCAGCGTATATTCCGACTAATCTGATCTCGATCACGGACGGCCAGATCTACGTGTCGCCGTCGCTCTTCGAACTGGGCGTTCTGCCGGCCGTGGATGTGGGAAAGTCTGTTTCGCGGGTTGGCGGCAAGGCGCAACGGGCGGCATACCGCGCGGTAGCGGGCGATCTGAAACTAGCCTATGCGCAGTTTCTGGAATTGGAGACCTTCTCCAGATTCGGCGCGCGCCTCGATGAAGGCACGAAAAAGATCATCGAACACGGGCGCCGGATTCGTGAATGCCTGAAACAGCCGGAGTCCTCGCCCGTGGCGGTGCCCGCGCAGATTACCGTATTGCTGGCGCTGAGCGCGGAGCTCTTCGACAACGTGCCGCTCGAGAAAATGTCCGAAGCCGAGCACGCCGTGCAGGAAGCCGCGGCGGGAATGCCCGCGGAGGTGTCCGGGCGATTTGAGAGCGCCGCGAAGCTAAGCGACGAGGACCGGAGAGCGGTCATCGAAATCGCGCGGAAAGCGCTTGCGCCGTTCCAGCCGAAGCCGGATGCGTCACCCCGGTCCAAGCCCCCCGCGCCGCCCGAGGCCAAACCCGATGCCGATGCCGGCGCCAAATCCAGGCCGCCGCCGAAATCTCAGGGCGGAACCACCGCCAAGTCCGCTCCTCCCCAGCCAAAACCAGAGGAGCATGCCGCAGCCGAAACCAAGTCCGCTCCTCCCCAGGCAGAAAAGTCGTGAGCAACAGCACCGAAAGCCTGCGTCGAAAGATCGAGAGTGCGGGCGACCTTCAGTCCGTCGTCCGAACAATGAAGGCGTTGGCCGCTTCGAGCATCGGGCAGTATGAGAAATCGGTCCAGGCACTGGGCGATTATTACCGGACCGTTGAGCTGGGACTGGGTGCGTGTTTTCGGGAGAGTGAGGCCGTCGACCCGCCGACAGTAACAAAGACCAAAGAGGACCTCGGTCCCATCGGCGCCATCGTGTTTGGTTCGGATCAGGGGCTGGTCGGCCAATTCAACGAAGTAGTCGCCGACTTCGCGATTCACGAGCTCGCTGCGCTGCCGGGAAAGCCCGACGTCTGGGCTGTAGGAGAACGCGTGCATGCGCGACTTGCGGACGTGGGTGTGCAACTGATGGGCCTGTTCACGGTGCCCAATTCCGTCAACGCCATTACGCCGCTGGTGGGACAGATCCAGATCGAAAGCGAGGCCCGGCGGGCGAAGGGCGAGTATGCGCGAGTCTACGTCTTCCATAATCGCCCGAAATCCGGCGCATTGTATGAGCCGGTCGGCCAGCGACTGCTGCCGCTCGACGAAGTGTGGCAGCAGAAGCTGGCGAAAGTTCGCTGGCCGACCGGAAGCCTGCCGGAGGTCATGCGCGGCGGAGGAACCCGCAACAAGACCGGGACGCTGCGCGCGCTTATACGCGAGTATCTTTTTATCTCTCTGTTCCGGGCGTGCGCCGAATCGCTGGCCAGCGAAAACGCGAGCCGGCTGGCGGCCATGGAACGGGCCGAAAAGAACATTAAAGATCTGCTGGAGAGTCTTCAGAGCTCGTTTCACCGGCTGCGGCAGAGCGGCATCGACGAGGAACTTTTCGACGTAATCTCCGGGTTTGAGGCTCTTGTCCACCATACCCCGCCCCATGCCGGAGCCAGAAAGTAGGTTCACATTCTATGGGTAGCCAGGCAGTTGCGCCGAAGCTCAAAGACACTCAGCCTTCAACAGGCCTGACGAGCGAAGATGCCCGCCGCCGGCTGGAACAGTCCGGCCCCAACGCGATGCCGGACACGTCCATTCATCCGTTTCGCCGCATGTTGGCGCAGTTGTGGGCGCCGGTCCCATGCATGCTTGAGGCGGCGATCGTCCTCGAATTGGTGCTCGGTAAGTATGTGGAAGCGGCGATCATCGCAGCGCTGCTGGCGTTCAACGCCGCTCTCGGGTTCTTTCAGGAAGGGCGGGCGCAGGCAACTCTGGCCGCGCTCAAATCGCGCCTCGCGCTGAACGCGACCGTCCGCCGCGACGGCAAATGGGCCACCATACCCGCCACGCAACTGGTGGTGGGGGATGTACTGCAGCTGTCACTCGGGGCGGTGATTGCCGCGGACGTTCACCTCACCGGAGGGTCGGTGCTGATCGACCAGTCCATGCTGACCGGCGAATCTGTTCCCGTCGAAGCGGGCCCGGGGTTCGATACCTACGCGGGTGCTCTGGTTCGGCGGGGCGAAGCGACGGCGGAGGTTAGGGCCACAGGCCCGCGCACAAAGTTTGGGCGCACCGCGGAACTGGTCCGTACCGCACATGTCGAAAGCTCTCAGCAAAAGGCGGTTTTGAGGGTCGTGCGAAATCTTGCGGCCTGCAATGGCTGCATCGTTCTTCTGCTGGTTGGCTACGCCCATATGCTGAAGATGCCAACCAGCGAGATTATCCCGCTGGTGCTGACGGCAATCCTCGCGTCGATCCCGGTTGCGCTGCCAGCCACCTTCACCCTGGCGGCGGCGATCGGGGCGAAGGCCCTCGCAAAGCTGGACGTTCTTCCGACGAGGCTTTCCGCCGTGGATGAGGCGGCATCGATCGACGTTCTTTGTGCCGATAAAACCGGCACTCTGACGCAGAACTCGCTGACGGTCACCGGCGTCCGCCCCATGTCCGGCTTCGACGAGGCCCATGTGCTGGGGCTGGCCGCGCTGACGAGTTCGGATGGGGGGCAGGATCCGGTCGATGCCGCGATTCGGGCTTCATCCGCAAGAAAGACGGCTGCGGATTTGCCGAAGCTGGTGAAGTTCGTTCCCTTCGATCCGGCGACTAAGACATCGGAGGCAAGTGCGACCGATGCGACCGGGGCCACAGTGCGCATCGTCAAGGGGGCCTTCAGCGCGGTGGTTCCCATGACGCAGGCAAACGCCGCCGGCGCCGTTGCGCCCGACGTGAATAAGATGGCGGAGGAACTGGAAGCGCAGGGCTTCCGCGTTCTGGCTGTTGCCGCCGGTGCTCCGGGCGCGATGAAGATGGCCGGACTCATCGCTCTCAGCGATCCGCCGCGCGCGGATTCCGCAGCGCTGATTACCGAGCTTCGCGCATTGGGCGTGCGCACTGTGATGGTGACAGGCGACGCCCCGGCGACAGCCGGCATCGTTGCGCATGCGGTTGGTCTGGACGGGGCGATCTGCCCGCCGGGTCCGATTCCGGCCGACGTCCAGCCGGGTACGTTCGCGATCTTTGCCGGCATTCTTCCCGAGGGAAAGTACAACCTGGTGAAAGCGTTCCAGAAAGCCGGCCATGTTGTCGGCATGTGCGGCGATGGCGCCAACGACGGACCGGCTCTGCGTCAGGCGCAAATGGGGATCGCGGTTTCCACAGCTACCGACGTCGCCAAGTCTGCGGCCGGCATCGTGCTGACCAAACCGGGGTTGGGCGGAATCGTCGCATCGGTGAAGGAAGGACGCGTCACGTTCCAGCGCATCCTGACCTATACCATCAACTCCGTGACCAAAAAGATCGTGCAGGTGCTCTTCCTGGCTGTGGGCCTGATCGTTACCGGGCACGCGATCCTGACGCCGATGCTGATGGTGATCATTATGTTGACGGGCGATCTGCTAGGCATGTCGCTCACCACCGATAACGTGCGGCCGTCGCCCACGCCGAATATTTGGCGAATCGGAGCGTTGACGGTAGCCGGCGTCTTCATGGGCCTGTCCGAGCTGGTGTTTTGCGTGGCCGTGTTGTACGTCGGGAAATCCCGGATGGGATTTGGGATCGAGACACTGAGGACTCTGGCTTTTGTCGCGATCGTGTTTGGAAATCAGGCGACCACTTACATGAATCGCGAGCGTGGACGAATGGGCTCGTCGCGCCCAAGCCGGTGGCTTGTCTTGTCGTCCATAGCCGATTTGACCATTGCCGCGTCACTGGCGATCGGCGGCGTTGCGATGGCTCCATTGCCTGTGTTGACGACGGCGGGGATACTGGCCGCATCGGTGGTTTTCGCGTTTCTGGGGGACTTTGCCAAGGCGCCGGTTTTCAGACGCCTCGGCGTCTCCTGACGAAGACGCGTGCGACTTGGCCGCGCCACGCGGCTTTGCGTGTGTTCCTCAACTCAATGGTTCAGCGCCGCGCGCCGCGGCCCGTGCCCACGAGCGCCGCGCACCTTCGCCGAAAGTCCCGGCAATCTATTGCCGTGGCGCAACTTANNACCGAGCTGGCACACGCACGGATAGCCTTCTGTCACCGAAGGGTTGCAGGTCGAATCCTGACTGGGGATCCAAATATCAATTTCGGCGTTCGTGGCTCCATTCTCCTTGTGTTTGGTACTGCTTAGCTGGTTCGAGCGCCTCAGATTCTCAAAAGGCTGTTGGAACTCGGTCTGCAACTCGCCCTGCCTCCATGTTGCCGACTTCAGGATCAGCCTGAGAAAACCCTGCTTCTCATGCACGGGCTGAACGGCAAATAAATCCGCTGCCCGGCTGGTCAGATCCATCAGGTTGATAGCATCCTCAACCGCTGCGGGCGCGGCTGCGCGAATTTCTTCTATGCGTCGCGACAGCGTGAGCGATTGGCTGCGCAACTCGCTGGCCTTCCGGTCATACATCTCCGGCGTTATGCGCCCCTCCAAACGGTCTACATGGCATCCAGCTTTGAATCGAGCCTCCGCCGCTGTTCTTCCAGACGCGTGATTTCCCTTTCCCGTGACGCCCGTTCGTTCAGGTCGGATTCGGAGACAGTCTCGTTCAGCCAGGCGAGCACTCCGGGCGGAACGACCAACTCCCGCAATGAGCCGGCGAACTGGTCCTGCATGGCTTCCTCGCGCGTGTATGGCTCCGCGCATTTTCCGTGGTGGCCGGTGCAGTGGTAGTAGACGTACTTTCCCTTCTTCAACTCGCCGACAAGCTGGCATCCGCAATGACCCGCAGCGAACGAAGCCGGTGAACGCGAAGTCGTGTCGGATGAGGTGCTGTCTCGTTTCAACGCGCTTGTCGATGAGGGTCTGGACTCTGTCCCACGTCTCACGACTGACAAGCGCCTCATGACTCTGCCCGTATACGTGACTCCGTCCCAATCAAAATCGCCCGTATAGATCCGCTTTCGCAGGATTTTGTGCAGGGTGCTCTTGGCTACGCGGCGACCCCGGATCGTCCAGCCCTCCGCCCTGCACTTTGCCGCAAGCGTCTTTAGCGAGTACTGCCCGGTTGCGAATTCGTCAAACAATCTCCTGACTGTCGCCGCGTCGCTGTCGGGAACGATCACGCGCCGCTGGTCCGGGCATTCGACGTTGCGGTAGCCTGCCGGTGCATAACCGGGGTAAAATCCGCTCTTGGCCTTCTGCAGCATCCCCTTGTGCGTTTCCTCGCTGAGATTCTGGGAAAAGTTGCGAGCCATGAGCACACGGATGCCGTGCACGAACTTATCGGAGGAGCGCGAATCGGGCGAAAGCGTGCCGGCCTCTTTTACAAAGTGAACCGTGACGCCTGAGTCTTCCACTTTGCTGTAGTCGCTGATGTTGCGATACAGCCGGTCCGTCTTCTCCACTCTGGCAAAAGCTCTGAAGGGCGCGCACTGATTGCCGATTAAGGTGTCGTTGTCCCGCCCGGCACACAGTAACCCGGAGCGCGAACAGCGCTCCGGATATTTGCGTAACCCGTTGTTAATTTGCAAGGCAGGCGGTACTGCCTGAAAGTTGCGACTTTCAGGCAGTACCAGGCAGGCGGATTTGGTGTTCATCGTATAGAATTAGCGTACGGGTCAATCAGCATCGCCGCCTCTTGCGAACTTGCTCGCTGGATAACACCATGGAGAAAGCCCCTCCTCCGAAATTCTCTAAACGCGTGTTCAGATGTGTGTACGTCTTGGGGAGCCAAAATATTTCCAATCGTTTCAACACATCCCCACGAAACTCATCTTTGTTCCGCTTCCAGGGGCTCTTCGGTAGGTTTCGCGGGCGCGACAGCACGCCAAGGGGCAAGAGGAAACAGATAGAATGGAGAGGAGGCTAAATATGGATTGGTCGAAATTCGATCTCGCAATGGTCGACCCCCGCTATATGCACGGCGCGTCGGTTTTTAAAGAAGAGCCTCGTATGCCGGTTCAGGCGGTACTGGATAATCTGGACGATGGAATGTCGCCGGACGATGTGGCAAATGCCTATCAGATTGAGCTGCGCCTGGTCACGGGAGTGAAACAGTTCGCCGAGAGCCAGCGATTTGCGCATTCTGTTTGATAAGAACGTCCCGTATCCACTCCGGCGTTATCTCGCGAATCACGACGTCCGCACGGCTGAGGAACTGGGCTGGGCTCGGCTGGTCAACGGTGATCTTCTGCGGGCAGCAGAAGATGCCGGGTTTGGAGTCATGGTTACGGCGGATCAAGGTCTCGAATATCAACAGAATCTGAAAGGGCGCAAACTGGCTCTTGTCGTGCTCAGTACGAATCACATTAGTGTGCTCGAAAAGCATCCTGAACGACTCGTGGCGGCGGTCGATGCGGTCCGGGAATGGGGCTACGAGTTTGTCAGGTTCGAATTGCCGCCAAGACGCAACCCTGGCGGGAGTGCGCCGTCGACCTGGCCAACATACGAGGCGAAGGGTTCGTGCCCCCGGCCTGATGTGCAGAGTTTGAAGTTGGCGGCGCTCTGTTGTCTACCTCCTGCCGCTTGGGTTGTGTGGCGTCGTCAGCGCCGCGCTTGTCGGCTCGGGTCGAGGCACGGAGGTAGGTGTCTGTTTTCACGCGGTGCCGCCTGCCACGGCACATGTGCGGGACGGCACAGATAAGAGCACCCCGGCTGGCATATTAACCCTAAAAGTTCGAAATGCGTCCAGTGTGGGAGCCAGTGATCAATTCTCGAACTTGCCGCTATCTTGTTAATTTCATTAGATTTATCTGAGCGATTTGCGCCGCTATCAGGTCGCTTTGCCTTGGCCCCAATGTGGAATCGAACCCTGTTAACAGGTTGTTCAAATCAGAGAGGTCGGACGACTTGCTCTGAGTTGGCGTCGGTCGTTAGCGGAGTTTCTCCGTGTGCGCCTGCCTGGCTCCGATAGCTTCGGCAATAATCGCGGTCACGAAGCTGTTAATACTCACGCCCTCATTCTCGGCCTGAACAGTCAGTTTTGAGTAAAGAGTTCGCGGCAACCGTTGTCGCCATTGTGCCGCATCGATACCCGGCTTTGGTACCTTCCGTCCGGACTCCTGGAGCACCGCAACGCAGTCGCGGAGTGCTTCCCTGCCGTTGGCGATCGCTTCCTCTACTGTCTCGCCGTCGGACATGCAGCCCGGGATATCGGGGTACTCTACCAGGTAGCCGCCCCCCTCTTCCTTGGATAGTGGGCGGACGGTGAACTGGTACGCGTCAAGGCTTCGATTAATTTTTACTCTCATCCTGCTTCACCTCAAGTGCACTGTCGATCAGCGCCAGAAACTGTCTGATGTAAACCGGCTTAATCGGTCGCTTCGCAGGAACCGATACGATCTCGCGAACTCCCGAAGCGCTGAAAATCACGTGGCTGCCGCCGTGACCTGGTTTTCGCCAGGCGACACCATTTTCCTCCGCTACGGACTGCAACTCGTCGATGCGCCACCCAGTCTGAGTTCTGCGCATCTTCTGGAGAGTCTTGCCGGCTGCGGACACTAATAAATGATACCGCATACGGTACCTTAATCAATGAACCCGCCAGGGTAATCACCTCATGCTCAACAGGAGCCCATTGGCGGCATTGTTGGCTCCGAGTGCGAAGGAGCCAACGCGCCTACTGGATGACCAGCTGTGGCAATGAGACGGGGGCTGCTGCCTCAGTGCTTCCCTGCGCGACTACGGGCGCTTTGCGCTCTTTTTTCTCAACGGCGCAAAGTCGGTGGTGGCACCGGAGTGGACAAAGCCGGCAACTACGGGCTTCCCTGGATCCCAGGGTCTTCGGCAGGAGTCAGGTACGCCGTGAATCACCCGCGGTCCGGATGAGCACTATGATCGTCACCAGGCTGACCACGACATATGCGATTAACCCGGCATCGTAGCGTGTTGGCGGCCGCTTGACAAAAGTCATCCGGAAAACGCTCTCCTCACCGGACATTCCGAGCACCCTGTGCAGCAGTGTGTTTCCGACGACATGCATCCCAACCGCAGTCCAGAGCGAACGGGTTTTGATGAAGACCAGACAAAGTATGCACGAAAAGAGTGCGGTTGTGCAGATCATGTTCAGCGCTACGATTCCGGAGAGGCCGGGGAGATGAAAAAGGCCGAATAGCAGGCTGACTATCAGGATTGCGCGGCCACTGGCGAGCGACCTTCGCAGAATGAGAAGCAGATATCCGCGAAACATCAACTCTTCGGTGAAGTTGCTTCCGAAGTATTCGGCAAATCGCCACGCAACGTTCCCGCCAGTAATTGTTCCCGGCACCCAGTGAAACGGAGTCAACGGCCACAAAGCTCCGGCAATCAGTCCTACGTAAATGATCGCAATGAGGCCGCCGGCCAGGAACCACGGCGATTGGTGCAAGCTCAGTCCGAGCGCGTTGCCGGGGAATCCGTCTTTCAACAGGAATTTCCGGTTGAGCCAGACAAGCGCTAGTGTGGTCGCGATTCCCATCAGAATTCGCGCGGAATTCTGGAACGGTTGGAACGCGGGAAATGCCAGCCATCCTGCAACAAACAACAATCGCAGCAGGGTGGCGCCTACGAGAAAAGCGGCGACGGAACGAGGCGGGAGGGGTGCCCGGGTCAATTGTCGAGTCTACCAGACTCCTGGAAAACCAAGCTTCGCGTAAGACTGTTTTTCTGAGCTCCTTCCCAGTCGTTCGAGTACGGCGCCGGCCGGGTGCCCAGTCTGGATGAGCTTACCGGCTTCACACGGATGTCATTGGACTGAAAGCGGTTCGCCTGGTTCGAGCGGACTATGTTTCAGGCCGCAACAGTTCGAAACGCGTCCAGACTGGGGAGCCAAATTTCAACACATTGAAAACATTGGACGGCAAAGAAGCCGCAAGGGTTAAGTCTTTTGTCTTCAGGTTCGAGTCCTGACTGGGGCATACAAAGTCTTAGAGGAACCGGTAGCACCGACCCACCGCGGGCCATCCATATAGCGCGTTGTGATGACTCATCTCACCTCGTTCGCGAAAAGACGAAAGCGCGCCGATTACAGCCATCGCGCTNNTCGACGAGCGCGCTCACGCGCTCTTTTTGACGGCTGGGCGGAAGTCGCTTGGTTCTTGTAAGCTCCGCGAGACCGTGAAGGCTCGCCCAAAACAACTCGGACAGAACCTCTGACTTCGAGCCCTGCCCCTGAAACAACTNNACTTCAAACAGTGCTGGCGAAGACGCGGCGAACTTCAGATATGCGGCCGCGACCGATTCAACCACATTCCCGCTCTTGACCCGTTTCCGTGCCTTCTCCAAAGCCAAACCGATCTCTTGGAAGCCCTCGATAGCAACCGCGTCGAGAATCCGTTCGCGGCTTTCAAAATGAGCGTACAAGACGGGTTGGCTGTATGCAATTTCGTCGGATAGCCGCCGAACGGTTACGTGGGACCACCCTTCGAGCTCCGCGATTCGCCGTGCGGCACTGATAATCCGCACCCGGCGGGCCTGTTTGTCACGCAGTTTTCGTTCCGCAAGCCGATTAGGCGCCAACTTCGTTGTCATCGATAGGAATTATAGCGCCGCTCGGGTTAACGTTTGGCAGATTGATTTGGAAACTCTTTTAAACGCTTCGCATCTCATGTAGCATTGCTAGAGTTTATAAGCATGCTACATTATGTAGGTAACGCTATAACGACGATTTACACAGGAGCAGCCGGCCAATGCGAATCTTTGAACTTCGCGTGTACACGCTGCGTACCAAAGAGGCGCTCGATTTCTACCGGGAGGAGATCTATCCGCGTCATCTCAACAGCTTTCCGCTGTTCGGGATTGAGGCCCACGGCTTCTGGACCGCCAAGGAGGATGTCGAGCCACGGCTCTTCGTGCTGGCCTCTTATGCGGCGGGCGACGATTCCGGTGAGGTCGCCCGGCGGTACATGCAAAGCACAGAATTCGCTGACGACATCAGAAACTTTGACGTTTCCGACATCGTTGGCGTTGACTCAACGATTCTCATACCTTCAACAAGTTCTCCGCTCAAGTGACGGGGAGAAAGAGGAACAAATGAACACGACAACAAGCTTAGATAGTTCGACTTTGAGAAGGAATTCGCTGCTTTTCTGGTGCACGTTCTTGATACCGGTAGCGATCATCGGAATCGGCATCAACTTCATACTCAACCCGGTTGGGGCCTCAACTGCCTACGGCATTCCGATCCACGACCCCGCCGCCTTTCCTTTCATGTGGGTCAAGGGAATTCGCGACATCTTTTCGGGCCTCGTAGTCCTGACGTTCCTCTGGAGGGGAGACCGGCGCACCACCGCAGTCCTCTTCGCCTTTGCAATTCTCATCCCGATCGGCGACGGGCTGGTCATTCTGAGCCATCTTGGCTTTGCGCCGCCCATCTATATTCACTGGGGAACAGCGCTTTACATGATGATCGTTGCCACGTTTCTTCTGAGAAAGAAGGCCGCCTGACTTATGCCATCACGATACAATAGCCGCGAAAAGGCACCCCGCGCATGTGCGTCAAATGATGCCGTCGCGAAACAGAGAATTACAAGAGGAGAAACGAAATGACGACCGCAGTCCCACCGGACAACCCGAAACGCAATCTCACGCTTGCGCAGCCCGATAACCTTCCTCACATCGGCATGGTCGGCGATACCTACACCATCACCGTGACAGGGGAAGAGACCGATGGACGCTTTTGCGTCATTGACATGCACATCCCGCCAGGTGGCGGTCCCCCGCCCCATCGGCATGACTTCGAGGAGACCTTTATCCTGCTCGAAGGTGAGATGGAAGCGACCTTCCGCGGCAGGAAGTTGATCGTGCGCGCAGGCAAGACACTCAATATTCCCGCCAACGCTCCACATCAGTTTCACAACAGCTTCGCGGGTCCGGTACGGATGCTTTGCATCTGCTCTCCCGCGGGATTGGAGAAATTCTTCATAGAAGTCGGAATACCGGTCGCCACGCGCACGACGCACCCGCCGGAATTGGACGAAAAAGAGCGGGCCGCGTTCATTGAGAAAGTGAAGACGCTCAACCCGAAGTACCGCACCGAACTGCTTCGAGAGGCATAGCCGGCGAGGAATTGTCACCAAATGCATCCGGCTGATCGCGGCACGACGACAGAGGTGAGTCAAAGGAGCGTAACCGGGGGGTCGGCCCGCGAGCGCATCCCGTTGCGAATGGTTCGTTGCTATTGCTCGTCCGGCATTTGATCCCGAATTGTACCCCTTTTGGGACATCTGCTTTTCACCGGCCGGGAAACGCCCAAACCGTCGCTATGCGTTCGAGATGTTCGAGATGAATCCAATGTGGGCACCCAGTCTGGATGCGAGCCCCGGTCTTGCGCATATGCCGTTGGCCCGAAAGAAGTTGGATTGGTTCGAGCGGACCCCGTTTCATGCTGCGAAAGCTCGAAACGTGTCCAGACTGGGGAGCCAAAACAGCTCCATAAAATCCCAATAAAACAGGCGGCTGGTCCAAAACCACACCAGAACCCACGACGCTCCTTTGAGGCTGTTCGGCACGCTGACTCAGGCCAGGCAGACGAGATTACGGCACAACCCTCCAGCGCACGATGCATCGCTTCTGCGCGCTGGAACTTCTGTTTATGAGAATCAAATCCTGCGTTCCCCCTTTGCCCGGCGCCAGTCGTGCGTCCCAGGGTTTTCCATCGAGGTCAATCTGCAGATTTCCCAGGGGCATGCCAGGAAAGACGTACTGGCCATCCGGGGGTACTGGATCACCGCTGCATTTCAGCGTACCGGAGCCTGGTGCGCTGTACGGCGCGTCGCTGGACGTAAATGGCGCGGATGGCTGTTCCACGATATGGGGTCGCCCCGGGAGCGTGTCGGTTGGCATCTGATTGCCGATTGGTCCCGAGCCCGCCGCCGCGGAAGTGCGCGGTATCGGCTTGCGATGTTGGTCGTCCTCCTCGCTCGTGACGCCTGGCACATTCAAGCTGAGTTCCGCCAGCCAGACTTGAGCCCGATAGCTTTTTTCCTTGTCGTTCCCGCGCAAATCCTGAACCAGAAGACTTTGGGCTGCCGAGCGGTAATGAGGAAGGACCTGCAGCGCCATCTTCTTCCAGTCCCCTGTATCCGGCATATCCAGCAGAATTCTGCAGACGGCATCAGCCTCTGATGGCGAAAGATCGGGCATTTGCCCGCCGCCAGTCACAGGCCCCGCGAGATCGCGGATAAAAGGATCGGCGGCATTCGGGTACCGCGCCATCAAATCTCCCAACATAGGCGCATACGTCAGATTGAATGTTGACGCTCGCTGTTCACGCCAGGAGAACTCGACAATCGCTGACGCCACGCGGGAATCCGCATAGAGCGGCATCAACGCCGGCAGCTTCGCCCTATGGTCTCCTTTCCAGGCCGCGATCAGTTCGTCGTCGACGATATCTCTGTACCAGACGAGCAGGCCGGAGAGCGTCTCAGCCGCTTGCTGACCATTGTCCGGATCGCCGGACTCGATCATCGTCCGAATCTTTTGCCGGGCAACCGCCGGGGGATACGGTGCTGGCGGGGTTTCTTTAAACTGCGCACGGACCGCCACGCTCACGATGACGAGCAAAAATGCGGATGGAATACCGCGACAAGCCGTGCGAATCGTTCTGTTGAGTAAGTTCAAATCTCCGGAACCTTAACCCTGGCAAAGCTCGCTTCCTGAATGCGGGGAAGTCTCCCGATCGCAAGGGCAATTGCGTCTCCAGAATGCAAGTGATTAAGAACATTTGGTTTTGCCGCCGCTGTCTGTGGAAGTACCCGCCCGGTGGTGGTTGTTATGAGCCACGCGAGCCACCATCGCGACGTTTCGGAGATGGACTCGCCTCCCAAGGCCCGTGCCAACTGTGTGAGCCTCCGATAGCCTGCGCCGGAACTCGTCTTGCCTGCCTGAAATCTGCCCAGGCCGAGCGCCATATGGGCGGTCAGGTGGGCCGCCGGGATTTCCGCCGCTGAAACATTGTCGATGTTGCGTGGGATCAAACTGAGGTCGACCCCGGAAACGGCGCGCCGCAAAAGCTCGACTATAGGCAGATGGCTTCAAGGCCCGGCCGAGTTGGTATTTCCTCACGGGCAAAAAGGAAAACGTCGAGACGGTGCTGGGCAAGCTCCGTCAATACGTCGAAACGAAAGACGGTCACTCGGACATTTTTCTGATCGGAAAGGATCGCACTGGCTTATGGAAGCAGGCCTTCGGCATGGCCTCCGCCGGGAAGATCATCGAAGTCTGGATTCGGTCCTGCGGGATGGCCCCGCCCGCGAATGCTCCCCGGAGCCACAGGGGCGACCGCAGCCGCCGCGCTGAGAGGCCGGTCCGGCAGCCCGTGCGCTCCCTGAGAAAATCCGTTACTCGCGCGGATCTGCCTTTAGCCCGTGTGCCCCTGGAGTCATCTGGACACGAAACCATTCACAGAACCGGTCCGCCTGCTGCCGAGCCTCCTCGCCGGCAACTCCGTAGCGTTCCTGCAATCTTCCGGCAAGTATGTCGCGCCGGCCCCTGGCGACCGCAAGGTCATCGTCCGCCAGGATACCCCACAGTTTTCGCAACGCTCCCGCAATCTGTTTCCACTTGCCCTCTGCCTGATTCCAACTCATCGTTTCGTGCCTTTCCGGACGCCGACCGTGCCGGCCCAAGCCTAATCTTTATCCCTGTATTCGGGAGGCACATCGTCCTCGCGGAACTGCGTCGTGTGAACTTCGGCGACATCGGCGTCTGGCGCATCCTGCACACCAAGGATTGCTTCGGCTTCAAACGATTGGCCCTCCTCGAGAAGTTCCATCACGCTTTCGGAGTCTCCCTCTTCGCGGTCGGGCAAGCCCTGCGTGTCACCGCTTTGTCCGGCCGAGTCCGGGCCGCTGCCGTGCTTCGTCCTCGTCGAGACAACCGTATGTGTTCGGATTAGTTCACTGTTCATGCTCCTCGTGTTGCACGTGACTTGCCACTAACGGCTTGGCCGTTAACCCGCGGGATCCGCGCGCCCGTTCCGGTCATCGGGGCTAGGCGTACGCGGGACATGCACATTGTTCGCCCTCGCGGTGGCCGCGCGTCACCGGATTCGGCCAATACCGTAACCCCTCGCGAAGTGCGAGAAGCCGCCGACCATCGCCCTTCCATCGCGCACTTATCGGGATTGCCGCGCTGGTCCGCCACTCCGGGCGATTCCGCACAAAAATACAACCGATCCGGAAGGAGTTTGGCACGCCTCGTGCTCGCACTGGTTTACGAGAGGTGGCGTGATGCGCATCGGTTTTGCAATTCGTTCATTGGTTTTGGCGGGAGGAGCGCTGTTGGTCTCCACAGCGTCCTCCGCGCAGATCGGCGTGGCGGTCACGATTGCGCCCCCTGAGTTGCCCGTCTATGAGCCGCCGTTATGCCCAGGCGACGGTTACATCTGGACGCCGGGATATTGGGCCTGGGACAGTGACTATTACTGGGTTCCGGGTACATGGGTATTGGCTCCCGAAGTCGGGTTCCTGTGGACTCCGGGCTATTGGGGCTGGGGCGACGGGGGATACTTTTTCAATGACGGCTACTGGGGCTTATCGGTAGGTTTTTACGGCGGGATCGATTACGGCTTCGGTTACTTCGGTCATGGCTATGAAGGCGGCCGATGGGACCATGGGCATTTCTTCTATAACACCGCGGTGAATCGCGTGGACACTAACTCTATCCACAACGTTTACAACACGAAGGTGAACGAAACGGCGAACCGCGTCGGCTACAACGGTGGCGCCGGCGGGATCAATGCGCGCCCCACGCCGGAGGAGGAGGCCGCTGCCAAAGGCAGACATATTCAGGCTGTACCCGCTCAAACCCAACACGCGTGGGCTGCCCATAACGACCCGAAGCAGCGGTATTCGGCTAACCACGGCGCGCCACCGGTGACCGCAACAGCCCGTCCGAACCTCGCGTCCCATCCTAAGGACCTGCCGCCTGTGCAACGGCCGGCCGCGCCCAAAACGGGGAACGCGAAGGTGGACCAGAAAAACCAGAAGGAGCAGGATAAGCTGGTCGCCACGCAAAACCAGGAGCGGCAGAAACTCCAGAAGACGCAGGATCAGGAACATCAGCAACTGGCGAAGCAGAAGGCACCCCCCGAAAGGACGCAGCAGGTGGAGCAGCAACATCAGCAACAGACGCAGCAATTGCACGAAATGCACACGCAGCAGGTTCAGCAGATGCAACAAAGACAGTCGGGCGGCGGCGCACCTCGTGGCGGCGGCGGTGGCCGGCGGTAACCTGGGGGTCTACGTAACGGCAGACGCTGCCAGAGCTAAGCGCCTGCCGTGAAACAACTGTTACAGCTCAAAGTGACGCACCGAAGAGTGCCCAGCTAATCGGCCCGATTCGGTTCGTGCGGCATTTTCCCGGCAACTCCGCAAGCGCGTCGCGGCGGATATCGTCGATCTTCGGCCTATATCTCTCCTGTTTTCAACAAAGCTACCCGAAATCACCGAAAAACCCTTGACACCTCGTTCTATAGTCGGGCTGGGAGAGCCTCGCCGCTCTCCGTAGGCTGCACAAGAAATCGAGGAAGGAAGATAAACAAGTATGTCGACTCAAGCCGTCTGTCCCGAAACCATTCGCGCCGAGACCCTGAACGCGGCCGCCGGGAACGTCCGATTCGCGCCCGGAAACGAACAGCCACAAGGTGCTTCAAGTAACCCCTCGACCGGTC
>PLEX01000136.1:0-127 GCA_003136575.1 Bryobacterales bacterium | reverse complement strand
CGAATATCGCAACGCGAATCGGCATCGCTCCCGGCATTGATCCCCTCGAATCCGACAACCCGCAAATAGACATCGCCCTCAAATCGATCGAGCGCGCTCGGGCCCACGCCCACCGCGTGCTGAAGCA
>PLEX01000127.1 GCA_003136575.1 Bryobacterales bacterium | reverse complement strand
TAACGGGCAGAGATTGGCCGGATAAGTCGGCCACTCGTACAATGATTGTCGCCAGAAAGCGCCCTGTGGCGTCTCCGGCCACGCGCGGAAGGCCAGGGCTGGAGCGCGTCGCCCGAGGACGTCATCGGCATTATCTTAACGGAGTGTGGTGGCCAGACGGCGATTTTGGCGGGACTTGGCAGTGGATTCGCAGTCAGGCGCCAGCTTAAACCCTTTTCGGCGGCATACCGGCGAAACGTCAAGAGAAGGGGCGGACGATTCGTAAACGCTGCGCGAGCAGCGAGGAGTTGTCTCGGCGACAACGCCGCGGATCTCCTCTCGCCGATGAGCGGACAGCGGGAGAACTGCCCTTATGCTCATTTGAATATAGTCTTTGGGGAGGGAGCGATCCAATTGAGCATACAGAGAGGAGATGGCTTTGCCGATGTCCGAGCGTGGACCGGTGGTGGGGTTTTTGGGGACGGCCAGGAAGCTGTTCGTTTTCGGGCGCGAATCGGAGGTTCCAGGGCTGGACGCCAGCGCGAGGACCGCATCGGGGCGCAATATCGGGTGTGAACGACAGGCGAAGATAGCCCCGCAATAAATGGAACTGATTTGCAATTCACACGCTTAAGCGTAACAATTCATTACAAAGTTTTACGCGCCTGTCTAATCGTTTCATGATAGAGTTCAACTGTTTATGTGTGGAACCGGTACCATAGGCCGGCGACGCTGCCTCGTCAGCTCCGAAGTACTACGCTCAATAGACGGTCCGAGACAGAATTCTTCTTGAGCGCGCCATGAAACCCGATGGGCTGGGTCAGATTGCTGTAGCGATGTCGCGGCGTACTGCAGCCGGCAGCCCGCTGAACGTGGTCCTGAGAATGTGCTCGATGAACCCGGTCCGTCCCGGACCGATATCTTCACCGCCCCGAAGTAACGGAGAGATTCATGCGATTCAATACGAGATATGCCGCCCTGCTACTCTGTGTGGCGCTTACTTTTGCTCCTGGCGCTTTCGCTCAGCGCGGCGGCAGATTCAAAATTTATCCGGCGGAATCGGTTACCCGGGGACAGGATTCCTACAACAAAACCTGTGGCTACTGCCATGGTGAGAAGGCCAAGGGCGGGCAGGCCGGCCCCGATTTGATCACGTCCGACGTCTCTCTTCGCGATGAAGACGGCGTCGGGATGGCGGAATACCTGAAGGGCGCGGTGCACCAGAAGGCCGTCAAGCTCGATTTGCAGCAGCCGGCGGTCTTCGATATCGCAGCTTACATCCACTCGCGGATCGTAAACGCGGCGACCCAGAGAGGCGACGGGATACTGGTCGACGCGGTCGCCAGGGCCGGGAATGCCAAGGCCGGCGAAGCGTATTTCAACGGCGCCGGCGGCTGCACCAAGTGCCACAGTATTGATGGCAACTTGAAGGGGATAGGTTCGAAATACGACATCGTTACCCTGCAGGATCGCGTGGCCATGCCGTCGCGTGGCGGCGCCGCCGGCGGACGTGGTGGTGGACGTGGCGCAGGTGGCGCCAGTGGTGCAAGCGGCGGCGGACGAGGCGCTGGCGGTGGGCGTCGCGGTGGTGGCGCAGCGGCGGCCGCGGATGGCCCGCCGAATCCTCTGGCAATCACAGCAACGGTAACGCTCGCCGACGGTAAGAAAGTCGAGGGGACGCCGGTTCGGGTGACCGACTTCGAAATCGTCCTGCGGCTCGCCGATGGCACCCAGCAAACCTGGCCGCGCGAAGACGGCATCCCCGGCGTGGAGAACCACGATCCGCTGGCAAAACACATTGAGATTCTGAAAACGATGACGGATCAGCGGATGCACGATCTGACCGCTTATCTTGCAACCTTGAAATAACGGAGCCTGTAAAATGCGAACTCTTCAATCCCTTCTTCTGGCAGCCACCGCCTTTGCCGGGCTCGCGCGTTCCCAGGCTCTGACGCAGGCCGATATTCAAAAGCCAAAGCCCGATAGCTGGCCCACCTTTAACGGCGACTATTCCGGCCGCCGCTACAGCCCGCTCAAGGAAATCAACACAACCAACGTCAGGGATCTTACACTCGAATGGTCGGCCAAGATCGGCGCAGGCACGCCTCCTACGTTTTCAGGCGGTCCGGGAGACCTGCCTCAGGGCGGTGGCCAGGTTGCTCCCCGCGGCACGCCACTGCTCGTCAACGGCGTACTCTATACCGTCGTTCCGAATGCCGTTTTTGCGGTCGATGCGCACGACGGTCATGAGATCTGGCATTACGTGTGGAAAGGCTTGCCGGCATTCCAGCTTGGCAATCGCGGCGCCGGCATCTACGGCAACTGGCTGTACTTTGAAACTCCCGACTGCCATCTGATTTCGCTCGACATCAAAACCGGCAAGGAACGCTGGAGCCAGGTCATCGCCGACGTCAAGCAGGATCATTTCTGCTCGTTCCCGCCGACCATCATCCGCAACCACGTGATCGCGGGCGTCGGCGGCGACTTCCTCGACATGGCGAATTACGTGGAATCGCGCGATCCCGAAACCGGCGATCTGCAGTGGCAGTTCTACACCACCGCCCACAAGGACGATCCCGGCTTCAAAACATGGCCGAATGAGGCCGCGGCCGCGCACGGCGGCGGTGGCGTGTGGACGGCACCGACTTACGACCCCGAACTCAACCTGTTGTATGTTGGCACGGGTAACGTGGAACCGACCATGGTCGGTGTCAGCCGTCCGGGCGACAACCTCTATACGTGCTCAGTCGTCGCGATCAATCCGGACACTGGCAAACGCGCCTGGTATTTCCAGTATTCTCCGCACGACACGCACGATTGGGATGCATCGCAGATTCCGGTGTTGATCGACGGCACCATTAACGGACAGCCCAGGAAGCTTTTGGCGCAGGCCTATCGCGGCGGGCTTTTCTTTGTACTCGACCGCACCAACGGCAAGAACATCCTGACCAAGCCGTTCGTTGAGAGTGTGAACTGGTTCACGGGCATCGCTCCAAACGGCCAGCCGATACCCGATAAGACGAAGGAGCCGTCGGCGGCCGGCACTCTGACTTCGCCTCCCTCGGGCGGCGCCACGGGCTATCCCAGCCCGGCCTTCAACCCGGACACCGGACTTTTCTACGTCGGCACGTCCCAGAACTATGCGGTCTTCTATCGGACCGACAACGATCCTCAGCCGGAAGGCTATGGCGCACAGGAGCACAGCGTGGCAAATCTGGGCAATTCACTGCGCGCCATCGACTATAAGACGGGCAACATCGTCTGGACCCATCCGATGGCCGCCGGCGCGCAGAACCTGATGACAACCGCGGGCGGCCTGCTGTTCGGCGGTGACGGATACGGAGACTTTGTCGCTTTCGACGCAAAGACGGGCAAAGCGCTCTGGCACCAGGCGAACGCAGCCCCGGGTAATCCGCCAATCACATTTGAGCTGGACGGGCGTCAGCACATTCTCATCGCTTCGGGCGGGAACTTTATGAGCTTCGCCCTCGCGGCTTCGGGTGCGGCGAAATAGATCGGGAGTCCGCGATTCCGGTGTTTTCTCCCCGCGAAGCGCGGGGATACAAAAGACTGTAAGTGAGCAGGAGAAGAAATGAAGAAGACAACTACGACGTTGCTGATTGTGAGTGCGATGACGTTCCTCGTCATCGCCACAGGTGTTCTGAGTGCACAGGCACCTGCGGGTGGCCGCGGCGGCGGTCGCGGCGGCGGAGTTGCAGCGGCGTTCTTCACCGCAGCCGACACGAATAAAGACGGATGGTTGACGCGCGACGAGTTGAAATCGACGTTCGACGCGTGGTACACAAGCTGGGACGGCGCGAAATCAAATGCGCTGACGCAGGACCAGGTGCAGACCGGTCTGAACATTGTGTTTCCAGCACCCGCTCCTCCCGACTATGCAGGCGCGATGATGGCCGCGCTGCCTACAACGCCCGGCGCCAAACCACTGCGCCCGCGAAAGATTCTGGTGTATGGAAGATCCGCCGGCTTCGTCCACTCGTCGATTCCGCTCGCGGCGAAGACCGTGGAAGCGCTCGGAAACAAGGGCAACCTTTGGACAACCACATTCAGCTACGACCCGAACGATATCAATACTGCAAATTTGAAACAGTACGACGCGATTTTTCTCGACAGCACGACCGGCTGCTTTCTCGACGACCCCGACCGCGCGGCCTCAATGGCTCGCCGTCAGGCTTTTTTGGAATTCGTGAGAAGCGGCAAGGGTGTTGCGGGAATACATGCGGCAACCGATTCCTACCACACGAATTGCGAGAACACGCCAGCGGCAGCGCCCCCGGCGGACGCGGCGGCCGGTCGCAATGCCAGTGGCGGAGGCGGNNGCCGACCAGAGACTGAGCCGGCAGGAATTTGCCATGCTCGCGGATGCGTGGTTCGACAAACTGGATTCGACCAGGTCCGGAAAGGTCAGCCAGGCGGATTTTGCGCAGAACTTCAATGCGTCCGTGATGCCGGCGCCGCCTCAAGGCGGCCGCGGAGGCGGTGGCAGAGGCGGAAGCGGCGGTTTTGGCGCGGGCAGAGGTGCGGGTGGCGGATCGGGCCGCGCTGGCGGCGGCAACCAGGGACCGGTTCTGCAATGGCCCGAATTCAACAAACTCATCGGTGGCTATTTCAAGTTCCACTGGTCGGGGTTGCACGCCATTGTCAAGATCGACGATCCGAACAGTCCCCTCACGGCCATGTTCCACGGCCAGGAGTTTCCGATTACGGACGAAACATATACTTTCGCGCAGGATTCGTTCTCGCGTACCAATGTTCACGTGCTCACCAGCATCGATTACGACAAAATGAGCGCTGCCGATAAGGCGGCTGAACAGCAACCCCGGACCGATGGCGACTACGCCCTCAGCTACATTCGCCGTGAGGGTCAGGGCCGCGTGTTCTACGAAGCCCACGGCCATGCGGAGAACATTTATGCCATGACCCCGATGCTTGAGCACATTCGCGCGGGCATTCAATACGCGCTCGGCGATCTGAAAGCCGACGATAGCCCGAGCAGGAAGTAGGGATCGCCGAAGAACTCCGGGCGGCGAATGAACGAAACCGCCCGGAATCGCTGGCCGTGAGACAGGAGTCGCGATGAAACGAATATCTGTTGCAGGCATGACATTGCTCGCCATGACCGCGGGCACTCTGATTTGGATCGGGGAGAGTCGCGCTCAGGCGCAGCAGAACTCCGACGAGCAGGCTCCGGCCGCCCGAGCGGGACGTGGCCGAGGCACCGGAGGCGGAAGCGGGCGTGCCGGCCGCGGCGGTGGGGGTGGCGGCGATCCTTTCGCAGGCGCCGACCTTTCACCGAATAAGCCACCGTTCAAAGCTGCTTCAGTGGAGGAAGAGCAAAAGAGCTTCCTGTTGCCGAAGGGATATCGCATGACGCCGGTTCTGACCGAACCTGATATCAAAGAGCCGATGGAGATTGCATTCGACGGCAACGGCCGCATGTTCGTGCTGGAAATGCGTTCCTATATGCAGGACGCGGATGCGACAGACGAACTCGCTCCCACCAGCAGGATATCTTTGCACGAGGATACGAAAGGGACCGGCGTTTACGATAAGCACACGGTATTCGTCGACCATCTGGTAGTTCCGCGCTTTGTGATGCCATTTGGCCCCAACGCGGTTCTTGTAATGGAATCGAACTCCGACGAAGTCTACAAGTACACCGACACAAACGGCGATGGGGTTGCAGACAAGAAGGAGCTTTTCACTTCCGATTTCGGACGGTCGGCGAACATCGAGCATCAGCAGAGCACCCTGTTTTGGGGTATGGATAACTGGCTTTACAGCACCGTCAATGCCTTCCGCGTGCGCTGGACGCCCCGCGGAGTGATTCGTGAATCGACCGCCGGTAACGGCGCACAGTGGGGCGTCACGCAGGACAACTATGGCAAGATCTACTTCCAGGGCGGCGCAAGCGGACTTCCCGGGTATTTCCAGTATCCGATCCATTACGGCAACTTCAGCATGCGCGATGAACAGCAGGAGGGTCTCGACGAACCCTGGGGCGTAGCGGGCGTTGGCGATTACCAGGGCGGCACCGGCATGATCCGTAAGGACACGCTGCAACTGGCGAGTACGACTGCCGGCGCGGGCAATAACATCTATCGCGGCGACCGTCTGCCAAAGGAGCTGATTGGGGATTATTTTTATGGCGAGGTTACCGCCCGTGTCCTACGGCGTTTGAAACAGGTCGACACCCAGGGACTGAATCAATTGCAGAACGTCTACCAAACGGAAAAATCCGAGTTTCTTCGCTCCACCGACAACCTGTTCCGTCCCGTCTATACGACAAACGCTCCCGATGGCACGATGTACATCGACGACCCGTATCGCGGCATCATCCAGGAAGGTAACTGGACGCTTCCCGGGAGCTACCTGCGCGCGAAGGTCGATCAGTATCAGATCGCGAAGGTCACCAACCACGGCCGCATCTGGCGGTTGACTTACGATGGCATGGAGCGGGACAAGACCATGCCGCGCATGAACAATGAATCGGCGGCGCAGCTGGTGACCCATCTGACGCACCCGAATGGATGGTGGCGCGATACCGCTCAGCATCTGCTTGTGCTGAAGCAGGATAAATCGGTGGTTCCCGCGTTGCTGGCTATGGTGAAGACGTCTCCCAACGAACTGGGAAGAATCCACGCCCTCTGGACGCTTGAGGGTCTGGATTCGCTCGACTCCACGTTGGTGCGCCAACTCATGAAGGACGCCGACAAACAGGTCCGCATTCAGGCAATTCGTGCCAGCGAGACGATCTACAAGGCGGGCGATAAGACTCTGCTCGCCGATTACCGGAACCTGACGAAAGACCCCGATACCGATGTGGATATCCAGGCATTGCTGACGCTGAATCTGTTCAAGGCGGAGGGCATGCCCGATATCGTGAAGGAGGCGGAAGCGGCAAACAAGGCGCGAGGCGTACAAGTAGTTGGGGAAATGATCCTGAATCCCCAGCCGCTGGCCGGGCGCGGCGGCGGCGGACGGGGCGGCCCTCAGTTTACCGCGGCACAACTGGAAACGCTTACCAAGGGCAAGGCGGTTTTCGAAGAGCTTTGTTTCACCTGTCATGGCGATGACGGCAGAGGCGCTCCGGTTTCCGGCAGGCCAGGCGCAACCAAGGCCCCTTCTCTCGCGGGATCGCCGCGTGTCAACGGTCATCGCGACTATGTAATCAAGGCCGTGATGTTCGGGTTGAAGGGCACGATCGACGGCAAGACTTACAGCGAAGAAATGGTGCCGAACGGCGGCAATAAGGATGAATGGATTGCATCGGTAGTCTCTTATGTGCGAAACAACTTTGGCAATAGCGCTGGTTTCGCGACACTGGCTGATGTTGCCCGGATTCGCGCGGCGAACCCGAACCGGGACGTCAAGCAGTCCAAAGATGGAATCTCAAAGACGCGCTTCTCGATACCGGAATTACAGGCGTCCCTGCCGCGTCCTTTGATGCCGCAGGCGACCTGGAAGGCAACCGCCAGCGTGAATTCGGACACTGCGGAAAGCGGATTCAATTTTTTGAGCTGGACCGGTGGCACGAATCAGCAGGCCGGCACGTGGTACCAGGTTGAATTGCCCCAGGTTTCCACCATTAACGAGATTCAGTTCGAGTCTCCGGGCGGCAGAGGCGAATCGGCAACCGGCGCGATCGCGATGGCCAACGGTGGGGGGCGTGGCGGCCGGGGCGGATCTGGCGGAGCGGGCGGCTTTGGCGGGTTTCCGGGCGCGGCAGGAGGGAGTGGCGCCGGTGGACGAGGGCGCGGCGGATTTGGTCAACAGGTTCCGCCGAATCCCGGCTACCCCCGCGGCTACAAGGCGCAGGTTTCCGTAGACGGAAAGACGTGGAGCGACCCGATCGCCGAAGGCAAGGGCGACTCAACCACAACGTATATCAACTTCAAGCCCGTGAAAGCGAAGTTTGTCCGGTTGACCCTGACGGAAAGCGCGGAGACCGCACCGGGCTGGACGATTCAGAAGCTTCGGCTATACGAACCGCCGCTAATGATTGTCGCTTCGGCGAAGCCCGCTGTGCCTAAGCCCCCGGCTTCCGTACCGCCGACTAAGCAATAGATGCCCGGGGAGCCGAAACCTGAGTGAAGGAGTGAATCAAATGAAAAAATCGATATTGACCGTTTCAGGCCTTATGTTTCTCGGCCTGTTCAGCGCGCAAGGCGCAACGCCCATTCGCGTCATGCTTCTGGACGGCGCGAATAATCACGCATGGCAGAAGACCTCTCCCGTGATCAAAAAAATGCTGGACGATGCCGGCATATTTCAGGTGGATGTGTTGACGATTCCTGGCAAGGGCGGCGATTTCAGCAATTTCAAGCCCGACTGGGGAAAGTACCAGGTAGTCGTTTCCAATTACAACGCAAGCGGCTTCGATGGCTCCGATGCGGAATGGCCCCCGGAAGTGTTCAAGTCGTTTGAGGATTATGTTCGGAACGGGGGCGGATTTGTGACGATACACGCAGCCGACAATGCGTTTCCGAACTGGAAGGCCTACAACGAGATGATTGGCGTTGGGGGGTGGGGTGCGCGCGACGAGAAGGCTGGTCCTCTGTGGTATTTCAAGGACGGCAAGCTTGTTTCCGACGCTTCGCCAGGACGCGCCGGGTCGCACGTTGGCCGCCTTCCATTTCAGGTCACGATTCAGGATACTGAGCACCCAATCACAAAAGGATTGCCCAGGGTTTGGTATCACGTAGGGGACGAACTTTATAACAACATGCGCGGGCCGGGTACCAACATGACGGTGTTAGCAACTGCTCACTCCGATCCGACTCCCGGGCGGGGCACAAATCGGGATGAGCCGATGCTGATGGTCTTGTCGTACGGAAAGGGACGCGTGTTCCACACGACATTGGGTCACGACGTATCCGCCATGAGCTGCGTAGGCTTCATAGCAACCCTCCAGCGGGGCACGGAATGGGCAGCCACGGGAAAAGTGACGCAGAAGGTGCCAGCTAATTTCCCAACGGCGGATTCGGTGAGCTATCGGGTAGACATTGCCGCTATGGATCCGGCGTACTTCACACCGCCGGCTGCGGGAGGCGGCAGAGGTGCGTCGGGTGGCAGGGGTGGCGCGATGCCTCCGGGTGCTCAGAGATAGGTGCGCCGCGATCTGTCCGGGCGGCTGGCCAATTCAACGCGGAACGCCATAGTGCGGGTAAGTGGTTTTGCGGTTTCTTAAAGGAGAACATATGAACCGCGCCGCGATTTTTTGAGAACCAGTGCACCGCTCGCTCTGGCTCCGGCTATTTTGACTCATCGTGGTCTTTCGCAGACTGCGGAGACAGCTCCGCCGCCGCTGCCTGCGCCGGGTGCGGACGGATGGGTCTCGCTCATTAACGGTCGCGATTTCGCCGGCTGGTACAGCATGCTCCAGACGTCGGGCAAGGGCATCGCCGAGGAGAAAGGGATGATCATGATGGAGGAGGAGATGCTCCACATCATGGGGAATGAGGAAGGCCGTTTCCCCGCCGAAGGAGGCTACCTGGCGACGAATCAGGAGTTCGCCAACGTTCACATCCGCGTGGAGTACAAGTGGGGCGTTAAGCGCCATGCGCCGCGCTACACTCCGAAGCGCGACAACGGCGTGCTCTACGGTCTTGTGGGGGAGGACAAGGTTTGGCCCACCTGTGTGGAATGCCAGATTGAGGAAGGCGACGTCGGGGACTTCTTCATGCTCGGTGGCGCCAGGGGTATTCAAAGCCAGCACGGGGCTGGCTTGTTCGGATCGGGAATCAATCCGTTGACGGGATGGCCGAAGCCCGGCAGTCCCGGCGCTGCGGGTGCAGGGCGCGGCGGCGGCCGTGGCGCCAGCGGACCCGGTCGCGCAGGCCAGACGGCCGCGGAACCCACCGGAGGCAGGTTCGTCAAGGACGGCAACTTCGAACTGCTCGATCAGTGGAACACCGTTGAAGTGATCTGGCAGGGAGACCGCGCCGAGCATATTGTCAACGGGCGCACCGTCAACGTTGCGACCGGTATCCAGCAGCCCGATCCCCGGAACCCGGGCCAGTATATTCCCCTCACACGTGGCAAGATCGCCATTGAGATCGAATACGCGGAGACCTGGTTCCGCCGGATCGAAGTAAAGGCTCTGCTCTAAGTTCTCGCGGTGCCATTCGGCTTCCGCGTTATTCTGAATCCCCGGTTCCACGCAAGCGGAAGAGCTTGCGGCGCAAAAGGAAAAAGACAGGCAACGCGAGTGCGACCAGCGACAACGTTCCAGGCTCAGGCGACGAAACGACGGCGCTTGCGCTTATCAGGTTTATTTCCTCACCACCGCTGGAGGGGCCATCGGAACCCTGAGGCGTCAAGCCACTCTGGCCGGAACAGTTTGTCGTGGGGCAGAGGGATCCTCCTTCGTAGCCAACCAATGTACCGGTTGGGAGGAAAAGGGTGAGCGCCGGAAAGTCCTCGGGGCTGCTTGCCAGTTCAGTTTGGAATTCCCAGGCCGAATCTGGCCGAGACGCGCTGAAGCAGATCACAGTAAAGGCCTCGAGGTCCGGCTCGCTTAGCTGAAAATCCACCGAATCGACCGTGCCGACGACGTTATCGATAGTCATCGTGCCGCTCAGGATGGCTCCGTCAGCGAGGCTGCCCGATACATCGAAGATAATCGTGTCGGCCCGCGCCAGCGGGATTAAACGCGAACGCTGAAACCAACGCGGTCAGAGTAACGACATTGAATTTGATTCCGGCACGTTCCATGAATAGGCTCAGCTTGTCACGCATCGCCGCCCCAATCGGGGATCGCGGGTCCGGCGAGGCCCTCCGGGATCGGGATGAGGTAGAGTGCTGGCCAGCTGTGGGATGCGGATGTGTCGACGAGTATCCGCCGCCAGCGCGAATAGGGCGGCTAATTCCAATTGGTCCAGCCACTTACGTGCCGAATCTTTTGCGGGAAATTCGTGCCGACAGGGCGCATTTGTGATTTAATTGTTCCTTGGTTTTGAAAAGGAGATGATCTGTATGGCATAACGAAATTGTCGAATCATCCTCGGCATTTGGTGCGTCGCGGTTTACTCAACGGCCTGCGCCGGTCTGGCGTCGGCGCAGGGCAGAGGCGGAGCGTCGTGGAATNNCCGCTATTTATGCAACGGTTTTTGCCGGGCTGGCGTTGGCGCAGGGTAGAGGCGGGGCGTCGTGGAACACCGCCGGCAACGACGCGCAGCGCACTTCATGGGTCGCGGCGGATCCCAACATTTCGCCCGAAACCATGACCAAGCCGGGCTTTAAGCTTCTGTGGAAGGTCAAAGTCAACAACGATGCGCGGCAGGGCGATTCACTCTCGCAGGCGATGACCGTTGCCAGCTACATCGGATACCGCGGATTTCGCTCGTATGCGTTTTTCGGCGGCACTTCGAATAACGCGATTGCGCTCGACAGTGACCTTGGCCGCGTGGAATGGACGCGGCATTTTGACGTTCCCAATCCACCCGCCGGAACCGCGGCGTGTCCTGGTGGGATGACGGCGGGTGTCAGCCGGCCAGCCGCGTTAGGCGCGGGCGCGGCGGGTGGTGGNNTAAACGAAAGGACAGGATTGCGCGGGGGGTGGCGGTGGAGGAGGGGGGCGCGGAGCGGCCGGTGGTTCGGGTCGTGGCGGTGGCGGACGTGGCGGCGCGGTGAGCGCAGTTGGTCAGCCGGGTGAAGGCGCGGTGCAGGTTGCCGCTCAGGCTGCGAATGGCGGCGGACGCGGCGGCGGTGGCGGAGGACGCGGCGCAGCGGGTGGTTCGGGCCGCGGCGGTGGTGGCCGCGGCGCTGCCGCTGGCTCGGGTCGTGGCGGAGGCGGTGGGCGTGGCGGCGGCACGGGGAACGATCTGTTCGCTCTCGCGAGCGACGGCATGTTGCACCTGATGTACATATCCAACGGTGAGGATGCGCAATCGGCCGTTCGGTTCCTGCCCGCCAACGCGAATGCCACGGGCCTTACGTTTACCGAAAACGACGCGTTTGTCTCTACGCGCAACAACTGCGGCGGAGTACCGAACGCGGTCTGGTCCGTCAATCTGACCGGGAGCGACCACACGGTGAACACCTGGAAGACGAACGGCGGGAGCGTGGTCGGAACAGCCTTCGGCGCCGATGGCACGGTTTATGCGTCGACTGCGGACGGCGATTACGGCCCGGCAAGTTTTTCCGACTCTGTTGTCGCGCTCGAAGGCCAGGGCCTGAAGATGAAGGATTTTTTCACTCCCGCGAAGTCGGACTTCACCACGACGCCGATCGTTTTCAGCTTCGGTGGCAAGACGCTGGTGGCGGTAGCCAATAAGAACGGGCGGATCTATCTTCTCGATAGCACGTCGCTGGGCGGAGCCGATCACAAGACGCCGCTCGCGCAATCGACCGCATTCGGCACGGTGATTACGGGCGATCTTTCGACTTTCGATTCCGGCGGCACGCGGTGGATACTAGCGCCGGTCTCGGGCGGACTGAACGCAGCGACGAATTTCGCCACGCGCAATGGCAACGCTTCAAGCGGCGCGGTTGCGGCCTTCAAAGTGGTCAATCAGGGCGGACAGTTTTCGCTTCAGCCCGCGTGGGTTTCCCGCGACGTGGTGAACCCGGCGACGCCGGCGATCGTGAATGGCGTCGTTCTCGCGGTAGCGGGCGGCGATGCGCAGCATGCGGCTATCCTGTATGCGCTCGATGGCTCGACAGGCAAAGACGTCTGGAACAGCGGAACGACGATGACGTCATACACGCGTTCCGGGATCTCCGGCGGATCGAGCCAATTCTATGTGGGAACCGTCGACAGCACGATTTATGCTTTCGGGTTCGAGTTGGTGAAGTAGGGCAATTGCGAAAGGTTCCGAACATGCGAAAAATCGTATTTGTATCCGCACTCGCGCTGTGCAGCGTGCTCGGCTGGAGCGCCGACTGGCTCACCGACGGCGGCGATAACCAGCGCACCCACTGGCAGAAAGACGAGAAACTAATCAGCCCGGCGACGGCGAAGAATATCAAGCTGCTGTGGAAACTACAGCTCGACAGCAAGCCGCGCGTGATGACGAATCTGTACACCGCGCTGATTACCAATCGTGTAACCACCAAATCCGGGCCGAAGCAGGTCGCGCTGGCGGCAGGCGTCACCGATAAGCTGTTTGCGATCGACGTCGAAACCGTCGCGGTTCTCTGGAGCAAGCAATTCAGCAGCACATCCGGCGATTACGGCCCGCTTGAAAACGGCGGCATCCTTTGCCCCGGCGGGCAAACCGCGACGCCCTACATTTCACCATCCGGTATGCCCGGTAAGTACACGATCTACGCCGTATCGGGTGACGGAATGCTGCACCAGGTGAACCTGGCCGATGGCGAAGACGTTGCGCCGCCGAACAAGTTCGTGCCTCCGGGTGGCAAGGTGTGGGCGCTGAATGTGGTCAAGGGCGTGATTTACACGCACAGTTCGCAGGGCTGCGGTGGGAATCCGAATGTGGCTTACGCCTACGACATCGCGACGAATAAAGTCGGCAGTTGGGGTCCGGCTGGCGGCGGCATGTGGGGCCGCACGGGTCCGGCAGTCAGTCCGACGACAGGAGCGATGTACACGGGCACCGGCGATGGCCAGTGGCATCCGGAGAATGGCGTTTACGGCAATGGCATCGTGGGCCTGAAGCAGGACCCGGATACGAAAGAGCTGAAGCTGTTCGATTACTTCGGACCGCACAACGCCGCGTGGCTGGTGAAGCGCGATCTGGACGCGCAGGTCACGCCCGTGATTTTCAATTACAAGGGCCGGGAACTCATGGTCAGCGGCAGCAAAGAGTGTCGGTTGTGGTTGATGGATACGAAGGCCATCGGCGGCGACGACCATCGTTCGCCCGTCTACGAAACGCCTCTGTTCTGCAATGAGGATGTGAACTTCGCATCGGCGGGAATCTGGGGGTCGCTCGCGACATGGCAGGATTCCAAAGGCACGCGCTGGGTGCTGAGCCCGTTCTGGGGTCCGAAGCACTCGCAGTTCAAAGTGCCGATCGAGAACGGCCCTGTCACGAAGGGCGGTGTGATGGCGTTCAAAGTGGTGGAGAACAACGGCAAGATCGAACTGGCTCCGGCGTGGATGTCACGCGATCTGGATCAGGGCGAACCGCCGGTGGTTGCCAACGGCGTTGTCTTTACTTACGCCAGCGGGGAAGCGACGGCGCAGGCTTATCCCGACGTCGGTTTGCAGGACACATCGCAGCGGCGTATTCCGGCATCGACGCACTCTACGCTCTACGCGCTCGATGCGCTTACGGGCAAAGAGTTGTGGTCGAGCGGCAACGATATCAAGTCCTGGCTGCACTTCGGCGAACTCTCGGTAGCGAACGGGCGGGTCTACATCGGAACGTGGGACGGCGTGCTTTACTGCTACGGAATCAAGAAGTGATCCGTGGAGACCGCATGATGAGACGAACCCCGCTCCTGACATGCATGACGCTCGGCGCGGCGCTTGGCTGGGGAGCGGATTGGCTCACCGATGGCCACGATCCGCAACGTACCGGATGGCAGAAAGAAGAGAAGATTCTTTCCACGGCCAACGTCGGGAAGATGAAGCTGCTGTGGAAGATCAATACCGGCAACGAGCCTCGCCAGATGCACTCTCTCTTTCCGCCACTCATCGTGAGCAAGGCGACGGTGAAGGGCGTTTCGCGCGAAATCGCAATTTTGGGCGGCGTTTCCGATAACATCTACGCAATCGACGTAGAGAAGGGTGAGATTATCTGGACGAAGCACTTCGAGTCTTCCTTTCAGGCACCCACCGGAGGGCGTGGCGGCGGCATCTTATGTCCGGGCGGACAGACCGCGACGCCCGTTATAGGTCCGACGAAGACGCCGGGCAAATACACGATCTATGCGGCATCGTGGGACGGGATGTTGCATCAGTTGAACGTTGCCGATGGCGAGGATGTCGCGCCGCCGGCGAAGTTCATGCCGCCGAATGGCAAGCCATATGCGCTGAATTTGGTGAATGGCGTGATCTACACGATGACGGCGCAGCAGTGCGGCAACAATCCGAACTATTTATACGCGTTCGATCTTGCGACCAACGTCGCGTCGATGTATTCGCCGGGCGGCGCGGGTATGTGGGGAACGCGCGGCACCGCGGCTGGGACGGATGGCACGGTTTATACCGGAACCGGCGATGGCGTGTGGGATCCGAGCATCAAGGTTTATGGGAACGGCGTAATCGGCGTGAAGATCGACCCCAAAACCGACGCCATCAATTTGACTAAGTATTACGCGCCACCTAACGTGATGTGGCTTTTCAAACGAGACCTCGACGTGCAGACCACGCCGACGATCTTCACTTACAAGGGTAAGGAGTATATGGCGGCGACAGGCAAAGAGTGCCGGATCTGGCTCCTTGACATGGCCGATTTCGGCGGCGACGATCACCAGACCGCGACATACCGCACGCCGCAGTTCTGCAACGAGTTCTACAATTACGGCGATGCCGGCGTGTGGGGCGCGATTTCGAACTGGGTGGACCCGAAGGGCACGCAGTGGGTAGTCTCGCCGTTCTGGGGGCCGAAACATCCGAAGTTCAGCGCTCCGATCGAGAATGGCACCGTGACTCACGGCGCAGTAGTTGCATTCAAGATGGAGTTAGTAAGTGGCAAGGCGCAGCTCTCGCCGGCGTGGATTTCGGGAGATATGAACCGCGCCGACCCGCCCGTCATCGCAAACGGCGTCGTGTTCGGCTACGGCAGCGGCGAGGATACGACGCAGGCGGTCGGAGACACGCAGGTGGGAACCACGTCTCCGCCAGGCAAGAGCCGTATTGAGGCGTCCACGCACTCGGTGCTGTTCGCGCTCGATGGCCAGACGGGAAAGACTCTGTGGTCGAGCGGCGACCAGATCGTTTCGTGGAATCACTACAGCGGTCTGACCGTCGCCAACGGCCGCGTGTACATCGGCACATACGACGGATACGAGTACTGCTTCGGATTGGGCAAATAGGAGTTCCACATGAATACGCTCATTTCAACGAAGCGCGCGGATTCGGAGGCGAGGCTACGGGCAACCCTGGCGGGTATCGTGCTCGTAACCTGCGCCTTCGGCTTTCTCGCGGCGAAACATCTGACCGCGCAGGACGAGCCGATGCCCTACGCGCCCGGAGCCTTCGGCGTCTGGGGGTGGGACTGGCTTACGGCCGGTGGCGATGCGCAGCGCAGTTCATCGGTGCGCAACGATCGCTGGATTTCACGCGCGACGGTGACGAAGCCAGGCCCGAGGCTTGTCTACAAGATTGCGCTGCCCAACACGCCGAGACAAATGAATTCCTTGTCGCAGCCGATTCTGCTACAGACGGCGCGGGGGCTTACCGGATTCAAATCAATGGGTTTCGTCACCGGCAGCGGCGGGACGGCGTTCGGATTCGATTACGACACCAGCCAGGTGCTCTGGAAGACTCCTCTCGGCGCGGCGGCAGGGCAGGGAAGTGGAACCCTGGCGTGTCCCGGCGGATTGACTACCGGGTTGGCGCGGCCGACGCCACTCGCGATCGCAAATGTGACGGATAGCGAAGCTGGCCGCGGCGTGGCTCCGGGGAACCTTCCGGGCGCGCGCAAGTCCGGCACGGCGGTGGGAACTCCGGGTGAAGGTGCGCCGATTGTGGACGCTCTGCAGAAGGCGCCTATGGGCACAGGGCGTGGAGGCGGTGCTGGTGGGTCGGGACGCGGGGGCGGCGGATTCGGCGGCGGAGGCGGACGTGGCGCATCCGGAGTCTTTGCGCTTGGCGCGGACGGGATGCTGCACCAACTGAGCATGCAGCAGGGCTTCGACGTTTCGATGCAGCCCGTGAATTTCCTGCCGCCGAACGCCAATGCCTCCGGCCTGATTCTGGTGGATAACGTGGCTTACGCCGCGACTTCCAATAACTGCGGCGGCGTGCCGAACGGCGTGTGGTCGCTCGAACTGGCGACGAAGGCGGTGACAACCTGGAAGACCAATGGCGGAAGCATCGCGGGCAGTGCCGGTGCGGCGTTCGGTGCCGATGGAACGCTCTATGCGGCGACCGCCGATGGAGACTACACACCGGCCAGTTATTCCGATTCCGTGGTGTCGCTCGAGCCGAAGACGCTGAAACTGCGCGATTACTTTACGCCGGGTAAATCGGAGTTCAACTCGTCGCCTGTGGTGTTCTCGTATAGGGGTCGCGATTTGTTGGCGGCGTCGAACCGGGATGGCAGGTTGTACCTTCTCGATGGCGCGGCGCTCGGCGGTGCGGATCACAGGACGCCGCTGAGCACTTCCGCCAAATTCACCGACAACGCGACGGATTACGCTCCGGGCGCGCTGACGAGTTGGATGGATTCGGGTGGAACGAGATGGGTACTTGCGCCAATGGCAGGGACTCTCGCCGCCGGCTCGGGATTTGCGAATGCGAACGGCGCGATCACGAATGGCACGGTTGTGGCATTCAAGGTTGCAGACCAGGGCGGAAAGCCGGTTTTGACGCCCGCATGGGCTTCGCGGGATCTTGTTTCGCCAGCGACGCCGGTGGTTGTGAACGGAGTTGTTTTTGCGCTTTCGAGCGGCGAGTTTCATTCGGGCGACAGCAGCGTGACAGCGACGCAAAGAGCGCAGCGTTCGCAGCCCGCCGTACTCTACGCGCTGGACGCGTTCACTGGCAAAGAATTGTGGAACAGCGGAAAGACGATCATGTCCTTTTCGCCGCATTCCGCGGGTCTGGCAGTATCGACAGGGCAGATTTATATCGTGACTTACGACAGCACGGTCTACGCGTTCGGTTTTGAGGAAAAGGATTAGGAAAGAAGGAAAGCTCAGATGAAATGCCATTTTCCGATGGTCGGCCGGTGCGCAGCAGGCATAGCCTGCCTGCTGGGTTTCGCGAATCTTGCCCTTGCTCAGTTCGGCGGAGGGCCGGCGTGGAACGTCGCCGGCGGCGATGCGCAGCGCACGTCCTGGGTTCGCATGGATGCGAACATCTCGTTAGCGAATATGCAAAAACCGGGCTTCAAGTTCCTGTGGAAAGTGAAACTCAACAACGACCCCAGGCAGGATTACCCGCTCTCGCAGGCTGTCGAATTTCCCCGCTACATCGGATACCGCGGATTCCGCTCCTATGCGTTTCTTGGTGGCGCGTCGAACAATGCGTTCGCCATCGATAGCGATCTGGGGCGCGTGGAATGGACTCATCATTTTGACGTGCCCAACCAGCCCGCCGCGACCGCAGTCTGTCCGGGCGGAATGACGGCCGGGGTCAGCAGGCCCACGCCGCTTACCGACGATCCACTGGGAACGGTACAGGCAGGGCGTGGCGCGACTCATGCCCTAAGCGCGGTGGGCGCGCCGCATGAGGGAGCGGTCCAGGTGGCGCAGGCGCTTCGGGCGGGCGGCGCATCAGGGCGCGGCGCGCGCGGTCCCGCGGCCTTCGGCAGCGGCAACCTGTTCGCGCTTTCCACGGACGGTCTGCTGCACCTCGAGTATGTTTCGAATGGCGAGGAATCGCAGGCACCCATCCGGTTTCTTCCGCCGAACGCGAACGCCTCCGGCCTCATCTTCAACGAGACCGACGTATATGTTTCTACTAGCGGTGGTTGTGGCGGCGTTCCCAATGGCGTTTGGGGCATCGACCTGCTGAGCACGGATAAGAAGGTCGTCAGATGGAAGACGAATGGCGGCGGCGTGGTCGGCACGGCTTTCGGAACCGATGGCACCGTTTATGCGTCCACCGGCGATGGGGATTACTCGCCCGCCAGCTACTCCGATTCCCTAGTTTCGCTCGACCGGAAGACGCTGAAGATGCGCGATTTCTTTTCACCCGCAAAGTCTCCGTTTACGACTTCGCCGGTGATCTTCTCGCACACCGGCAAGTATCTCGCGGTGGTCGCGAACAAGGATGGGCGGATCTATCTGCTGGACACCGCTTCGCCCGGCGGCGCGGATCATCGCACGCCGCTGGCGCAATCGGGTGTAGTCGGAAACATCGCAACGGGCGACCTGGCTACGTGGGAAGCCGCAGGCACGCGGTGGATACTGGCTCCAGTCGCGGGCGCGTTAAACGCAGCCGCGAAACTTCCGGGCGTGAACGGTGCAGTTACGAACGGAGCGGTGGCTGCGTTCAAGGTCGTCGACGAGGGCGGCAAGCCTTCGCTCCAGCCCGCATGGGTTTCGCGCGATCTGCTCGTGCCTCAGACGCCGACCATTGTGAACGGCGTGGTCTTCGCGGTGGCAGGCGGAGACGCGCAGCATCCGGCTGTCCTTTACGCTCTTGACGGCTCGACGGGCAAAGAGCTCTGGAACAGCGGCTCCACGATGACGTCGTATGCGCGCTCCGGAGTATCCGGCGGATCGAGCCAGCTCTATCTGGCAACGCACGACAGCACTGTCTACACTTTCGGATTCGAACTGGTGAAGTAACAAAGTTGCGAAAGGCTTTCATAACATGCGCAAAATCGTATTCATCTCCGCATTGGCGCTTTCGGCCGTCCTCGGCTGGAGCGCGGACTGGCTGACCGACGGCGGCGACAACCAGCGCACGCACTGGCAAAAAAACGAAAAACTGATCAGTCCGGCAACGGCGAAAGACATCAAGCTGCTCTGGAAAATGCAGCTCGATGCGAAGCCGCGCGTAATGAGCAATCTGTTCACCGCGCTCATTACCGATCGGGTGACCACGAAGGCCGGCCCGAAACAGGTCGCTCTGGTTTCGGCCATCACGGACAAGCTGTTTGCGATCGATGTCGACGCCGGCAAGCTTCTCTGGACGAAACAATTCAGCAGCACGTCGGGCGACTACAGCCCCATCGAAAATGGCAATATTCTCTGCCCCGGCGGACAAACGGCGACGCCAGCCATTGCGCCCGCGGGGACGCCGGGGAAGTACACGATCTACGCCGTCTCCGGCGACGGAATGCTTCACCAGGTGAACCTGGCCGATGGCGAAGACATCTCGCCTCCGATGAAGTTCGTGCCGAGCGGCGGCAAAGTCTGGGCGCTGAACCTGGTCAAGGGCGTGATTTACACGCACAGTTCGCAGGGCTGCGGCGGCAATCCGAATGTGGCTTACGCCTACGACACCGCGACGAACAAAGTCGGCAGTTGGGGTCCGGCGGGCGGGGGAATGTGGGGCCGCACGGGGCCGGCAGTCAGTCCGACGACAGGAGCGATGTACACGGGCACCGGCGATGGCCAGTGGCACCCGGAGAACGGCGTCTATGGCAATGGCATCGTGGGCCTGAAGCAGGACCCGGATACGAAAGAACTGAAGCTGTTCGATTACTTCGGACCGCGCAACGCCGCGTGGCTCGTGAAGCGCGATCTGGACGCGCAGGTCACGCCCGTGATTTTCAATTACAAGGGCCGGGAACTCATGGTCAGCGGCAGCAANNTTGTGGTTGATGGATACGAAGGCCATCGGCGGCGACGACCACCGCTCGCCGCTGTACGAGACGCCGCTGTTCTGCAATGAGGACGTGAACTTCGCATCGGCGGGGATCTGGGGGTCGCTCGCGACATGGCAGGATTCCAAAGGCACGCGCTGGGTGTTGAGTCCGTTCTGGGGTCCGAAGCACTCGCAGTTCAAAGTGCCTGTCGAAAATGGTCCCGTGAAGAAGGGCGGTGTGATGGCGTTCAAGGTGGTGGAGAACAACGGCAAGATCGAACTGGCCCCGGCGTGGATGTCGCGCGATCTCGATCAGGGCGAGCCGCCGGTGATCGCCAACGGCGTCGTCTTCACTTACGCCAGCGGCGAAGCCACGGCGCAGGCATATCCCGATGTCGGTTTGCAGGATTCATCGGCCCGCCGCATTCCCGCCTCGACGAAGGCGACTTTGTACGCTCTCGACGCGCAGACGGGTAAAGAGTTGTGGTCGAGCGGCGACGATATCAAATCCTGGCTGCACTTCGGCGAATTGTCGGTGGCTAACGGCCGGGTTTACATTGGGACTTGGGACGGGATTCTGTATTGCTACGGGATTAAGAAGTAGACTTTAAAACACGCGCAACAACGTTGGTTTGTGCAGCAGACTGTCGTCGCTGCCCGGATAAAGTCTGGCCAGCAGAGACGGCGTGCCGGAGCCTGTCAGATACAGGTGTTGAACGTCCGATGGGGCGACGAACGTGAGAGATGTCCTGACCGATTGACCGGGATTCAGGGTCATATCGAACGGCGGCGCCGATCGATCTTCCAACAGCGGGAAGCGACGGCCGCGATCGTCCGTAAGCCAGATTGAAGCGCCCCGAGCGCTGATCTGCACGCGATTCGCGTCGCTGAAGATCCGCACGCCGACTCTCCAGGTCGTTTCCAGGGCGGAGGCCTGTGTGTGCACGCCCTCGACGGAGATGCACCAGATGTCGTCGCAATAGCTGTCGCCGACGCTGACAATTGTTCGAGGCGACAGCAGCGAGACGGAGATAACCGCCAACATCCAGGCCGCTGCCATCGCCACCGCAACCAGCAAGCTCTTCAACGCCCGACGGAACTTGCCGGACACAGCCTGCGCCACTGAAATCAGCAGCGTCGCAGCGATGCCGATCACCGCGAGGAAGGATAGCACAGCGCCGAGATTCGAATCTGAGTGAATGACCATGTTTGTGCCGATTCCCGACAGTATCACGGTTTCGCAAGCACCTTGACGATGGCCATCATACCCGCATCCTCATGATTGAGAATGTGGCAATGGAAGACGAATTCGCCGATATCCGCGCCGCGAAAATCCATCCGGACCTTCACCGACGGGTAAGGATGGCCGCTCACGCCATCCCAATACGGGGTTTCAATCACGTCCATCATCTGACCCTGGATGGCCTGCACCGGCCGGGTTCCGGCCGGGAAGTTGTCCTGCGATAAGACGAGGAAATGAATCTGGTGGATGTGGAATTCGTGATTTTCCTGGGTGCGATTCTCGATGACCCAGTCCTCCACGGAGCCCTGCGTGGTGGTGACGAGGGGCACAGGCGCCGGGTTCGGCGGCTTCGGAAAAGGATGAGGATTCGCCGGGTCGCAGACTTCCGTGGTCACCCAGAACACGTTGTTCACGCTGTCCTCGCACCAGTAAAGAGTGCGCGTTTTTGTAGTCGCGCTTCCCGCGAGCTTCGCGAAGCGGGTTTGTGTCGAACTTGCGCTCGATTTTGAAGGGGCGGCCGGCGCGGCGGCGCTCGCAGTCGGCGCGGATGCGAGCGTCGCCAGCAAGCGCATCGGGTCGCAATCGCCCGCCGGGCCGGTATCGATTTTCTGCGTAATGAACTGCGCGCTCTTCACGCCCGTGCGCGGAGCGGCCACCACGAATTCAACTCGCGAGCCCGGAGGCAAACGCATGTCGGTCGCCGGGACCGGCTTACCCTTTTGCGTGGCATCCTGCGATCCGACGGGCACCCCATCGAGGGCCACCAGCGATAACGTCTGCGGCACGCCGTCAAATACGACCTGCAGATCGAGGATAGTGTCCGCCGCGGCATTGGCTACGCGCCAGAACTCCTTTCCGCCACTCCGCATTTCGATGACGGCTGGCTGACTGTCGATCGGTATATAGTTGAGGGTAAGATTCCAGGACGGAACGGGCTTTCCGGTAGTTACCGCACAGGCCGGCGTCCCGGGGGCGGTCTGATCCCGCACGACGAGAATACGCTGGCGCAAGCCCGCGACGGATGGCTGAAGGCGCTCGATTCCGGAAACGACTATCGCGCCGGTAGCACCGCCCAGCACGGCGTTTTCCGCCAGTGTGTGCACGTGCGGGTGATACCAGTACAATCCGGGCGGCTCATCCGCCGGAAACGCGATGTTATAGGTGAATGTCTGGCCGGAGTTGATCAGAGTGCGTATCACCTCATCGGAATGACAAGCCGGCGATATGTTCAGCCCGTGATAGTGGATGTTGACCGAGGATCCATCCATCGAATCCGCGCCGCAGGCGTTGCTGTCCATCCGCATCGCGGATGCGGGTGCCGCGGCCGGAAGATTGTTTGTCACGTTTACCGTCATGCGGTCTCCGGGGCCCACGTAAAGAGTCGGGGATAGCCGACCGTCGGGCAAGGTGAAGCAGTAAAGTGTCCTGCCGGCAGGGTCCGTCGACGTGTTATACGACAGATTTACCGTTAGGTTTCCTCCACTGCTGCGCAGGGCGGGAGGATCGGCGACCGTATTCGACGCAGGGCGAAGGCACGGAGCGGAGGCGCCGAGCGCCTGGCTCGGCATGACGCCGCCGATTACGACGATAATCCAGAGCCATCCACGCAATTTCTTCATTTCGATTCTCCGATTTGGATCTGAAATGCAACCGGCCGTGGCGGCGGCGGCCCGTATCCGACGCGGTACCGTCGATCATTGCATATCGGGACGCGGCGCGCAATCGGCGGCAGCACCTCACTCTCCGATCGCCTCAATCAACTACGCGTAACTGGACGCCGCACCCCGGCCCTTGGCGCCGCGTTCCGCTTCAATCCGTTGTTGGTAGCCGCTTTCGCGGAACGCCGTCATTGGCCGGGCCGGGATGCCGCGCGCGATCCGCCATTTCCCGATGGCTGGCCGCACATCCGTCGCGAAGGCGTCTTTCAGGCAGGTTTCCGCGTCCACCAGCGCGTTAGTTTTCTGCTTGACTGCCAGCGCAGCGTGGTCCACGATCGCGGCTTTCGCAAACAGTTCCTGCGCCGTCGTCACGGTCTGGATCATCGCTTCAATCTTCGGTTTCAGATTGTGGCTTTGATCCACCATATACGCGATGTCGGCCGGTTTCCCGGTCTCCCACTCGTAAACCGCGATTTCGTGGAAAATCCGGAAAACCTGGTAAGGATCGATGGAGCCGAGCGTCAGATCGTCGTCTGCGTAACGGCGGTCGTTGAAGTGGAAGCCGCCCAGCATGCCGCAATCGAGCAGCCACGCGACGATCTGTTCGATGTTCTGCGCCGAATAGTGATGACCGGTATCGACCAGCACTTTCGCCTGCGGTCCCGCGGCGCGCGCCAGTTCGAGCGCCATGCCCCAATCCGCGATATCGGTGTGATAAAAAGCCGGCTCGAACGGTTTGTATTCCACCAGTAATCGCTGGCCGACGTTCAGCGCCCTGTGCGCTTGCTTTAACCCGTCTTCGAACCACGCTTTGCGGTGGCGGATATTCTGCGTGCCGGGGTAATTTGAGCCATCGGCGAACCAGAGCGAGATATCGCGGCTTTCAACGGCGGCAGCGATCTCGACGCTGTCGAGAATGTGGCGCAGCGCGGCTTGCCGGATTTGCTCGTCGGGATTGCCAAGCGAACCGAATTTGTAGATCTGATCCTGAAACACGTTGGGGTTGATGGAACCCGTGCGCACGCCGGTGCGGGTTGCGAGGCTGTCGACTTCGGCAACGCTCGACGCGCCTTCGCGGAAGTCCCAAAGCACATGCAGCGCGAGGGTCGGGCACACGCCGGTGACGCGATTCACCTCGGCGGCGTCGTTGAATTTCTCTTCGATGGTGGCCGCGGCGGCGGGCTGGTGGAACTTGCCGAAGCGAGTGCCAGTGTCGGCGAATCCCCAGGAGGGTAGTTCGATTCTGAAGCGGTCGAGCGCGTTCCACACAAGCTCTGCCTGGCGATCTGTCATGGGCCTCAAATAGATTATTCCATCACGGCATCCGCGCGCATCCGCGGCTTCCGGGATCGAAGCGGGCTATCGACTCAACACGATCCGCCTGGGACAATCCTGGCTTGCCTGCGAAGGTGGAAACGCTATAAACTGGAGCTTAACGGCGATGGAGTTCGCCATAACCGCCTCTTGAGGGCTGATGACTCCTGCCACCTTAACGGTTGGAGCGCATATGCTGCAGACAGTCCTCTTAATCTCCGCAGGCGCAGTAATCGGGGCGAATTTGCGCTATTTCGTCGCCCAGTACGTCGCGAAGCTCATTCCTTCAGGCTTTCCCTGGGGTACGCTGACCATCAACATCTCGGCGAGCTTCATTCTCGGCTTCTTCCTGATCTGGACCAGCGAGCGCGTATTGGCCGATCCGCGCTGGCGGGCCTTCGTGGCCGTTGGATTCTGCGCGACCTACTCGACGTATTCGAGCTATGCCTACGAGACGTTCGCACTTTTTGAGAAAGGACACTTTTCGGTGGCTGCGCTGAATTTTCTGGCAACAAACGTGATATGCTTCATCGCGGTTATGCTTGGCGCCGCGCTGGCGCGGAGCCTTTANNAGAGCCGCGCTGGCGCGGAGCCTCAAAAAAGCCCAGCGCAGGCGCGGAGCCCGGCACCCGCGTGAATTCGGCAAGTGAGGGATCATATGAAAACCGCCGTCCAGGTCACCATGTATCTGAACGAATCCGACAAGTGGAACCAGATACTGAAGCTTCTGCGCCAGGAAAACGTGGCGGGCGCCAGCGCCTTCCACGCCGTCGCCGGCTTCAACGGCAGAGAAAGGGTGCGCTCAGCGAGCCTTGTCGAAGCCGGCGGCAATCTTCCGGTTGTCATCATCTTCGTCGATTTCGCGGAACACGTCGACCGTGTCCTTCCGAAACTCCGCGAACTCGCCCCCAATCGGTTGATCGTCCGGGAGAACGTCACCATCGAGCAGGGAAATCTTGAATAGTTTCGAGCGCCCGATCATATAGCGGCGGAACGAACAATGACGCAAATCTCGCGACGCGGTCGCCGGGTGCTGCTGGGCTTCCTTCTCGCACTCACCATCATCAACTTCATCGACCGGCAGACGCTGTCCGTCCTCGCTCCGCGCCTGAAGGACCTGTTCCACCTGAGCAATACCGACTACGGCTGGATCGTCGCCGCTTTCCAGTTCGGCATGATGGCCGCCGAGTTTCCGATGGGTATTTTGATGGACCGCATGGGCGCGCGGTTCGGGCTGGCCTTCGCCGTCGTCTGGTGGTCGATAGCGACGGCGGCACATGCGCTGGGCGGCTCGGTGCGGACCTTCGCCCTCTTCCGGTTTTGGATGGGGACGGGCGAGACGGCCAATTTTTCGGGAGGGCTCAAAATCATTGCGCGCTGGTTCCCGAAAAACGAGCGAACGTTCGCTGTCGGCATATTCAACAGCGGCACAATGATCGGGTCGATGATCGCGCCGCCGTTGATCGTGGCCATCAGCCACTTCTTCGGATGGCGCATGGCGTTTGTCGCGCCCGCAGTGCTTGGAATTGCGTGGGCCTTCGGGTGGCGCGGCTTCTACCGCGCTTCGGCGCAGGAGGAGCGCGAAGTCGATACCGCGATCGCGGCGCCGATCCCCCGCACCTCAGACTTGCTGCGGGCCAGACAGACGTGGGCGCTGATGCTTTGCCGCTTTCTGGTGGGTCCGGTAATTCAGTTTTACTGGTACTGGTTGCCCGATTATCTGGTCACCGAACGTGGGATGACGCTCGCCGCGGTGGGCGCATTCAGTTGGCTGCCGTTTCTGGCGGGCGACGCCGGGAGTTTGATGGGCGGGTGGACGGCGGACACCCTGTTGAAGCATGGCATGGCGGTATCAAGAGCGCGCGGCGTCAGCATGTTTGCCGGAGCCGTCCTTTGTCTGGGTAGTCTGGCGGTGGTTGTGGCGCCCTCCATCCCGCTGGCGCTGGCGACGATATCTATTGTGATGTTCGGGCACACATTTCTTTCGGCCAGCATGTTCGCTTCGATCGGCGACATGTTCCCGGATTCCGCGACAGGCCGCGTGACCGGGCTCTCCGGGCTCAGCGGCGGATTGGGCGGCATTTTGTTTCCGCTTCTGACCGGCTATCTGGTGGACCATTATTCGTTCGCGCCGGCTTTCGTGGTTGCGGCGCTATTGCCATTGGCGGGAGTGGCGGCGTTGTTCGGGCTGGCGCCTGGGCTGCGGCCATTGTCGCCGCGCTGACGGAATCGCGGCGCAGGACAGACTGGCATCGGCCCCTTCCGAACGTGCGCGGCGTTGGACTTTGTATCATGAGGTGCGAAAGAGGAAGGCGTATCGGAATATGGGTTTCTGCCGAAGAACACTGGCGGTATTGTCGCTTCTCTTCGCTGGCTCCTTGCAGGATTCGGTTCGTGCACAATAACTCGAAGCGCCAATTGTCGTTCCCGCCACCGACGGGAAACTCAAAGCGTTCCAATACAACCCACTCGTCGCGATTGGTGACGACCACGATTCCACGAAGGAAGAAGATTTCTATGCCGCACTGGTGCGCGACCGTCGGTTCCCGACGGAGGTGGGAAATATCGTTATCGAATTTGGCGGCGCCCCACGACACGATACTGCTGACCGCTAACTGAGCGGTCAACAGGTCTCCTGCATCGATTTACGCAAAGTCTGGAAGGGTGTGGTTGGCTGGATACCGACCGTCACCGGCTTGGGATATGCGAACTTTTTCGCGCAAGTGAGAGCGGTGAACGCTGGCTTGCCGCCCGAGCGGCGATCCATGGAACTGCAATTCAGGGGCGTGGAGGCCGCTCCGGCGGTCTATCCGCGCGAATCGCACGCGCTCCAGGAACGCGCCACCAACTCGATCTCCTCAGGCGAATGCAAGCTTGCCAAAACCTTTTCTACCGCGGATGAATATAATTTGGCGACACGGGATTATCCTTCGCGGTTGAATCTGTGGGGGATTTTCCATAAGCGATCTTCTGTCGACGCGCAATATCCCGCCGATAGTCAAGATATATGCTCGGCTCAGCTTGGGCTGTCAATGAACGAAGCGCAAAGAACTCAGATTAGTGAGGCCCTTGAACGGATGCTTAAGTGGCCTGGATTCGTTCGCCGGTCCGGTCGAACGGCTGCGCGAAGAGCCGACCATCGAGTGTCCGCAGCGTCTCCAAATATGGGGCGAGTGCGGCTCTCTTTCTTCGCGTCGAACAGCCAAAGATCGGATTTTCCCGCTTGAGTGAGAAGCCCTGTCCCGGGAGATGGCGAAACCATGAACTACTCCGAGTCCTTCGTCCGCCCGCACCTGAGTCGTCGCCCGCTGCTGATTTTCCATCGTTCTGCCGATAGAACGGCTGATGGAGGTTTACCTCGGGCGTCAGCCCATCCTCGACAGTGGGCTGAAAGTGGCGGGCTATGAGCTTCTCTTCCGCTCCAGTCAGGTGAATGCCTGCGATTCGACCGATGATGTTGAGGCGACGTCGCAGGTTATTGTGAACGCGGTCCTTGGCGTAGGGTTGGACCGTCTGCTTGGGGGCAAGCCGGCATTCATCAACTTCGACCGGACGCTGCTTCTCGGCGACTGGACGACACTCCTGCCGCCCGAAAAAGTGGTGATCGAAGTTCTCGAAACGGTGCCGCCAGACCAGGAAGTGCTGGCAGCCTGTGACAGGCTGCAACGGCAGGGGTATGCCGTGGCGCTGGACGATTGCCTGAACGACGGCCGGACGGCGGCGTTCGCTCCGTTCGTCGACATACTGAAAGTGGATTTCCAATTGACCTCGCCGGCCAATCAGCTGGAAATGGCGCAGCGTTACAGGAAACTCAAGATCAAGATGCTCGCGGAGAAAGTTGAGACCGAGTCGGAGTTTCGCAGAGCGCAGCAATCGGGGTACGACTATTTTCAGGGCTATTTCTTCGCCCGTCCAACGGTCATGCAGGCGGCCAGGCTCCCTGCCTCCCAGGCGACTGGCTTGCGCCTGATTAAGCAGATCCAGCGCGAAGAGATGGATTTCGACGCGGTGGCGGATCTCATCCAGCACGATGTCGGTTTGTCTCATTCGCTTCTGCGATACCTCAACTCGGCGGCCTTCCACTGGGCTGATCGGGTGGAGTCCATTCGCCGCGGGCTGAATCTGCTGGGAGAGGTCGAGATTCGGAAGTGGGCGTGGATGGCGAGCCTTTCCGGTCTTGGCCAGAACAGGCCGCAGGTGCTGATGGCGCAGGTGATGATGCGCGGCCGTTTCTGCGAGGCGATCGCGCGGGCAGGGAAGCTGTCACTGGGCAATTCCGATCCTTTCCTGCTGGGAATGTTCTCACTACTGGACGCAATCCTGCAAAGGCCGCTGGCAGGCATTCTGAGCGATCTGAATATCGGTCCAGGCATCTGCAACGCATTGCTCGGGAAGGCGCCCGGGGACGATATTCTCACGCAGATTCTTCGGGTTGTCAGGTCGTACGAAGTGGGTGACTGGCGGGCGGTAACCGGAACGGCGAAGGGGATTGGCCTGTCGGCGGAGGTGCTGGGGACCTGTTACCTGGAGTCTCTGGCCTGGGTGGAGTCGGTAACTTCCGCCGACGAACCGGCAGCGCGGCCCGCGCGTCCCGTGGTGCCAGCCGTTTTCCATCGCACTCCTCGGCCGATTCCGGGAAATCAACCGGCTAAACGGCAATAACAGCGGTTGACGGCGTCGTGCCGGCGGCTGGTACCGACCGGTTATGCGCTATGATTCCAGGTAACATGCGCCGCGCACCGTTTGGCTTTCTCGTCCTGATTTGCATCAACCTTACTGCTCAGAACAAGTTTGAATATTGGCCGAGCGCGTCCTATGACGTGGCCGTTCCGACTTTCCACGGCGTAGCTGGCTATGACATTGGCGACCGCATATCCCCCACGCCGATGTTGTCCGCTATTTCGAGGCCCTGGCGACCTCACAACTGCGCCGCATCAAACTCTTTGAATACGGAAAAACCTGGGAAGGCCGAAAGCTCATCTATGCCGTTATCGGCTCGTAAGCAAATATCGCGCGTCTCGCTCAGATAAAAGAAGGAATCACCCGTCTGGCGGACCAGCGCAAGACCACGGAGGCCGCCGCCCACGCCGCCATTCCCGCCCTTCCGGTCCTGGTCTGGCTCGGTTACGGCGTGCATGGCAATGAGATTTCCTCCACCGATGCCGCGCTCATGACCGCTTACCATCTTCTCGCCGCGCGAAACGACACGATGGTCGCCTCAATTCTCGCCAAAGAGCTGGTAATCGTCGATCCCATGCAGAATCCCGATGGGCGTGAGCGATTCATCCACAGCTTCGAGCAGGGCGAAGGCATCGAGCCGGATCCCAGCCCGCTCGCCGCCGAACATAACGAGCTATGGCCGAGCGGCCGCACCAACCACTACTTCTTCGACATGAATCGCGACTGGGTCGCGCTGACCCAGCCGGAAACTTCAGGCCGCGTTGCCTCCATGCTCGAACGGCGTCCCCAGGTTGTTGTCGATTTTCACGAGATGGGCACCATAGGCGATTACTTCTTCCCTCCGCCATCGGATCCAGTCAATCCCAATATGACGAAATGGCAGCGCGATTATCTGGATGACAACGGTAAAGGCAACGCAAAATACTTCGATCAGTTCGGGTTCAGCTACTTTACCCGCGATACCTACGATGCCTGGTACCCGGGCTACGGCGACAGCTGGCCAGTCTACTTCGGCGCCACTGCTATGACTTACGAAAACGGAAGCACCAGAGGCGTGGTCGTGAGGAGGGTTCCGTCGGCCCCGTTCGCGAATATATACTGCCGCGCGCCGGCAATATCTCGGCGATCGACAAACTGGCCCATCTACTCGTGAAGCAGGGCGTGGACGTAACCCGTGCCTCCGCCGAGTTCAGCCAGGATGGCAGGACGTACCCCTCCGGCAGCTACATCGTTCCGCTCGCTCAACCAGCCAAACGCCGGGTAAAGAATCTGCTTGACGTCGACACGCAGATGGACGACAAGTTCCTGAAGGGCGAAGAAGACAGGAGGAAGCGCCGCCTCCCTACCGAGATTTACGACGTGACGGCATGGAGTATCCCTCTTCAGTTCAATGTGGAGGCCATTCCGGCGGGTTTGAGTACGGTGCAATCTACACAGGTTGCGTTGAACGAAGCCGGCACGGGTAAGGTGGTGGGCGGCAAGGCCGACGTCGCCTATCTGGTGCCGTGGGGTACGTCCGCAGCGGCACGAGTCATGACCGGTGCCATGCGCGCCGGCCTTCGGATTTATGGTGCCGACAAGGCCTTCGTGCAGAGTGGACGCGAGTATGCGGCCGGCACGCTTGTTATTCCCGTCAAAGAGAATCCCGACAGCGTTCACGGCATCGTCGCCGGCCTCGCAGCATCCACAGGCGCGGAGATAGACGCCACGGGCACCAGTTGGGTGGAATCCGGCCCGAGCTTCGACAGCCTATACACTCCGTTGCTGAAGAAGCCCGCTATCGCGCTGGCGTGGGACCGGCCAACGGCCGCCAGTTCAGCGGGTGAGACGCGTTTTGTGCTCGAACGGCAGTTCGATTTCCCGGTCACTGCGGTTCGAACGCAGCAACTCGCCGTCCCCGAACTTTCCCAGTTTCAGGTTTTGATCCTGCCCGAAACTACCGGGGCGGCGGGAGCGTATGCCGACGTTTTCGGCACTGCGGGCATCGCGAGACTAAAGCAATGGGTAGCCGATGGCGGAACCATCATCGGCTTGGGCAACGCGGTGCAGTTCCTGGCGGATGCCCGCACCGGTCTGTTACCCGTCCAGGTGGAGAATCGGGTTCCGGAGGTTCCCGCCGTGCCTCCGACGGGCGGTGGCCGCGGTGGAGTCGCACGAGCGGGAGGCGCAACGGCGGCTGGCGCTCAAACCGCAATACCGCCGAGCGGCGCCGCTCCTGCTCGTCCGGCGGGCAAGGCCTTTACCACCGACGCTGAACTCGACAAAGCCACCCAGCCCGATTCCGAATTGCCCGCCAGCCTGCGAGGCGCGCTGGTGCGCGCCAGGGTCGACAAAGAGCAATGGATTTCGGCGGGCGTGCCGCGGGTTGTTAAATCGTACGAAGTGGGCGACTGGCGCACGGTAGTCGGAACGGCGAAGGGGATTGGCCTGTCGGCTGAGGCTCTGGAGACTTGCTGCCTGGGGCCCCAGGCATGGATGGAGTCGGTCACTTCCGCCCAAGAACCGGCAGCGCGGCCCCGCGCGGCAGGTTGTGCCTGCCGTTTTCCATCGCACGCTGCGGCTGATTCCGGGCAATCAACCGTCGGCCCGCCAATAAATGCCGGCGGTTTGGCACGTGCGCCGTAATCCAGCCCCGATCTGTCCCGAAAATAGCCGCCAAGAATTCCCAGTCTGCGACAAATGTAGGCACGACCTTAAGTCTTGGATTTGTATTTCTTCTGCAATCAAGCTGAAGCTTTGGCGTGAGATTCTACGAATTCTCCTAACAAATACAAATATGAAAAACATGCAACTTCTCAGCCCGGCCCGACGTGTATTCACCCTTCTCGCTCTGTGCGCCGCGTCCGCCATATTCGCCTTCCCCCAGTTTGAATCCGCCTCCGTACTTGGCACCGTTACCGACCCTTCGAACGCGCCTGTTTCCGGGGCTTCCGTCACGCTCACCAATGTCCGCACCGGAACCTCGGTGAAGAGCGTTACCGACACCAGCGGCAACTATCTGTTTGTCAATCAACGCCTTGCCACGTACCGCGTCCACGTTGAAATGAGCGGCTTCAAGGCGGAAGACACCGAAACCTTCGATCTCGCCGTCGATTCCCGCCAGCGCGTCAATATCAAGCTGGTAATCGGCGCCATTTCCGATTCGATAACCGTGAGCGATGCGGCGGGCGTGCTCGAAACCGATAACAGCACGCGTGGCCAGGTCATCAATGCGCGAGACATTGCCGATTTGCCGCTCAATGGGCGCGCTTACGCCGATCTCACGCTGCTCGTTCCGGGTACGGCGAAATCGCTTCTCGAAAACGGCACCGACTCCAGCCGCGACGCTTCGTACAACGTCAACGGCCAGCGCAGCGAATTAAACAATTTCATGCTGGACGGCATCGACAACAACGCCTACGGGACCAGCAACCAGGGCTTCTCGAATCAAGTCATGCAGCCCAGCCCGGACGCCATCCAGCAATTCAAAGTCGAGACCGACAACTACAGCGCGGAGTACGACCACGCTGCAGGCGCCGTCATCAACGTCACCATCAAAAGCGGCACGAATCAGTTGCATGGCTCGCTCTGGGAATACAACCGTAACACGGTTTTCAATGCCGTCGGATTCTTCAAGCCGATCAACGGTACGCTTCCTTTCAACCAGAACCAGTTCGGCTCGGCGGTTGGCGGACCGATCCGGAAGAACAGGCTCTTCCTCTTCGGCGATTATGAAGGGTTCCGGCGCGTCTACCATCCCCTGCAGTTCGCTACCGTTCCCACCGTCGCAATGGATCAGGGCGATTTCAGCGCGTATGGCATCCCGATCGCCAACCCCCTAACCGGTGTCGTTGCGCCGAATGGTGTAATTCCAGCCTCCCAGTTCGGTCCCATCGCGACTGCCCTGACCTATCTGCCGGCACCGAATCTTCCGGGTCTCTCGAACAACTACGAATCGGCCCCTTCGGACACGATCTATAACGACAAAGGCGACATTCGCTCAGATTTCTACGTGAGTTCGAAGATCACCTTCTTTGGCCGCTACAGCCAGCTCAACACACGCATCTTCAGCCCGCCCAATATACCGGGGCCTTCGGGCGGCAACGCCAACGGAAACGTCTACGTTCAAACTTACGAGGGCGCAGGAGGGCTGACATGGACGGTCAGCCCCACTTCGATCCTCGAATTTCGCCTCGGCGGAAGCTACAGCCACAACGGCAAGCTTCCGTCCACAGTGGGCGATCCGACCACCGGCTTTACTATTCCCAACGAACCGCTTGATCCCTCCTACGCGGGCGGCCTGATCACGGCATCGGCCGGAAGTTTCTCGCAGTTCGGGCGGCAGGGAAGCAACCCGCAATACCAATATCCGCTGGTGTACGACCCCAAGGTCAACTACACCAGAATCGCGGGCCGCCACAGCCTGAAAATGGGCTTCGAGTTCCAGTACATCGCGACCAATGTGAGCGATTTCAATCCGAAATACGGCCAGCTGTCGTTCACCGGATACTTCAGCGATCCCTGCTACGCCACGACGCCTTCGTGCGTCAACAGCCTGAGCACAACGGCGAAAGACGTTTACGGCCTCGCCGACTTCATCTATGGCGCGCCGAACAATTACACGCTGAACAACAACCCCGTCGCCCATTACCGCCAGCAGATGTATTTCGGCTACGTGCAGGACGACTACAAGGTCGACTCGAAGCTCACCCTCAATCTTGGACTGCGTTATGAATTTGCGACACCACAATACACCGCCGACAACAAACTCGCCAACTTCGATCCGCGGAACGACACGCTGATCTTCGCCTCGGGCGGCAGCCTCTACAACCGCGCGCTGGTTCACCCCGACCCGAAGGACTGGGCTCCGCGCGTCGGTCTTGCGTATCAGGTCCGTCCCAAAACCGTCATTCGCTCGGCGTACGGGATAAGCTACGTGCTCTTCAATCGGGCGGGCGGCGAGAATCTGTTGGCCTACAACGGCCCTAACATTATCAATTCCTCCATCAACCAGGCGCCAAGCCAGGGCATTTGCGCCAGTGCCGCGGCGGCCGCCGGAACGTGTTTCCGATCGCTTGCCCAGGGATTTCCGAACGGGATCATCGATCCGTCGAACTTCTCAACCGCGATCTCCGAAGTCCGCTACATCCCCGGCAGCAACCGCAACGGCTACGTGCAAAGCTGGCACTTCACGATTCAGCAGGAACTGGCGAAGGACCTGTTGTTCGATGTCGCTTATGTCGGCAATCACAGCGTTGGTCTCAATATCCTGTCGGATGCGAACCAGGCTCTGCCCAACCAGCAGGGCCAGAACCTCAGCCTCCTGGCCCGCCGCCCCATTCAGGGGTTCACGGACATTGAAGTTGCTTACGACGGCGGCTTTGGAAGCTACGACGGGCTGCAGATGAAACTCGAAAAGAGGAACTCCAACGGCCTCTATCTCCTCAATTCATTCACCTGGTCGAAGGCCATCGATAACGCTCCGGGCCACCTCGAAAACTACAACGGCGACAACTCCCGCATCAATTATTACGACCCCAAACTTGAGCGGGGCCTGTCGAGCTATAACCAGCCGATCAATGACACACTTTCCGTGCTGTACGATCTGCCATTCGGCCACGGCCGCCGATTCAATATAGACAATAAGGCGTTCGACCTGGCCGCGGGCGGCTGGTCGCTCAACATGATCAACACCATGAACTCCGGCCTGCCGCTCGACATCGGTTACTCCGCGACAGCTCAGGAGTCGGTGAGCGACCTGGTCTCCGAGCGCCCCAATCTCGTCTCCGGCCAGCCGCTATACCTGAGCACCGGTAATCCGATTTACTATCTCAATCCCGCGGCATACAGCGTGCCGAATTACACGCAGCCGTTCGGCAACACTCCGCGCAACAACGTGAGGACGCCATTCTTATACGAGACGGATTTCGGGCTCCATAAGAATTTCGCGATATCCGAATCGCGCTATCTCCAGTTCCGCGCCGAAGCGTTCAATCTGCTAAACAAAACGAACTTCGCGACGGTCAGCAGCACCAACTCGAATTCGAGCGGCTTCGGCGTCTTCAACGCCACGTTCCCGGCGCGCCAGATACAGCTCGCCCTCAAGCTGGTGTTCTGATGCCCCGCCTCGTCCTTGCCTTCTCCCTTGCGGCACTCGTTTCAGCTTCAGCCCAACAGGTGAAGCTGAACGAGATTCAGATCGTCGGCACGCACAACAGCTATCACGCGGGCATCAGCCCGAATGAAATGGCCTACCTGCGTAAGGTGAATCCGCAGGCTGCAGACGCGCTCGACTACCGCCACCCGTCCCTCACGACTCAACTGAACGACGGCGTCCGTCAGCTTGAAATCGACGTCTACGGCGATTCAAAAGGCGGCCTGTTCGCGCACCCGGCCGGGCCTGGCCTCGCCGCCAAAGCCGGCTTTCCCGCAGACCCGGACTTCGATCCCGGCCACATCATGGACAAGCCCGGCTTCAAGGTGCTCCACGTTCAGGACATCGATTACCGCAGCAATTGCCAGCCCTTCACGGCATGCCTGGCTGAGATCCGGGCCTGGTCCAAAGCCAACCCCGGTCATCTGCCGATTTTCATCCTCGTGGAGAATAAAGACGATCGTCCGCGCGGCGATTACATGGTCACTCCCGAGCCGCTTACCGCGGAGACGTTCGACGCGCTGGATGCCGAAGTAAGGTCCGTTTTCCATAGCTCCGAGATGGTCGCACCGGACGACTTGCGCGGCAATCACAAGACGCTCGAAGAAGCGGTGCTGAGTTCCGGCTGGCCGGCGCTCGATAGCGTTCGGGGTAAAGTGGTCTTCCTGCTCGATCAGCGGCGCGTCGGTCCGCTTTATACGAAAGGACATCCTACGCTCGAGGGCCGCGTGTTCTTCACGGACGCTCAGCCGGGTACGCCCGACGCCGCGTTCATCGAAGCCAACGATTCGGTCTCGGATCCGAACCTGGTACCCGGCCTGATCCGCAAGGGCTATCTTGTACGCACGATGACGGATCCGGGGCCGGCAGGAGTGGGCTCCAACGATACGAAGCGCCGGGACGCTTCGATCGCAAGCGGCGCCCAAATTCTCTCGACGGATTACCCCATCAGCGAACCCGCCGCCTCGGGCTACTTTGTCGGGGTCGAAAACGGGACCGTCCGTTGCAACCCGGTGCTGAAGCCCGTTGGTTGCCGGGAGTTGCGGCGATAAGTTCCGGCCCGACGGGCGCAATGCTGCCGCGCCAGCCGAGCCCGATACGCGTTACGCCTTCGCGCGCGGAGTGAAGTTCAACGACGCCGAGTTCATGCAGTAGCGAAGACCCGTCGGCTTCGGCCCATCGTCGAACACATGGCCGAGATGAGCGTCGCAGCGGGCGCACTCGACTTCGGTGCGAACCGAGCCGAGGCTCCGGTCGACATGTTCGGTGACGTTTTCCTTAGCCAATGGCTGCCAGAAGCTCGGCCAGCCGGTGCCGGACTCGAACTTCGTTTTCGAGTCGAACAGCGGCGTGCCGCAGCAGATGCACGAGAAAAGTCCGTCGTCGTGCTTATCCCAGTATTTGTTCCGGAACGGGTACTCGGTCCCCTGCTTGCGCGTGACCTCGAACTGTTCCGCGTCCAGCTGCTTGCGCCATTCGGCATCGGTTTTGACAATTTTCGGTACGTCCATAACACCCTTTCTCTTGCCTGTCGCGTCAAAGTCGACGATCTTTACGGTCTTTGGCTCGCCGGCGAGCAGATACGAAACGCCCATTCCGGCGGTAACCACGCCGAGGAAGCCGCGCCGGGTTGGATTGTGAAAAGTTCGCATAAGATTCATTTCCTTTGGTTTCTCACTTCTTGTAAATATCGGGATAAACCTTTTTCAGCTGGGCGATCATCGGCAGGTCGAAGAACTTGATGTACGCTTCGTCGGTGTGGGTGTCGAGGTAGTGCTGGTGATGCTCCTCGGCCGCGTAGAAGCCCTTCAGCGGCTCCAGTTTCGTGACAATCCTGCTGTGAAAGACTTTGGCGTCGTTCAGTTGCTGGATGTACTTTTCCGCGATGGCCTTCTGGTTATCGTCGGCATAGAAGATTTCGGAGCGGTACTGAGTGCCCTCGTCGTTGTGCTGGCGGTTGAGCGTGGTCGGGTCGTGCGCGATCGAGAAATAGATCTTCAGCAGTTGCCCGTAGGAGATCACGGACGGATCGTAGGTGATCTGGATGGACTCGGCGTGGCCGGTCGTGCCCGTGCTTACGTCTTCGTAGTGGGCTTTCTTTTTGTCGCCTCCAGCGTAGCCGACGGTTGTGTCGGTGACGCCTTTAACGTGCTCGAAGACGCCCTGCATCCCCCAAAAGCATCCGCCGGCAAGGACGGCTAAGGCTTTTTTCGATGCCGCGGGCGCGGGTTGTTCGGCGGGCGGATCGGGAAATGACGCGCCCATGAGGCTGAGTGCGAAAGCCGGAACGATGATTCCGGAAATCAGAAAGTTACGTTTCATAGGACCCTCTGTCCTATATTACGCGGAACCGGATGTTTCGGTTATGGCCTGGCCGCGGGCTTATCTCTGGCCAACGCGGCTCGTCCGCACTTTGCGGGTTTCGCGCGCTCGCACCCCGTCAGTCCGACGAGGCCATCAGGCGGTCGAAGATCTCTCCGACCCACGCCGCATGTTCGGGCTTCATCAGCACCGAACGCAGGCAAAGGACCGAACCCTCGCCGGTCTCCTCCGGCTGTCCGAACGTGCCGGGCTCGAAATAGCGCGCGGGCAGGCGAATCAGCGCCAGATGCAGATCATTGGCAGCGGCCCTGTCGAAAATCTTCTGCGACATCGCCGATGCCTCCGCTGCCGAACCCGCGCGCGGCGCCCAGACGACGATGTCGAGCGCGGGAGGGAAGGGAACTAGCCATCGCGGATGTTCCGAGAGCCGGCGCGTCAGTTCGAGCGCGGCGGAGCGCGACGACGAGAGGTCTGCTGCAAATTCGCCGCCGCGCACCAGTGGCAAGAGCCGCTGCGTCGCCCACAGAGCTACAGCGGACGCGCCCGGCCGCGAGCACTCGAGGCTCACCTCGCCCAAGTGCAGATCCTTCGAGGTGAAATACGTGTAAGGCGAATCGTGCTTATACAGCGCCGCGACCGACGGGTCGGCGAACAGTACGCATCCGCATCCATAGGGCTGAAGACCGTGTTTATGCGGATCGATCACAACAGAGTCGGCGCTTCCGATGCAATCGAAGGCGGCGCGGGCGGCGGGCGTCAGGTTATCCGCCAGTCCGAAATATCCGCCGTAGGCCCCGTCGACATGAACGCGAAAGCGAAAACGTTCGCGCAGACGGAGGATTTCCGGCAGGGGGTCGACGGCACCGGTTCCCGTGGTTCCGAGTGTTGCCACGACGCAGCCGATGTCTCCGATCGCCGCTCGCTGCTCGAGAGCTGCGATATCGATTCTGCCGTCCTCACGGCTCGTAGGCAGCGCCTCGAACGGCAGGCCCAATACCGCGCTGATCCTTTTGTGCGTGTAATGGGAATCGGCCGAGGCGAGGATTGTCTTGCCGGGCTTCAACCGGCCTGCCACCCATAGCGCTTCCAGATTCGCCACCGTACCGCCGCCCGTGAGATGGCCGAGGAATTCATGCCAGCCGAACGTGGCGGCAATCTGGGCGACGGCCTCGCGCTCCATGACAGAACTGGCGCGGCCACCATCGAGGGCGTGATTGTTNNTTCAGCATCTGTCCGGCGTAGAGCGGGTGGAAATACGGATAGTTTTTGCGCAGCCTTTCCGCCGCTTCGAGCAGGACGGATTGAACGCCGCTCAACGACGGCGCAGCGGATTCAAAACCCGGCAGAGCGGAAAAGCCGGCATCCAAATGGAGGAGAGCGGCCCGCAGCGCGTCGAGAGATGTGGATTCGAGATGCTTCAATCCGCATTATGGCGCAGCGGGCGGCGTCGGTTTGGGCAAGGCATTCGGTACGCTTATTGAACCCGAGACAATCGTGCAAGCTGGCATGTGCGGAGCGAAAATCATACGGTCGATCGGGTTTGCCATGGAGGTGGGAGGGGTTCGTTTCGGCGACGAACCGGGCATGGGAACGGGGTCCGACGGTGGCGCCGCCTTCAGCAAAGGTATGGCGCAAGCGGTTGGCGCCAGAAGTTGCGTGATCGGCGACGTGGCCGGGGCGACCGACGGTGAGGCAATTGCGGGCGCTTTGACCGGATTCCGCGATGGGTTGAGAATGTCTCCTACCCGCTGGTTGATCGTATCGGAAAACCTGCGGTTCAGGTCGTCCGGCGCTGCGCCCGGGTTGTTTTGCGAAAACGCCGGAGAACCGGCCAGCGTCAGAATCGTCGATAAAAGAAGCGTCGGGATTGCTCGCATCGCGAATGTACCGATGCACCATATTGTATGTCAATTTCGTGTGGGTAGAATCATAAGGCAATGACCGACCCGAATCTCACCAACCTCGGCCCGCCCGTGCCCGAGGAGCCAGCTTCGAGACCGCAGCGTGTTCGAATTGAGGGCGCTTTCGTCATCATCGAGCCTTTGAATCCCGCCATTCATGGCGACGCTCTGTGGGTCGGCGCGGGCGGCGTCGAAAACCAGGCGCTCTGGAAGTATATGCACAGCGGGGCTTTTCCCGACAGAGCGGCGCTCGATCTCTACCTTCAGGATAAAGCCGCATCGGACGATCCGCTGTATTTCGCCATCGTCGACTCCTCGACCGGCAAGGCGGCCGGACACGCATCGTATATGCGGATCGATCCGGGGCAGAGGGTGATCGAGGTCGGCGCGATCCTTTACGCGAAGGCTCTGCAGAGGACCCGCGCGGCCACGGAGGCTATGTACCTGATGGCTCGCTACGTTTTCGAGGATCTGGGTTATCGCCGCTATGAGTGGAAATGCAACGTGCTCAACGAGCCATCGATGCGAGCCGCCAGACGGCTGGGCTTCACGTTTGAAGGCGTGTTCCGTCAGCACATGATTGTGAAAGGGCGAAGCCGTGATACGGCCTGGTACGCGATGCTCGACCGCGAATGGCCGTCGAGGAAAAAGGAATTCGAGCGCTGGCTGGCGTCGGACAATTTCGACGATGCCGGACGGCAGAGGACGCGGCTTCGCCAAGTTTGACGACGGCGGTGTTGGCGACTTGGCCGGCCACGCGGCGGCGTTGACTGTGCTCCACTCCAGCGCAGTGCGCCCCCAACCGTCGGGGTCCGGTGTTCAAAAAAAACCGGAACTTTCGGTACGCCGCCGACGCAATAGAAGCAGACGCCATGACAAGGGAATCCGACCGCGGCGGTAGACGCGCGGCAACCAGCCGGGCTGACAGCGATCTGCTCGCGCGGTTTTGCGGCGGAGACCCGGATGCGTTCACACAGGTATATCGGATGCAGCAGGCGGCGGTTTTTCGATTTGCCAGGCTCATGACGGGCGACGCGGCGAAGGCCGCCGAGGTCACTCAGGATGTCTTTGTGTGGCTGATCCACCACGCGGCGGAGTTCGACCCGGCCCGCGGAGAGTTGTCCGCGTTTCTGATCGGGGTAACCCGAAAGTTTCTGTTGCGGCGGCGTGACAACGAAATGCGCTGGGTGCCGCTGAACGAGGATTCTCTGGCAGCACGCGACGAGCCCGACGAATATGAGGGCGATTCGGATACCGAAGCGTTGCGCCGTGCGATTGCGGCCTTGCCGCTGAAATATCGGGAGGTGGTTGTGCTTTGCGACCTCGAAGGCAAGAGCTATGAGGAATCGGCGGCGGTGGCTGGTTGCGCGGTCGGGACGGTGCGGTCGCGCCTGCATCGCGCGCGTGCGCTTCTGGCGCGAAAGCTGGAACTGAAAGCCGGAAGGAAGGTGGAACGATGTTCGGTCTGAATTGCGCTCGGGTCAAGGGTGCGTTGGTGCAGTCGGCGCGTCGCGGCCTCCTCGCCGCCGACGTGCATGAGGAGTTGAACGCACACCTTGCCAGTTGCGACGACTGCCAGTCCGCGTTTGACAGACAGCGGCGCCTGACCGCGGCGGCCGACGCACTGGCGAGGGAGGCCAGGCGTTACACTGCGCCGGTAACTCTCGAGCGGACATTGCTGGCCGAGTTCGAGATCTCTTATCGTTTGTCCCACGCGGGCAGTGCCGGCGCTGTACCGCGAGCGCGACGATTTGTTTACGCCGCGATTGGTGGCGCGATTGCCGCTTCGCTCGCGATCATGACGTGGATCGCGAACCGGCCTGCGCCAAAGGTTGCGTTGGCGGACAAGGTTCCCGATGCAGTTGATGCAACGCCGGCTCCGGAGGTCAAATTGGCACCGCCTGCCAACGAACCGGTTGCGCGGAGACACCGACGGCCAGCGGCGAAGACGGCGGTGCCCGTGGAACAGCTGTTTATAGCGATACCTTATACACTGCCGCTCGAGTCCTATGAGCGAGTCGACGTGCTGCATGTGGATGTGCCGGTCGCGGCGCTCATTGCCGTCGGGTATCCGACCGGAATGATGGACCCAGCCGCTCGTGCGGGAGCCGATGTGCTGGTGGGGCAGGACGGGCGAGCGCGGGCGATCCGCCTGACTTCAATTTCTACTTTGAACCAATGAAGGGAGCAAACGAATCATGAAAAGGCAGATCCTCGGTTCCGCAGCCGTCATTCTTGCGGGGAGCACCTTGTTGCGCGGCCAGATTCCGGCCAGTTTCCAGCCTATTGGCGGTGAAAACACCGGGATCGAGGGTTTCAGGAGCCAGGAAGTGGTTACGGGCAAGCCGTTTTCGGCGACGGAGGAGCGCCATTCGCTCCAGGTTCTTTCGGATGGCACGCGAATTGAAAATTCCGAGACGAACCGTTTATACCGCGACGATCAGGGCCGCACACGCGTCGAACGGACTGGCGGTGTGGTTACGATTTTCGATCCGGTCGCCGGATTCAGCGCCGAACTAAGTCCGGCCACGAAGACCGCGGTCAAATCGTCACAGACGTTGTTGGGAATGCGAATTACGAATGTCAACAGCGATCTGGATACGCTCCGGAAACAGCTTCAGGAGCTCCGCAGCCAAAGCCAGCAGACGAATTCTCCGGAGCAGACAGCGAAGCTAAAGGCGGAAATTGCCGATCTGGAGAAGGCGATTGCGGATTCCGCCAACTCGGTGTTCCGGTTTACCATTCCCCGTGATGGCCAGAACTTCGCCGCGCCCCCCGCGACGAAGCGATTCTATTTCTCTTCGAACGGTACGCCAACGCCGGCATCCGACCCGCAGGCCCCCGTCACCCTCCGCGTCGAACCAGGAGACAATGGTTCGGTGGAGAGTCTGCCTGCCCAAACGATCAACGGCGCGATGGCCGAGGGAACCCGCACGACGGAAACGATTCCGGCCGGGAAGATCGGTAACGACCGTCCTATCAGCATCGTCAATGAGCGTTGGTTTTCGCCGGATCTCCGCCTTCTTGTGAAGAGCTCAAGTTCCGACGCTCGGTTCGGCGATACGACGTACCAGGTGACAAACATCGTCCAGTCCAGCCCGGATCCGGATCTCTTCCGGATTCCGACGGAATATACCGTGACAAATCAGCCGCTGCTGAGAATTGGAAAGTAGATTTTGCGCGTCCGGAGATGCCAATGAATAAGAAGCCGTTGACCGCGGCAGCCGTGGTTCTCGCGCGCTTAACGTCCGAGTGCATTATGGCGGCGCCTCCGCCTTCGTTCGAAGTGGCAACAATCAAGCCCGCGGATCCCGATGAAGCCGGTCCCGGCGACATCGCGCGGAACATGTCGGATTCCCCCGGCCATTTCGCGATGCGAAACGTATCGTTGCGATTTTGTCTCGAATGGGCCTATGACCTGAAGGATTACGAAATCTCAGGTCCCGACTGGATCAAGTCCGAAATCCGCTACGACATTGCCGCGAACCCGCCCGGCCCCGCCTCCGATAACGAAATGCGGCTGATGCTGCAAACGCTGCTGACAGAGCGGTTTCAGATGAAGTTTCACCGGGAAACGAAGAATGTCGATGTTTATGCCCTGACGCTGGGGAAGGGGCCGCTGAAGTTCAAGGAAGCGAAATCCGATGAGCAGACTTCGCTCAGCGGAACTCCTACCGGCGCGATGTTTACAAAGCAACCGATATCGAGGCTGACGTTCCTGCTGACGCGCAGAATGGACCGTCCGGCAATCGATCTAACCGGGTTGAAGGGAGTTTACGATTTCACGCTCGATCTTTCCGGACTCGGTTTCAACGGCAATCCACCGCAGGACACTTCGGCGCCGTCAATCTTTACCACAGTTCAGGAAAATCTTGGTTTGAAGCTGGAAGCGCGGAAGGCACCGATCGAAATACTGGTGATCGATCACGCGGAGAAGACCCCAACGGCGAACTGAACCAAATGACGCCTGCGCACCGTCGGTTCCGCCCCGGCGCGAGACGGCGCTGCGCAACAGATTACTCGAAGAGCATTGCTTCGTCGCGATGGGCTTTATCGGAAAGCAGCCGGATACGGGAAAGTTCCTCGCGGCTCGTTTCACGCCTGGTGCGGGCCGCGCGGCGCAGCACTATTCCCACGATCACGACTACCGCACATATCGCCAGATCGAAGTCGGGCATTTTGATTTCAGCGCCTTGCCGCCTGGGCTTCCATCGCGACGCTGAAGCTGCTGCCCGTGGTCGCGCTGTTCGACTGAGTACAGATGGACGATGCCGCCGACAACGTGTTGGATTCCTGTTGTTTAGTCTTGAGCCAGGCCCGGTAAGCATCCTGTTGCCGCGCCACTTCGTCCACGTTGGACTGGATCTTTGTCATGTATTCCGAGGTGATCCGGTCCAACTCGGCCTGCAGCTTGCGGTTCGCTTCGCCCTTGGCCGCTTCGAAGGCGCGAAGTTTCTTCTGTTGCTGCTCTTCGTACTCCTCAAGAGCCCGCTGGCGCAGCATCGCATCCTGGAGGATGTCGGTCACATGGACCCCGGCGGCGTCGAGCGCCATCATGATCGACCCGCGTTTCGACTCGGTCGACATTCCCGCGAGGTGAGGACTGTTGAGCATAGATGAAACGGTCAGAACGGTGTATCCCGAGGGGGGCGCGCCCTCCGTCGCTCTCCCGTAAATCTCCCTGAAAGAATCGAATCCCGCCGACAGTCCCTGTTCGGGATACACGTCTTCGCCGGAAGGGTCAGAAAGCGTCAGCGCGGTGGTCGTGTCTTCGGGCAACCCGTCGAATCTGTTGTCGTCCGAGGGCATTCCGTCGCGTTTGAACTGAAAAAGTCTTCGAACCATTTCGTAAGTTTCCTTTGTACTAATGACGTTCGGCTTCGGCAGACGAACCCGCCAGGCAGAGCAAGTGACGCTCGGCTTTATCGTGCACAAACGTTGTGCACCAGCCTTGTAGTGTCAATCGGCGGAATTATTCTCAGCTTTAGACTATTTTTTTTGAAACGCCGATATGGAACGTCCTGTTTCATCGCTGTCCAGAGCTGGAACCTGGCCGGCCATGGTTGCAGGTTGGCGCGATCACTCGTCTTCCTCCGGCCTGGTGGCATCGCGGCGCACGATCGCAAGCCAACTGTGGTATCGGTTCTGCAGTGCCTTTCTGTAGACGGGTAATGGAAGGCGCGCCTTGGCGGCGCGATCGCGAAGCTCCCGCTCGCCGAACTGCGCCTGACGATAGAGAAGCGCGCCGGCTTTCCGCTCGAAGTCCGAATCGTATTCAAATCCGAAAAGCGAAACGGCGGGCAACGGCGCCGCATAATTGTCCGGCAGACCCAGCTGGTCGAACGGGAAACTCGATGCCCAGTCCTGGTGGAAACCGACTCGCAGGCCGGATGGGTTTACCGAAACCTGCCCGTGGGTCACGCAGTTTCCGGCGGCAATGCCGTAGCGCCTGCGAAGCACTTCGGTCAGCATCGCGGCGGAACGGATCTGCGCCGGGTTGACTGTAGCGTCGGCCTGCCCGGGCAAGGTTCGTGTTTCAAATGCCACCGCAAGAAAACTCTCGTTGAGATTCAGATATACCCACTGTGGGTCGGCCCATACCGAGTAGCCTGCGTGGTTTGCCGCATCGCTTTCCTGGACTACCCGGAAAACGCGGCCAAACCGGTCGATCACGAAGTTGTAGGCCCGCTTGTGTTTTACGAAATTCAGCAACGATTCGCCGATTCGTTCAAGCGTGCTGTTCTCGGACGCCACAAACGGAACCTGCAGGCTCTCGGTGGTGTGATAGACAATTCCAGCGGGCGTGGTGCGGCGTTCGCCGCGGGCGTCGACCGGACCCGAGACGGGAAACGCCAGGTACGAGCGCCGATGCGTGGAGATGGCGAACCTGTCGTCGATGCGAAGCCCGTTGCTGAAAGTCTCCCAGGTCTTCGTCTTCTCCACCTGCCAGATTTCCGGGAGAGGCGTTACCCGAACGGCCGCTGGACGGACGGACGCGGTAGTAAGCGGACTCGCGTCCGGGTCTGCTGCGCGGAGGCGTTTGCCGGGCGGCGGCCTTGTGGCAAAAACCAGAGAGAGGAGAACCGGAATTGCCACCCAGACCCGGAGTTTTCGAAAGCGCCCCCGCGGACGCGCCGGCGGATGCGCGTGCATTGCGGCTTGCAGGAAACGCAGGCGGGCCACCGGGCTGGAAATGTGTCCGGCGAACCATTCGACGACGGCAGTCTCCGGTCTGGTGCGGGTCTGGTTCGCCATGGCGTTCCCGGATGCCGGAGGAGATCGGCCAACCCGGGATAAGACGGAATTTCCGCTGCTCCTGCATAACAAGTGCGCGGAGCAAAAGAAATTCTCCCGATAGTCAAAAAAAACTCTGAGAATATCGCCGCGCGACAGGTACTAGACTCCCGTAGAGGACGTGACGACTACGAGGCTTGCGGTGCCGCCGGACCGGCCGGGCGGTCGCGGGTTCCAAGGAAATTTCCAGGCGCTTGAGGAGACCAATTCAAATGAGCAAAGACGAAAAGATCAGCAACGGGCCGATCGGGCTCGATGTAGGTACCAGCCGCATTGTGGTAGCACGGCGGGAAGAGAAGAAGTACCAATTTGAAGCGCAACTCAATGCCTTCATCACACTGCCATGGTCGAAACTGACCGAGAACCTGCTGCGGCAGGAAGGCGTTTTTCACGAAGTAGAAGGCGACGAGATCGTGGTTGCCGGCAACGATGCCCAGAAATTCGCCGAGGTCTTCCACGTGGAGACGCGCCGCCCTATGTACCGGGGCGTGCTCAATCCGCGGGAACCGCACAGCCTGGCGGTCGTGCGGCGGATTATCGCCCGGCTGCTCGGCAGGGCCGGCGCCGAAGACAAAGGCGTCTTCTTCAGCGTGCCAGCCGCCGTTGACAACGAAGAAGGCGGACTCGCCCATCACGAAGCCTCGATCAGCCAGATCCTCGTTTCGCTGGGTTACACGCCGACGCCGATAGAGGAGGGCTTGGCAGTAGTGTTCAGCGAACTCGCGACAACGAATTACTCGGGCTTCGGAATTTCCTGCGGCAGCGGTTTGTGTAACGTCTGCCTCGCGGAACTTTCGCTGCCCGTGATCAGCTTCAGCGTCCCCAAGGCGGGCGACTACATCGATACTCACGCGGCGGCCGTGACCGGCGAGCGGGCGACGCGCATGAGGATTCAGAAGGAGCAGGCATTCCATCTGAATGGCTCCGACGGGGACCGCGTGCAGAACGCGTTAACCGTTTATCACGACGACGTCATCCGGACGCTGACCAACACGCTGCGTACGAAGATCGCTTCCGCCCAGCAACTGCCGAAACTCAACAAGCCGGTTCCGGTTGTGCTGAGCGGGGGCACTGCCATGCCAAAGGGCTTCGTCGAGCGTTTCATTGCGGCACTCCGAATGCAGGATTTCCCGGTGCGCGTGTCGGAAGTGCGAATCTCGGGCGATCCGTTGAATGCCACGGCTCGCGGAGCATTGATGGCCGCGCTGGCCAGCGAGAGGACCTTCACCACGGCGGCGACGGCATAACTCCAGCCGGCAAGACTTGGCTTGCGACCCTGTTGAAGCGACGCGTTCCCGCCGATATTGAATCCTTGAGGAACATGCGGCGCGCCGAGCGGCGGTTCCGCGGGCCGCGAGCAAGTCCGGTCTCCGACCGCGGCTCTCGGGAGACAACAGACGGCCTGGCCACGGCCCGCAGTCGCAGGTTGCGGTCACTGTGCCGAAACTTGTACCCTCCGTTCTCCGGGCCCCCCGCGCTGGCATCCGCACGGGTATACGGCGGCGATGCCGCGCGAATTGAAGAGGGTGGGTATGTGCCTCACTCACACGTAGTCCGCGTTTGTGGAAGTCGTTCGGAGCGTTTGCGATGCCCGTAGCCAGCCCACTGGCCAGCCCGTCAGCAGACGGACGGGGGCGTCCGCCGCGGTTCCGGGGAACCGCCCCACCCAGTCGGTGCCAGGGCGACCACTTGAGTGAGGCACATACCAATTTTCAAGAGAAGAACCCATGCATTGTCCTTACTGCGCTTTCGTAAACGATGAGGACGATCATCGCTGCCGCAAGTGCGGCCGAATCCTGCCGGGTATCGTCGTAGAAGCGCCGCCCTCATATCTGGTGGATTCGATGGTCGCGCAACCGACTCTGCCGGATGCACCGGAACGCCAGGCGTTGGCGGCGCGAGTCGGGAGCGCCGGAGCGTTGCCGCTGTTTCAGGCTTCATCGAAGACCGTCGCTTCGTTCGCCCAGGCCTTGCGCCAGGCCTCAGACCTTTTCGATTTGTCCGCGGACTCCCGGGCGTCAACGGTGGAACCGCCGAAATTGGTAACCACCCTAACGCCGGCCGACGATCGACCACGGAACGATGCCGGAACCACCGCCGGGTCTGTCGAACGTCTAACGCAGCAGAACGCTGTAGTGCGCGCGCCAGCCGACGACAACGCCGCACCGGTTATGGGGCGTGTGGCTCCCATTATGCGAAGAGTCGTGGCCGGAGCAATGGATGTGTCGATGGTATTCGTCGGCTTTGGCGTGTTCCTGCTCACGGCATGGTTCGCGGGCTCGGCATTCGGTACCGGCAGATTCATGTGGCTCGCGTTGTCGGCGTGTTTTCTCGTGATATCCCTGTTTTATGGCTTGCTGTGGGCGATGGCGCGTCGCGAGAGCGCAGGCATGCGCTGGACGCGGCTTCGTCTGCTGGCATTTGATGGGTCAATACCGGGTTGCCGGGTTCGCGTGGTCCGTTTCGTGGCCGCGTGGCTGAGTTATTGCACCGGCGGTCTTGGCCTGCTCTGGGCATTCGCCGACGAAGACAACCTCGCCCTGCACGACCGCATCTCGGAAACTTTTCCAATCGAGAGCCGGTAGAACCCCGCGTCGAAGGGCAAGCCGGCACCCGCTGGCGGCACGCTCAGTCCTCGCGCTCCCACAACATTCCTGCAAATTCTCCGCGGGCAGTCAAAAGGTAGTGTCGTTTAAGACCACATTACCCAAACAAACAGTCCCGGCAGGCGCGGATGTAGACTATTAAGGGCCGGTCCTCACTGAAAATCTGGCGACCGGCCCTTGTTATCGGTTTAGAGAGCGCGGCGCTGGGGTCCGCGCGGAAAAAAGGAACACAGATGGATTTGAACAGACGCGATTTTGGAAAACTGGCTTTGGCTGCGGCGGCCGCGCCGGCGGGTACTCTGTTGGCCGAGAAGCCGAACTCGAAATTCGGGGGCGTGCAGATCGGCACCATCACGTACAGCTACAGGGGCGAGCCGGGCGTGAATGACGCCGCACAGCTTCTGAAGATGGTTGTCGACAGCGGGATCAGCGCCATCGAGCTTATGCCTCCCGACGCGGAAGCCTTTGCCGGAGCGCCGCAGCCGGCTGGCCGTGGTGGCGGCGGCGGTGGACGCGGCGGTTCCGGCGGTCGTGGTGGCCGCGGCGGTTCGGGCGGTTTCGGTCCTGGCGGTCCCGGCGGTATGGGCATGGGGATGGGCATGGGAGGTCGCGGCGGGAGCGGCGCACGTGGAGGCGGCGGTGGTGGCCGCGGTATGATGTCGCCGGAACAACAGGCGGCAGCCGAGGAACTGAAGAAGTGGCGCCTGTCGGCCTCCATGGACAAGTTCAAAGAATTCCGCAAGATGTACAACGACGCCGGCGTCAGCATTTACTGCCACAAGCTGATGCCGACCGATGGCATGTCGGACGACGAATTCGACTACTTCTTTACCGTCGCGAAGACACTCGGCGCGAACTCCATCACCACGGAACTCGCTCCCGCGAGCGATTACACAAAGAAGCTCGGCGACTTCGCGCACAAGCACGGCCTGGTGTGCGCCTATCACGCTCACGAACAGGCGACGATCACCGCATGGGATGCGGTTCTTGCGCAGTCCCCGGGCAACGCGGTGAATATCGATTGCGGACACTACTATGCCGGAACGGGCATCAGCCCGATTCCCGCGCTCGAAAAGCTGCATGATCGCATCGCCAGCGCTCACCTGAAGGACAGAACGCCGAGCGTTCCGGGCAAGAGTGGCTTGAATCTGCCATGGGGTCAGGGTTCGACGCCGATTGTGGAGATCCTCCAGACGGCAAAGAAGAACAAGTGGAAATTCCCGTTTGCGGTCGAACTGGAGTACCAGGTGCCGGAAGGCTCCAACGCTGTAATCGAAGTCAAAAAGTGCGTTGAGTACTGCCGCAAGGCCCTCGCTTAGGCACGGTTCCTTCATTCGAGTGGCGCCGGTTTACCCTACGGCGCCACTTCCTGCGTCTGCCCGGCGCGAGCTGATACGATGTTCCGACCATCCACGGGCGCGCACAGATGCCCGGCGGACGCGCGGGTCGTGTTTCGATGGCGGGTTATTTCCGGCAACCGGATTGCATCGGGCGGTGACAAGATGAGGACCCTCGCGCAGCCGGCCCGCAATCTCCGTTGCCCGGGTAACAATTTCCGGGCGAGTGTCATCATTACAATGTTCTGTTCGATTCCTTGTTTGAGTTTGAGGCGAAAATGCAAAGTAAGCACAAGCAAAAGCTGGCCCTCGCGGCCCTGTTAGGAATTTCCCTCGGAGTCGTTTCCGAAGTGGCTGCGCAGACGCCAACCCCCGACGTTTCCCAGCAAGCTACTCCCCAACAAGCTGCCCCGGCGGCCGGCAGAGGTGGCGGCAGAGGCCGGGGCCGTGGAGCAGCCGGAGCTTCCGGTGCCGCCGGCGCATCCGGCGCACTGGCCGGGCGTGGCGGAGGCGGTGGCGGTGCCTACCCGTCGCGCCCGCCAGCCGACCCCGCCGTCGTGGCGCGCGGCAAAGCGCTTTGGGACGCAAGCTGCGCGAAATGCCACGCTGCGGACCTTCGCGGCACCGCAACCGGCATCAACCTTGTTCGGTCGCAGATGGTTCTTGACGACCAGAAGGGCGAACTTATCGGCAAATTCCTGCAGGCCAGTCACGCCAAAGGGCAGGTTGCAAAGACAGACTGGACATCGGACCAGTTGCTTGACGTCGCAACCTTCATGCACACGTTCCAGAATTACCGCATGGTCGTTATTCCGCCGGATATTAACGGCGCGATTCTCGCCGTCGGCAATGCGAAAGCCGGCGAGGCCTACTTCAACGGCCCTGTCGGGAAGTGCAGCACTTGTCATTCGGTGACGGGCGATCTCAAGGGCATCGGCTCGAAATATCCCGAACCTCGCACGTTGCAGAACACTCTCGTCTCCGGTGGCGGCGGTGGTGGTCGCGGCGGACGTGGCGGAGCGGACCCGACTGCGGGCGACGCAGCATCCCGGCGCACGGTGACTGTAACTGTGACCATGGCGGACGGCAAGAGATATGAAGGCCGGCAGATCATGCGAGACGACTTCCTGGTCACGCTGGTGGACCAGGACGGAGTCGAGCGCACGATCCGGCGCAATGGCGACGTTCCCAAGGTTGAGGTGCATGATCCGATGAAGGCGCACCGCGACCTTTTGCTGGTCCTGACGGACGAAGATATCCATAATCTGACCGCTTATCTGGTGACCGTAAAATGACGAACTTTCAAAAGCTCTTAATCGGCACTTCGTTGTGCATTCTGCCCGCTATAGGCATCGCGCAGGGGCCCCTGAATCCCGCGGATTTGTTGAAACCGCTGGGTGAATCGTGGCCCACATATTCGGGTGATTATTCCGGCAAGCGCTGGAGTTCCCTGAAGCTGATCGACCAAAGCAACGTCAAGAACCTGACCCTGGCGTGGGTTGGCACGGTTACCGCCGGGCCTCCCGGCGCGGGAGCTGCCGCCGGCGGCGGCTTTGGAGGCGGGGGTGGACGCGGTGGTGGCGGAGGCGGTGGCGGCACGACCATCGTCGGCGGAGAAGGCCCGGATCCGGCCCCCGGCGCCGCGGCAACCGCGCGCATCGCCGGGGCGATTCTCGAAGTGAACGGCATCCTCTACTTCTCCGCGCCCGACAACGCGTGGGCGGTCGACGCGCGCACTGGCCGTACCCTCTGGCACTACTTCTGGAAGACCAAAGGCGGCACGCATATCGGCAACCGCGGCCTCGGCATGTATGGAAACTGGCTGTACATGGAGACCCCGGACGATTACCTCGTCTCGCTAGACGCCCGCACAGGCAAGGAGCGGTGGCACAAGGTCATTTCCGATTTCAGCCAGCAGTATTTCTCCACCGTGGCGCCTATTGTTATCGGCAACCACATTCTGGTCGGCACCGGCGACGATCTCGACTCGCCGGGCTACCTCCAGTCGGTCGATCCCGAAACCGGCGATCTCCAGTGGAAGAAGTACCTGGTTCCGATGAAGGAAGGCGATCCCGGTCTCAATACCTGGCCCAGTCTCGATGCGGCCCAGCACGGCGGCGCGCAGCCGTGGATTCCCGGCGCGTACGATCCCGATACGCATCTTTATATCATCGGGACCGGTAATCCGACGCCCGCGTACACGAAAGGGCGTGACGGCGACAACCTGTTTACGTGCAGCCTCGTCGCGCTGGATGTCGATACCGGCAACATGAAGTGGTACTTCCAGACCTCGCCGCACGAAACGCACGATTGGGATTCCACGCAGACGCCCGTTTTCATCGATGCGATGTTCAACGGCAAGATGCGCAAGCTCGTGTTGCAGGCCACGCGCAACGGCTACTTCTTCGTTCTCGACCGCGTTACCGGCGAGCACCTGGTGACCAGCCGGTTCTCCCAGGCCAACTGGGCGTTGAATATCGATAAGGAAGGCCACCCGCGACCGAATCCGATGAAGGACCCTATCGTTCCCGGCGCGCTGGTTTCGCCGACCAACGGCGGCTCCACGAATTGGCCGCCGCCCGCGTTCAGCCCGGAAGCAGGACTGTTCTTCGTGCGTGAAAACAACGGTTTTGCGATGTACTATCTGACGGAAGGCGACCCGCGCGGTGCGATGGGCCTCGGCGGCAAGGAAGAAGACGGTGTCGGTTCCACCGGCAGTTACATCACGGCGATCGACTATAAGACCGGCAAGATCGCCTGGCGTCACGAAAGCCTCGGCGGCGGTGGCGGCGGCTTGCTGACGACGGCGGGCAATCTGCTGTTCGGCGGCGACGACGGCGGTATTGTGGCGTTCGCTCCGGCGACGGGCAAGACGCTCTGGAACTCGCGCATCGGGGGCCTGTCGAACGCGCCGGAGACGTATATGCTCGACGGACACCAGTATCTGCTCTGCCTGTCCGGCGAGACGTTGTACGCGTTTACGCTGTACTGAGCCGGCACGATCAAAACCCATTGCTCACGGTTCCGCACATATCTCGACAGGGCGCCTACCGGTAGCCCTTTCGCGTAGGTGGTGACCTGTCTTCGCCCGTTGGTCGTTCATCGCACCCCATTGTATTTTGTCCGAAGACGACAGGGAAACGCTCCTTCGACTTTTTTCGTGTGACGGACACTGGTCGCGAGTTCGTTTCCTTAAGGTAAGCTTGAGACGTGCCGGACTGAACGATGATGTCTGGCTAAAGTGAAACCGAAGGGCGACATATTGTAGAAACCGGCGCTCAGTTTAACCTTCTGAACCTCCCTGAAAGCGTCCAGGAGGAGAGCGGAGAGACCGAGGTTGTCGACTTAGATGACAAGAGAAATCTCGGAATTGCTACGCTCGGGTCCTTGAAGCAACATCCACGAATTGTCGCGTTTCGTCGCTTCCCTGAAGGCTCGTATCTAAGCTACTTCACTCCCGACGCCGCGCGGAGTCTGCCGCTGGCCGGACCGCAAAAACATCTGAACATCCACGGGGGTAATCCAGGCAATGTCGTTCAGTTTTATGCAGCGGGAGTATCCCCGGAGGTTTCAGTCGATTCTGGACCGTATTGCGACAAAGATTCCAGGTATAAACCAAATAAACACGGAAAGATCCCCGGATGGGCGCTTACTCTTGCGGTTCGACGACCGCGGCTTCCAGGATCCTTTTTATTCGCAGCAGATGTCCGATGGCACGTTGAAGGTTTTCGCATATTTGCTCCTTCTTGAAGACCGGTCGCCTTTCCTGTGCGTGGAGGAGCCGGAAAATGGGCTTTATCACAAACTCCTGAAACACTCGCCTCGGAGTTTCGAAAGGGACGCGGCTGGCCTCTCGAGCATACGACGCGCAAGCGACGACCCGATCGTCGAGAACATGGTCAATCTCACGGTGGCGACCCGTATGCGCAACACGGCGTTCAAACGACAATTAAACCAACCATTCGGAAGTACTGAATGAGACAGAATAACCGAGTAATTGGCCTTGCCGTGGCGGTGGTTTACTTTTCGACCGCCGCTCTGGCCGGACCGCCATTTCAGACGGATGACCCCCAGCCGATCGACTTCCGGCACTACGAGTTCTATACGTTTGCTTCCTCCGATGGCACGGCGGCAGAGACCGACACGTCCGGCCCCGCCATCGAGTTCAACTGGGGCGCGCTTCCCAATGTTCACCTCCACGTCATCGTACCGGCGGCGGCGATTTTTCCGTCCAACAACCCCGGTCTCGCTCCCGCCGGCGCGGGCCAGCGGGCTTTCGGCCTGGGCGACATGGAGTTGGGTATTAAATTCAGGTTTGTTCAGGAAGGCAAGCGCCGCCCTATGATCGGAACGTTTGTCATGTTCGAGGTGCCGACAGGCAACGCCGAACGCGGACTGGGTGTCGGCAAAACCTGGTACAAAGTGCCCCTCTGGGTACAGAAGAGCTTTGGCCCGTGGACCACATACGGCGGCGGCGGTGAGACGCTGGTAAATGCCCCCGGCTACCGCAGTTTTCCGTTCGCGGGGTGGCTTGTACAGCGGGACATCGGCAAGAAATGGACACTGGGCACCGAGATTTTCTACCACGGGCCGGAAGGCATCGCCACAGCCCAGACCAGGCCCGCCACTCTGGTGGATTTCGGTGGCTACTACAAATTCCGCGACCCCGGATTGCAGTTACTGTTCTGTTACGGCCACACCGCTATCGGGCAAACGGAGAATTACGCCTACCTCGGCCTCTACTGGACTTGGGGTAAGGGCAGTAAGCCCGATCCCTCGAAACCCGGTGGCGTTGCGTTCAACGGAAAGCCGTTTTCCCGCGTGTCCGCCAATCGGATTAGCACAATCCGCGAATCCGACAATTGACGCACATCAACGACAATTGAAGGCCCCTGGGGTCCGGACCAAACAGGAGGTAATGGACGCGTCCCCAACTTTACTACCTGGGCTGCGGGACGATCCGCAAATACGGCTTCGGCGCTTTCCAGCCGTCCGGGTATTTCTGCCGCGCTTCTTCTTCCTGCACCGCCGGAAGAATGATCACGTCGTCGCCGGACTTCCAGTTCACCGGCGTCGCAACCTTGTGTTTCGCAGTCAACTGCATGGAATCGAGCACGCGCAGCACTTCGTCGAAGTTGCGGCCCGTGCTCATCGGGTACATGAGCATCAGCTTGATTTTCTTGTCCGGACCGATTATGAACACCGTACGAACGGTGGCGTTGGTCGCCGCCGTTCGGCCTTCCGAGGTATCGCCCGCACCCGCCGGCAACATGCCGTAGAGCTTGGCGATATTGAGTTCCGGATCGCCAATCATGGGATAGTTCACGGCGTGGCCCTGCGTTTCCTCGATATCCGCAGCCCACTTGCCGTGATTGCCGACGGGATCGACGCTCAGCGCGAGAATTTTGCAGTTCCGAGCGGCAAACTGAGGCTGGAGTCCGGCCATGTAGCCGAGTTCGGTCGTGCAAACGGGCGTGAAGTCTTTCGGGTGAGAGAACAGAATGGCCCAGCCGTCGCCGATCCATTCGTGAAATCTGATTTCGCCCTGCGTGGTCTGCGCCACGAAATCGGGCGCTTCATCGTTGATTCTTAAAGACATTAAGCTTCTTCCCCGGGTCTCGTCCGGCCAGTTTGCCGGGACACAATGACTACGTTAACACAAGTCCGAAATTCGGTGGTTCGCTCCGTGCATCGTGGCTCGAACGCCGGGAAAAGCCCAGGCCGCGCCATCCCCACTTCAGCGTGGCGACTCGTTGACTACCCGCGCCATGTAGTCGTCGAGCGTGCGCCCCGGCTTAACCTCGTATGTCGCACCAGGCGCAATCCCGACCACTCGGTCCAGCCGAAAATTGCGAAAATCTTCGCGGAGCTCGCACCATCCTGCCATCGTCCACACGTTTCCCCAGAAGTAGATACCCAGGGGCTGGACTGCGCGGCGCGAGGTCCGGCCGTCCTCCTTGCGATAGTCGAATTCGACTCGCCGGGTCTCCGCGATGGCCTTGCGAATCGTGTCGATTGGCGCCCGCACACCGGGCTCGGTGCGAAGATCAACGGCGAAAATTCGGGACTTGGCAATTTCGGCCTTCAGGCGTTCGGGCAGCGCCGCCTCGATCTTATCGAGCGCCTGGCGCGCCGCAGCTGCGAGCTGATCGGTGGTCCAGGTTTCGACCATGCGGGCGCCGACCACCAGCGCTTCTATCTCCTCTCGCGTGAACATAAGCGGAGGAATATCGAAGCCGCGGAGGATGTAACCGACGCCCGCCTCGCCTTCAATGGGAACGCCGGAGCGGCCCAGATCCTGCACGTCGCGATAGATCGTGCGCTCGGAAACCGCCAGCTTGCGGGCGAGTTCGCGCGCCGTCGTGCGGGTCCGGCGGAGGCGAAGGTGCTGGACGATCTGAAAGAGCCGGTCGGCGCGACGCACGTCTTCAATTTACTCTTATGGGTCCAGGAATGCTTGCGGCGCAGGGGAAACGGGGAGACCCACGCACGTTTTGTCCGCGTGGCACGGCCGGGCGGCGATTCTCGGGTCGGAAGTGCGGAGCAAAATTGAAACGCCGCGGCAGCGGTACCCCCTGCCGTGCAAGGCCAGGAAGCTTCCTCCGGCATTCGAGTCTAACCGAGGCCGCAGAGCCCGACGAGGTTACCCTCCACGTCGAGGAATCGGGCAAAATAACCCATCTCCGGACCGATGGGGGTTTTCGGGATGACCACCTTGCCGCCGGCCGGTTCGATCTGCGCGAGCGCGGAATCAATATCCGGCGTGGACAGGTAGACCACCGATCCGGCACCTGCGGGAACCATGCCGGGACCCTGCATGAGGCAGCCGCCCGGGCCGGGGTTCTCGTGGGGAAATATGGCGATCTGGTTCGGGCCGAGCTCTTTGGCTTCGAGTTGCAGGCCGAGAACCCGATTGTAGAAAGGGAGCGATTTGGTGAAGTCCGTCGTGGGGATTTCGAACCACTCGACGGCGTTTGGAGACGTTTTGTTCATGCCTGCATTGTGCGGGAAGGCTACTGACAGCGTGGTGTCAGGAGAGTTTTGTAACGCATCTGCTGTAATGGCATTCATGGCCGAATTGCTGCGATCAACCGCCAGTTTCGACGAATGGGACAGGAGAGAAGGAACCCCGGGTCCCATGGGAGTCACGTGGATCCCCTCATTGAGCGCCTGGAATTTTGCGCTCTACTCGCGCCGCGCGACCGGCGTTACGCTGCTGCTTTACTCGGCCGCGGATCCCGCGCACCCCGTTCTCGAGGAACGTCTGGACCCGCGCGCCAACAAGTCGGGCCGGATATGGCATTGCTGGATCCCGGCGGCGCGCGCCCGGGGTGCCGTCTATTACGCGTGGCGCGTCGACGGCCGCTACGATCCCGCCGCGGGATTTCGTTTCGACCGTCAGAAGATCCTGCTCGATCCCTTTGCCCCGGCAGTTTATTTTCCGCCGGACTTCAGCCGGATCGCAGCCGGACTGCCGGGGCCGAACGACGGCCGCGCGCCGCTGGGAGTGCTCCCGCGATCGGTTCCGCAGCCGGCTGCGGCAAAAAAACGGGCACCCCGGCCGAGCCACGACCTGATCGTTTACGAACTGCATGTGAAGGCATTCACCGCGCGCGAAAACTCGGGCGTGACTCCGAAGAACCGCGGCACGTTCGCCGGTCTTGCCGAAAAGATTCCCTATCTGAAGAGTCTGGGCGTCACGGCGGTCGAACTGATGCCCGTTCAGCAATGCGATCCGCAGGAGGGCAGCTTCTGGGGCTATATGACCCTCAATTTTTTCTCGCCCAATCAGGCGTACGCGGCCAGCCAGGGCAGCGACGGGGTGGCGGCGGAATTCCGCGCGATGGTCGACGCTTTCCACGATAACGGCATCGAAGTATGGATGGATGTGGTTTACAACCACACGAGCGAGGCCGGTCCGGACGGCCCGACCTACAGCTATCGCGGCATCGACAATCAATCGTGGTATCTGCTGAACGGGGACCGCAGCCAATACAGGAACGAAACCGGTTGCGGCAACACGCTGCGCTGCGACCACCCGGTTGCGCGGTCGTTGATCCTGGAGAGCCTGATTTTCTGGATCAACACGATGAAGATCGATGGCTTCCGTTTCGATCTGGCATCTGTGTTCACGCGCCGTTCCGACGGCCGGGTGGATCTGCAGAATCCGTCGCTGATCGCGGACATCAGTTTTCTCTCCGCGCGCCACGGTGTTCGGATGATCGCCGAGGCGTGGGATATCGAAGCCTATCTGCTGGGCCGCGAGTTTCCCGGTATCAACTGGCGCCAATGGAACGGCAAGTTTCGCGACGACGTTCGCGATTTCGTGCGTGGCATTTCCGGCCGCGTGGGCGCGCTGATGTGCCGGCTCTATGGCAGCGACGATCTGTTTCCGGGCGATGTGGAGAACTCCTACCGGCCGTTTCAGAGCGTCAACTTTATCACCGCGCACGACGGCTTCAGCCTCTACGATCTGGTCTCTTACAACCACAAACACAACGAGGCCAACGGACACGGCAACACCGACGGGGCCGACGACAACCGGAGCTGGAATTGCGGGTGGGAAGGCGACGTGGGCGCGTCCGAAGTAGTGCTGGCGCTGCGGCGCAGGCAGGTGCGGAATTTCTTCTGCCTGCTGATGCTGAGCAACGGCACGCCGATGTTTTGCGCGGGCGACGAATTCCTCACCACGCACGGCGGTAATAACAATCCCTACAACCAGGACAACGAAATCAGCTACCTCGACTGGGATCTGCTGGAGGCCAATCACGATGTATTCCGGTTCTTTCAGGGGATGATCGCGTTCCGCAAATCTCACCCTTCCATCGCGCGCAGCCAATTCTGGCGCGAAGACATCACGTGGTACGGTCCGGGGCAGTATGTCGATTTTTCGCCGGGCGGCAATGCGCTGGCGTATTGTCTGCGTGGCGGGAATATGGGCGACGACGATCTCTATGTGATGGTAAACGGAGGCGCCGATACGATACGGTTCGAAATCCAGGAGGGCAAGCCGCGCGACTGGCAGCTTGTGGCAGACACCAGTCTGCCCAGCCCGATGGATTTCGTGGAGCCGGGCGACAGAAAGGCCCTCAGCTCGTCCGGATATGCGGTTGGCGGCAGGAGCGTGGTGGTGCTGTGCAAACCGCGGTGACGCCAGCCACCAGCTTCCGGTCTTTGCGTATACTTTACTCCTTCACCATCGCCGGCAGTTCGCTGCTGCTGTTTCTGATTCAGCCCATCATGGCAAAAGCTCTGTTGCCGAGGTTTGGCGGCTCGGCAGGCGTCTGGGTCGCGTGCATGTTGTTCTTTCAGGTCATGCTGCTGGCCGGATATCTTTACTCGTGGGTGGTTTCAAACCATTTAAGCCGTAAGACGCAGAGTGCCGTTCATGTTGCTCTGATGGTCCTCAGCCTCGCGGGGATGGCCTTGAGCCCCACCCTCGCGATGGGGCAGCCGGCGAACGGGAATCCGGAGTGGACGATTCCGGGCATTCTCCTGGCCTCCATCGGGCTGCCCTATTTTCTGCTGGCCGGCACGAGTCCTCTGCTGCAGGCGTGGCTGGCGAATTCAACCCGGTTTGCATTCCCCTACCGGTTGTTCGCGCTCTCAAACGCCGCATCGCTCGCCGCACTGCTGGCCTATCCGGTGATGATCGAACCCGCTCTGCGGGAAAGCGAGCAATTGCGCTTGTGGCGGATCGGGTACTGCGTACTCGCAGTGGCGGGAATCGGCGCGGCGATCGTTCACGCGTCGGCGGACGCGGTGAATCGATCCGCAGAGCCCGCCTCGTCGATGCGCCGTCCGTTGCGCTGGATCGCCCTTGGCGCGTGCGGTTCCACGCTCTGGATGGCCGTCGCCAATCATCTGAGCCGGGAGGTCGCGCCGGTTCCGTTTTTGTGGGTGCTCCCGTTGAGCATCTATCTGCTCAGTTTCATCCTGTGCTTCGATAGCGCGGGCTGGTACCGGCCCGCGCTCTTCCGGTGGCTCCTGCCGGTCGCGTGGATCGGCGCCGGATATCAGATCGCGGGACGGGAAACGAGCGGCCTGATCGCAGAAGTTGCGATTTTCTCCGTGGCGCTTTTCGTCTGGTGCATGTTCTGCCATGGGGAAATCGCGCGGTCGAAGCCGGGCGTCGCGGAAGGCGCGACATTTTTTTACCTCACGATCGCATTCGGCGGCGCGCTCGGCGGCATCTTTGTGGGGCTGATTGCTCCCAACTTACTGAGCACTTACCTGGAGTTACCGATCGGCATTGCCGCGTCCGTGCTGCTGGCGCTTCGGGTCCTCTACGGGATGACTTCGATAATGAGGCTGGCGCGTCTGGCAGTCCTGGCGTTGCTGGCTTTCGTTGTGGCCACGCGTTTCGAGGCGGGCTTCGGCGACGTCGTGCATCTGCGGAATTTCTACGGCGCGCTGCAGGTGAGCGACGCGGAGGCCGGCGCTCAGGCCATCAGAACCCTTTACAACGGACGCACGCTGCACGGCGTCGAGTTTCTCTCGCCCGACAGGATCATGCTCCCAACGGCATACTATGGACCCGATTCGGGCGCGGGCAGGCTGCTCGGGCAACACGAAGCCGGCCCGCGCAGAGTAGGATTGGTGGGTCTCGGCATCGGGACGCTCGCGGCATACGGCCGAGTGGGAGACACGTTTCGGTTTTACGAGATTAATCCCGCAGTGATCGACGTTGCCACGCGTTACTTCCACTTTCTCGGCGCGTCGGCGGCGAAGGTGGATGTGCGCCCCGGCGACGGAAGACTGGAACTGGAACGGGAGCCCGCGAACAGCTTCGACGTTCTGGTGCTGGACGCTTTTGCCGACGATACCATCCCGGTGCATCTGCTCACGCGCGAGGCGTTCCAAACCTACTTTCGCTTGTTGCGGGCGGATGGCGCAATGGCCGTCCACGTTACGAATCGCTATCTGGAACTGGCGCCGGTGGTGGAAGCCGCAACGGCGAACGCGGGGAAATTCACGAGCGAAATACACAACGCGGCAGAGCCGGCGCGGCAGATACTCGCCGCCGATTGGGTTCTTGTTTCGGCGCGGCGAGATTTGCTGACGCGGTTCGGCGGCGCGCAAGCCGAGCCGGACAGCACGCGTCTCTCCGGAAACAGCGCAATGACTGGCCGCGCCGCCCGGCTGAAACAGATGTTTCCGGACTCCATGTCGCCGGGTGTCGCGGCCGGTGCGCTGTGGACCGACGATTACAGCAATTTGTTTCAGGTATTGAAGTAGCCGGTTTACCGAACGCCGCTGAGGATTCTGAGGCCGGCCGACGCGTCCGGCGAGTTGACTCCGATCTCCTCCGGAGCCGGCAACCAACGATGTATACGCGATTTGCCAGCTATTTTCGCGGTGTACATGGCCGAATCGGCTCTTTTCAGGAGTTGATGCGAGTCCTCTCCGTGTGCCGGAAAGAGGCTGAGGCCGATGCTCGCCGAGACGAATACTTCCCTTTCGCCAATGAAAAACGGTTCTTCGATCGCGTTCAGCGCCACCCTCATTTTGCGCTCCGCCGCGGCGAAGTCCGGCACGCGGGAGAAGAGGGTGAATTCGTCGCCCCCCAGGCGCGCTACCAAATCCGATTCTTCGGCGCAAACGCGTTTCAACCGGGCCGAAACCTGACGCAGAAGATCGTCGCCGGCTTCATGCCCCATCAGATCGTTCACTTGTTTGAATCCGTCGAGATCGATGAAACCGACCACGAGCCGCACGCCGAGGGCGTCGCACTCCCGCAGCGCGGCATCCAGTTCCGCGATGAAGTGCCGGCGGTTGGGCAACCCCGTCAACAGATCGTGCTTCGCCTGACGCTCGAGTTCCTGTTCCGCCACGATTCTTGTCGTCACATCGAGGGCGACTCCGCCAAGCAACTTCGATCCCGCAATGCCGGAGAACGGGAATTTCGCGACAAGGAAGTAGCGATCGACGCCATCTTCGCCCCGCAAGGTTTCGGTAACTTCCGCGCCCATTCCCGATACAAGGATCTCCTCGTCTTTGCGGGACAGGCGCTCACTGATCAAGCCGCCCTCTCGCCCGCTGTTTTCATCGGCCAGTTCGGGCCGCCGCTTCAGGCAGAACTCTTCGTTGGAATAAACCACGCGCCCTTTCTCGTCTTTTATGAACGTGATAGTCGGCGTGTGTTTCATAAATTCGTCGAAGCGATTCTGCATCTGCTTCGTCTCCGCCTGTGCCGACTCGGCATCGTGCCTGGCTCTGCGGATCATTCTTGTTTGCACGACATTGACGGTGAGAATCAGAAGCGCGACCGCGAGCGCCCATGCCATTTGCGTTTCGCGCGTCTCGGCGTCGACCACGCGCTTCAATCGCGCCGCGTCGAATGGCGTGAAGACCCCCCATTTCGAGGCCTCGCGCGAGAGCGTTCCATCGAGCGCGCTTCGGGCAATCTCGTGGAATATCCGATCGCCGGCTTCCGCCGCCGCCTTTGTCGAGGCCGTACCCAATAATAATTTCGTTTCCGGAATCGACATTGCGTGAATGGGCTGCCCCGCGCAGACGGAACTGCGCCGCATCAACTGCGCGTTCATCAGCCGGTCGTCCGCGAAAAAACCATCGATATCATGGTTGCAAAGGGCCGCTTCCATCTCCTCCAGAGTCGCCATGTCGAAAAAACGCGCTCCCGGGAACAGCTTCTGCGACAAGGTCTTGATTACGCCGATTCGGGTACCGATCCTCTTTCCATCGATCGCGGCGGCGTTCGGGATTTCGTGGCCTTCGGTCGAAATCAACGAGAACTGATTCTCCCACCAGGGCGCGCTCATGTGAAACCGAGCTTCCCGCGCGGGAGTGATCGTCATGAGGGGGTACATGTCGGCCTTGCCCTGGGCAAATGCGTCATCGGCGGATCCGGCAATTTCGACCCAGCGCAGGTCGACTTTGGCCAGGCGGGCCGCCTGTGTCAGGATTTCCACAGCGAATCCAGCCGGCTTGCCGGAGGGGTCTTTATCGACGTAGGGCGGGAACCGGTTAAAGCCAACCCGGACCACCGGATGGCGAAAGATGCTTTGATCCCGGATAGTGGGGATCAAGCCCAGCAGGCACACGAGGGCGAATCCGCCGCCCGCGACGAGCCACCGAGTCTGCGTCATTCGACGGCGCGGCGCGGCAGTCCCGGTGGGTGCGGTCATGAAAGCTCTGACGACTTATCGGCGTTTCAGCCGCGATTGTCGAGGATGGAGAAGCCGTTTTCGTCCGATGAACTAACGACTGCTCGAACGTGGGATACTATTTTTCTATGGTGGACAAGCCAACGACCGTAACAGAGTACCTGGCCTCGCTCCCCGAGGACCGCCGCGCGGCCATCAACGCGGTGCGGGACGTGTTCCGCGCGAATATGGATTCCGGCTATGAGGAGGGAATCACCTACGGAATGATCGGCTATTATGTGCCGCACTCTTTGTATCCCGCCGGATACCACTGCGATCCGAAAATGCCTCTGCCATTCGCCAATCTCGGTTCGCAGAAGAACTACATGTCGCTCCATATGATGTGTATGTACTCGGGCGGCGACTCCGACGGCCCGGCGGCGAGCCTTCAGGACTGGTTCCGGACCGCGTGGGCGAAATCGGGGAAGAAACTCGACATGGGCAAGGCCTGCATTCGATTCAAGCGGCTGGAAGATCTGCCTCTTGACGTGATTGGGCAAGCAATCGCGAAGGTTCCGGCCAGCAAATGGATCGCGATGAACCAGAAGTACGCCGAAATGCGGCAGAACAGCAAGGCGGATACAAAAGCGAAGGCGAAGACGAAAAAATAGCTTTGCGCGGCGACTGAAGAGCGAAGACTACGCGACTCCGGCTTTCCGCATCACTGCCAGCGACGCTTCGAGGCCCATTCTTGCGCCTTCCTCCGCCGAGGCATCGGCCGGGATACGGCCCAGCACTTCCGGGCTGATGCCATCCTCATAGCCGATCTGCTTCAACGCCTGAAAGAAGCCCACGAGGTTGATAACGCCTTCGCCGGGCAACAGGCGCTGATTGTCCCTCACGTCCTCGGGGGCCAGTTTGGCGGCGTCGGAAAGATGAATCGTCACGATGCGGGCCTTTCCCGCTCTGACGATGTCGTCCACCGTGGCGCCGGAGTGATGCCAGTGCCAGGAATCGAGAACGACGCCGATATTCGGCCCGATTTCCTTCGCGAAATCGACCGCGTCGTTCATGCGCCAGATGAATTCGTGGGGCGCGCGCGACCTGAACTGGAGCGGCCCGAGGAACTCCAGACCCAATCTCACATTCTGCCTGGCCAGCACGGCCGCCACCGCCGTCAGGCGGTCTTTCAGCGTCTTGCGCAGCTCGTCGGCCGGCGTCTGGCTCGCGGCCGGCAGTACCATCATCATTCTCCCGCAGCCGACTCCGGAGACGAACTTCGCGGCATCCTCGAGCGTGGTCATTCCTCGCTGGAAAACTTCGTCGGTGCCCGTCACGTTCACCGGCAGGCTGCAAAACGAAGTGCGGATCTTCAGTTCGGTCAGCATCGCGCGTGTTGCGTCGAGGCCCTCTTTCATGGCGGGGGTCAGGTTGAGGTCCGTGCCGCCATAGCCGACGCGCGCGGCGAGGCGCGCGAATTCCGGCCACTGAACTTTGTTGCCCGTGAGCGCGCTGCTGAGCGCGAGGAACATGCCGGTCTGGGGAGCCGCCGCAGCGGTGGCGGCCCCTCCGAATAGCGCGGCGCCGGCCGCCACTCCCGATTTCACAAACGCGCGTCGGTTGAACATGGGGTTCATAACTGGAAATTCCACCTCCGCCTACTATACGCCTTGCGGCAGCTGGGCGGGCGGGTAGAGTTGCGAAGGGGAATCCCCTGGCGATTTCGCGGGATCAAAAGTTCACAATCGCGGCGAACGCATTCGGATCGAGGCTCGCGCCGCCGACCAGCGCGCCGTCGATGTGCTCTTGCGCGACGAGCGCGGCAATGTTGTCGGGTTTCACGCTGCCGCCNNGAGCAGCGGCCTTTTAAGCCGTTGGTTAGGGGTTCGAGTCCCCTCCGACCCACTTTTTTCCCATGCACTTCTTCGAACTGACGCGGGCCGAAGCCCGGGCGCTGGCGGCTTTGTTAAGCCTCGCCGCGCTGATTTTTCTGCTGAATTAAGACTGCCCGCGCTGGGGGGCCAGTTTTTGGGCCGCTTGCACGATTTTGATAAAGCCGCGGGGTTCCAGCGATGCACCGCCGACCAACCCGCCGTCGATATCCGGCTGGGCGAGGAGGGCCTCGGCGTTATCGGCCTTCATCGAGCCGCCATAGAGGATGCGTACTTTTGCGCCCGCGGCTGCCCCGATGTGGCCATTCAACAGAAGCCGGATGGCCCCATGGGCTTCCTGCGCCATCTGCGGCGTCGCGGTTTTGCCGGTGCCGATGGCCCAGACCGGCTCGTACGCAATCACGATCTTCGCGAATTGCTCCGGCGCCAGCGGCGCAATGCCACCATCGAACTGCGCCGCGAGGACGGCTTCCGTGCTGCCCGACTCGCGCTCGGCAAGCAACTCGCCTACGCAGACGATCGGCGCCAACCCATATTCCAGAGCCGCCCGCGCCTTCGACAGAACGCCCGCTTCGTTCTCACCGAAATACTGGCGGCGTTCGCTGTGGCCGATGATGACGTACCGACAGCCTATGGCCTTGAGCATGTAGCCCGAGATTTCTCCGGTCATCGCGCCCTCTTTTCCCGCCGCCAAGTTCTGTGCGCCGATACCGACCTTCGATCCGGCAGCGGCCGCGATGGCGACGTGAAGGTCGATATATGGCGGGCAAATGGCCGCGTCGCGGCCCGTAGCACCCGCGACCAGCGGCAGGAAGGCGTCGAAAAACGCCTGGGTGTCCTTGGGTGTCTTGTACATCTTCCAGTTGCCGGCTAAAAATGGTGTTCTCATAAACTGATTTCGCTTAAAAAGCTGGTCCCTTTCTCAATCGATGTTGCAAAATTCTCCGCGACGGTCTGGCCCATGTCGCTCAGCGTGTAGCGCAGGCCGAGGTCTACGCCGGCGCGCACACGCGGGCCAAAGGCGAGCAGCGGCGTGTATTCGCGGCTGTGGTCGGTGGATGGCGTGGTCGGATCGCAGCCATGATCGGCGGTCAGCATCGCAAAATCGTCCGGACGGAGCGCGGCGCGGAATTCCGGCAGCCAGTTATCAAACTCCTCAAGTGCGCGGCCGTAGCCTTCCACATCGTTGCGGTGCCCATATTGCTGATCGAAATCGACGAGATTGACGTAAACCAGGCCGCGATCGAGGTTCCGCATGGCTTCGAGTGTCTGCTTCATGCCATCGGCATTGTCGTTCGTTCTGAGCTGCACTTTGATGCCGCGTCCGAGGAAGACGTCGAAGATTTTGCCGACGCTGCGGACTTCGATTCCCTTCTCTTCCAGTTTGTCGAGCAGCATACCGCGCGGCGGAGGCACGGCATAATCGTGCCGGTTCGCGGTGCGCCGGAAGTGGCCTGGCTCTCCTTCAAACGGCCGGGCAATCACGCGGCCAACCTCCCACGGCCCGCGCAGAATTTCGCGCGCGATCCCGCAAATGCGATAAAGCTCGGGCACGGGGATTATCGCCTCATGCGCGGCGATCTGGAAGACGCTGTCGGCCGACGTGTACACGATCGGCGAGCCGGTGCGCATGTGTTCTTCGCCGAGTTCTTCGATGATTTCGGTTCCCGACGCGGCCTTGTTACCGATAGCTGAGCGGTCGGCGAGGCGTTCGAATTCACGCATGATTTCCGGCGGGAAGCCGTGCGGAAAAAGCGGAAACGGTTTGGCCAGATGGATGCCGACCATTTCCCAGTGGCCTGTTGTGGTGTCCTTGCCCGGCGACCGGAGCGTGCAGCGGCCGTAGGCGCCTTCAGGATGTTCAGCTCTTGGCAATTGGGGAATCGGCTTGAGGTTGCCGAACCCGAGGCTGCACAGGTTCGGCACGTTGAGTCCGCGCAGGCGCGCAATATTGCCGAGGGTGTCGCTGCCGACATCGCCGTAATCGGCGGCGTCGGGCATCTCGCCCACGCCGACGCTGTCGAGCACGATCCAGATGATGCGCTGAAACACTAAGATTCAATTTACCAGGCGGGCTACGGCGCTTCGGAGACGATCGTCAAGCCTGATATGGCTGCAAAGTGTTTGCGATTGTTAGTCACCAGCGGGAGTGCATGCCTGATCGCACAGGCCGCAATCCACAGGTCGTTTGTGGCGACGGTCCGCTGCGCCTGAGCGAGTGCCGCCCGGAGATTTCCATAGGTGCGGCAGATCTCGAGGTCGTAGGGGACCGTCGCGACTCCGCCAAGGTGCGTCTCGAGCCTGGCCAGGTGAGCGGCTGTCCACGCCCCCTTCAGAACCTGTTTGAGATAACCAGCGTATTGCTCTCCGATCGTAATGAAAGAGACCACAAGAGTGTGTCCTTCCACATGATGCCGATATGGCAGCGCACGCCGGGGATCGCGTGAGCAAAAAAACGAGAAGACGTCCGTATCGAGCATCAGGACTGCCAACGGTTACTCCGCTCGGCGATCGCGGTAAATATCCGCCACGAACTCGTCGATATCCTCATCCGGAATCGTTCCGGCAAAGATGCTGATATCGGTAACAGGACGGACGCCCTGCTCTGCGATCAGTTGATCGATTGTCTTTGCCGCGAAAAAATCGCCTTTAAAAGACACGGGCTTCTCTTGAGGAGCGACCGGGACGACACCCTTGGCGGCGGGGTCAGCAGCAGGGATTACGGATTTAGACCAGCGGGCGGCCACGGCATTCTGCGCGATCTCCCTGCGGCGCTCAGGACTCAATGCGGCTGCCCGCGCTTTCCCGCCCTTTGGCCCGCCAATCCTGCCGAGCGTTCGAGCCGCCTTCTGCCTTTCCGTAAGCTCCATAACAACATGATACTTGATCGAGGAAGTAAGAAGCAAGGTTAATCAGGCGATCAACGATCCCACGAAGAGCAGCCGAATCGCGGTTCTCGCCCGCACGAATCATCGACTTCGAGCCCTACGCCGTTGCCAGCCCTGCGGCCGGCCCGCCCTACTGAAATCTTCAGCACCGCCAGGGAGAGTGAATCGGGAATCTCAATCTCCGTTACCACGAGGCCGGCGGGCAGCCCGGAGCCATTGACCAGAACTTCGAGAGCACAAAACGACACGCTTTGACTGGCATAGATAACGGCGGCTCCCGGATGATTCCAACGGCCCCAGTAGAGCTTTGCGCCCAATCCGTCATGTGGAGGGATACCGGCCGCTTGCGATCCAATAAACGATCAACAATTCACCAAACGCCGTGTTCCATCTACCCTATTACGCGCTCAACGCGAGCGGCTCCTTCCCTGGTGCCAAGCAGGGAAACCGGCGTAGCAAAATCCAGAGCCCGAACCGGCGTACCCAGCCAACGCATGGCCTCGTCGCGATCCCCCATCAATTCCGTCGCCCGGGCTATCACGGAATCGACGGAGAGTTTAGGCGGACCTGACATCCTTGCCAACTTAATAACCGATATATTCCAATTGTAGCCGCGTCATGCGCCACCAGGGATGGTATGGGCGCGCTGCGGGGTTTCCGGCGATTCAATCGCGCTAAACTAAGGTCATCCGTGCAGACCAGACGCCATTTCATCGGCAACGTCGCCACAGGGCTCGCAGGCAGCATCGCGACCGGGCGTGCTCTCGGCGCCAATAACCGTATCCGCGTCGGCGTGATCGGCGTGGGCGAACGCGGCATGCAACTCGCCCGAGAAGCCGCGGCATGCCCGAACACCGAATTAGTCGCCGCAGCAGACGTCTACTCACGGCGCCTGGACGAGGCGAAAAGCCTCGCCGCAAGAGACAACGAAGCCGCATTCACAGGCTACTCGGATTACCGCGCGCTGCTTGAAGATAAATCCATCGACGCGGTGCTGATCGCCACTCCACAGCACCTTCATGCCGAGCATTTCATCGCAGTCATAGACGCGGGCAAACACGTTTATCAGGAAAAGGCGATGGCGTTTACGGTGGAGCACGCGAAGCTCATGCGCGCGGCGCGCGAGCGTTCGTCGCGAACCGTGGTGCAGGTCGGCCATCAGTCGTGTTCCTCCGGACAGATCGCCGATGCATCGGGCTACCTCGCGAGCGGCGTGGTCGGCCACGTGACGGCGATCCACGCGCGAATGTACCGCAACTCGCCGGCGGGCAAACCGCAGTGGACGCGTCCGGTCTATCCGGACATGACGCCCGACAACGTCGCATGGGAGGCGTTCCTCGGCAATGCGCCCGCGCGTGATTTCGATCCCGACCGTCTGATCAATTGGCGGCTCTTCTGGGATTACTCCGGCGGCAACGTGCATGAAAATATGAGCCACCAGCTGGCGTTCTGGAACAGAGTGATGGGTCTGAATATTCCCGCGGCGGCAACGATGACCGGCGGCATCTATCTGTGGAAAGACGGCCGCGAAGTGCCCGACACTATGACCGTCTCGCTCGAATTGCCGGAAGAGATGCTGTTCACGTGGGATTCCGGCTTCGGCAACAACTACCTGGGCGTGACCGAAGACGTACTTGGCACGCACGGCACCATCGCCCGGGGCCAGCAGATTCGCTACGTCCCGCAACGGGTGAATCGTCCCGGCGGCAGCGAACTGATGGGCCACACGCCGACCGTGCCGCGCGCCCACATGCAGAATTTTCTCGATGTCATCCGCAATGGCGGCGAAACGGCATGCCCGTTTGAGCTGGGTTATCGAGTATCCGTCGCGTGCCACATGGCGGTCGAGAGTTACTTGCAGCAGCGGACCGTGCGTTGGGACGCGGTCAACGAAGAGATTGTCTGATCGGGAAAATGTTCTCGACCCCATGCTGAGAACTACCGGGTTTGGCTTTGCGGCAGGATGCGCTTTAGCCGGAGCCGCGTGGGCCGTGCGCGGAAGATCGTCGGCGGTTTTCGGACCTTCGGTCTGGCGGGGCAAACCCGGCCGCAAAGCCATCGCGATCACATTCGACGACGGGCCGAGTCCTTCGACTCCGCTTTTTCTCGACGCCCTCGCGCAGCACAAGACGCCCGCGACATTCTTCCAGGTTGGCGCGAACGTTCTGCGCCACCAGGACACGGTGCGCTCCGTACTGGCCGCCGGCCATGAAATCGGAAACCACTCGCATTCGCACTTCAATTTCGCGATGAAGGCGGCATCTTTAATAAACGACGATTTCACGCGCGCCCAGTCGGCCATTGCCGAGGTCACCGGCGCGCCGCCAACGCTGATGCGCGCGCCATACGGCGTCCGCTGGCCGGGATTCCGCGAAATGCAGGCCAAACTCGGCCTGCTCGGGGTGATGTGGACCGTGATCGGACTCGACTGGAAGCTCCCGGCAGCCGCCATCGCCGACCGCGTTTTGTCGCGCGCTACGGACGGCGGCATCATCTGTCTGCATGACGGGCGCGGCACGCGCGAGAACCCCGACGTTAAGCCGGCGCTCGAAGCCGTGCGCCTCATTATCCCGGCGCTGATTGCGGCAGGATATCATTTTGAATCAGTCTCACAACTGTTATGTCACAAGATTTGACCAATCCCGAGGAAGTTGCCAGCCGCGTATTGGGCATCATCGCCCATAACCAGCGAAAGGAATTGTCGCTGGTCACGATCGAGAGCAGCTTCGAAGAACTGGGCATCGATTCCATGGATGCCGTGAACATCGTTTTCGCGATCGAGAACGAATTCAACGTGAACGTTCCCGATGAAGAGATGAAGAACATTCGATCGGTGCGCGACATCGTGGAGGGCGTGCAGAAGCTGGTCGCGGCAAAACCGCCCACAGGCCCCGAGAAGGCCGCCGCCTGATGGATCGGGTGCATCGCCCGCGGCGGGCAGTGGTCACCGGCATCGGCGTCATTTGCGCCATCGGGCATAACGTCCGCGAGTTCGAAGATTCCCTGCGCGCGGGACGCGACGGGCGCGGCCCCATGCACAGCCCGGAAGAGAATGGCGAGCCGTGGGATCTGCGTTTCACACACGCTGCGCAGATCCACGACTACGTTCCAACCGATCATTTTGCGCTGAAAGAAGCGGACATGCTCGACCGCTTCGCGCAACTGGCGGTGGTGGCTGCGCGCGAGGCGGTTTCGCATAGCGGCATCGAATGGACGCCCGAACTGCGCGAGACCACGGCCATCGTGACGGGCTCCTGCATTGGCGGCCAGACCACCGAGGACCGGGGCTTCGTGGAAGTCTACAAGCGGGGCCGGCCTCGTCCGCATCCGATGACAATTCCGAAGACCATGGCAAATGCCGGGGCGAGCGCGATTTCCATGGAACTGGGCATTACCGGGCCGGCATTCACCGTAGCGACCGCCTGCGCGTCGTCCGCGCACGCCATCGGACAGGCGTTGAGCATGATCCGCTCCGGCATGTGCGACGTAACGCTTGCCGGCGGCAGCGAAGCGACGTTCAGCCCGGGCATTCTGATGGCGTGGGAATCGATGCGCGTGGTTTCCCCGACGTTTTGCCGGCCGTTTTCGCGCGACCGCAACGGCATGATGCTGGGCGAAGGCGGGGCGATGCTGGTGATCGAATCGCTGGAGCATGCCGAAGCGCGCGGGGCGAAGCCCCTGGCGGAGATTGCGGGCGTCGGTATGTCGAGCGATGCGCACCATGTGACGCAGCCTTCGGCGGAAGGCGCGGCGCGGGCGATCGCGCGGGCGCTGAACGACGCGGGCATCGGGCCGGAGCAGGTGGGTTACGTCAATGCTCACGGCACCGGGACGCTGGTCAACGATGTGACGGAAACGCGGGCGCTGCACCAGGCTTTTGGCGATCATGCCGTACGGCTGGCTGTATCTTCGACGAAATCCATGCACGGCCATACGCTGGGCGCGGCGGGCGCGATTGAATCGGCGGCGGCGATACTGGCTCTGCGCGAGGGCTTTCTTCCCCCGACGATTCACTATAACGAACGCGATCCGGAGTGCGACCTCGACTACGTGCCGAATCTGGGGCGGGCGTGGGATGGGGAGTACGCCATGTCGAATTCGTTCGCGTTCGGAGGGTTGAACGCGGTGTTGGTGCTGCGGCGATTGTAGCCAGTGAAGCCGGCTCTGAACTGCGTTGATATTCCGGCGATGGGGCTACGGGGATCGTCGGCTTGTGCCGTCTGGCTTCTGGCACGCATGAGCAGATTCCCCGAGTCACCATCGCCTTCCCATCACTTGTAGTCGTCCTCCTCGCCAAGCCTCATAACGACAAAGACATTCTTACTTTCGTTAGCCCTGAAACGAGTCAGCGCGTCCTGCTGAGTGGGCGGCATAATGTGTCAAGCTGTCAAGACAGCGATACCACGATTTACGGCGCATGATTTCAAAGTTGAGCCGCTCCCGCCTCCTCTTACCAAGCCTATCGAGCGGGCTATCAAAGATGTCTTCGCTAAATTCGGATATTAAAATCAGCAACTTAGCGACCTAACGGCCTGTGTCGCGGAGTGGCCCCTCAACCCGTCGGCAGTTCTTGTGGTCGGTTGTCACCTGGCTTCGCCCGCCAGACGATAAAGTGGATGTAAATCAAAATGACCCGAAACTCTGCGATCCTATGCGCGTTGCTCACGGTTTGCGCAGCGGCCCAGACACGCCCGCCATGGGATGGCGCCTTCACCTCCGCGCAGGCTGAGCGCGGCCGCGCCGCCTATGGCGAAAACTGCGCGCGATGCCACGGACCGAACCTGGCCGGCGGGGAGAGCACGCCGCCGCTGGTGGGTTCCGGGTTCCTCGCGCACTGGAGCGGCCAGAGCGCGCTCGACCTCCTCGACCGCACCCGCCGCACCATGCCCACCGACAATCCAGCCGGACTCAACGGCCGGCAATATTCCGACATCGTGGCTTACGTGCTCTCCGTGAACGAGTTCAAAGCAGGTGCCAACGATCTCGGCGGCGTCCCGGTCCGGACGGTCGCAGGAGGCACGGCCGAATGGCGCTACTACGGCGGCGATGCGGGCAGCACCAAGTACTCGCCGCTGGCTCAGATCGACGCTTCCAACGTCAGCAAACTCCACATCGTCTGGTCCTGGAGCGCGAAGAACTTCGGATCGTCGCCGGAGTTCAACTGGGAGGTGACTCCACTAATGGTTGGCGGACGCATGTTCGCCACCGCCGGCACCCGCCGCGACGTTGTGGCGCTCAATGCAACCAACGGCGAAACTCTCTGGATGTACCGGCTCGACGAAGGCCCGCGCGGGGAGACCGTCGCACGCCGCAACAATCGCGGCCTGGCGTATTGGAGCGACGGAATCGACGAACGCGTCATCCTGATCTCTCCTGGCTTCCAACTGGTCGCGCTCGACGCTCGGACCGGCCGCCCGATCCCTGGTTTCGGCAAAGACGGCATCGTCGACCTGTGGGAAGGCCTCGACCGCGCCGTCGTCAAGCCCGGCGAGATCGGCTCTTCGTCGCCAGCCATCGTCGTGCGCGGCGTGATTGTTGTGGGCGCGGCGCTTCAGGCGGGCATCGCCCCGCAGTCGAAGAAAAACGTGCCTGGCTACATTCGCGGCTACGACGTCCACACCGGCAAGCGCCTGTGGACGTTCAAGACCATCCCCCAACCCGGCGAGTTTGGGCATGACACCTGGGAGAATGGCTCGTGGGAGTATACCGGCAATACGGGCGCGTGGGGTCCGCTGAGCGCGGACGAAGAACTGGGCTATGTGTATATTCCGGTCGAAACGCCCACCGGCGATTTCTACGGCGGGCACAGGCCGGGCAACAACCTGTTTGGCGAAACCCTGGTCTGTCTGGACGCGCGCACCGGCCAGCGCGTGTGGCACTTCCAGCTCGTGCATCACGGCGTGTGGGATTGGGACCCGCCCACCGCTCCCACCCTTCTCGATATCATCGTGGACGGTCGCCGCATCAAAGCCGTCGCGCAGATCTCGAAACAAGCCTGGGTCTATGTGTTCGACCGCGTGACGGGCAAGCCCGTATGGCCTATCGAAGAGCGGCCCGTGCGCCAGTCCGATGTGCCCGGCGAGCGCAGTTCGCCCACGCAGCCGTTTCCTTCAAGACCCGCCGCGTTCGATCGCCAAGGTTTCACGCTGGACGACCTGATCGACCTCACACCAGAATTGAAAGCCGAAGCCCTGAGAATCGCATCGCAATACAGATTAGGGCCGATGTTCACGCCTCCGTCGGTGGCCGGATCGGTCGGGAAACTGGCGACCATCACTCTGCCTTCGCCCACCGGCGGAGCCAACTGGCAGGGAGGCGCGGCCGACCCGGAGACCGGGATGTTGTACGTTTCGTCGGTCACCTTCGCAGCTCCCGTATCGTTGTCCCGCGACCCGCGGCGCACCGATATGGACTATCTCGGCGACTACACGCTGAAGCACGTCGGTCCGCAGGGATTGCCCCTCGTGAAACCGCCATGGGGACGCATTACGGCAATCGACCTCAACACAGGCGAGCACGTGTGGATGACGCCGAGCGGCACTACGCCCGAGTTTGTGAAGCAGCACCCGGCCCTCAAAGGCGTCGATGTCAGCCATACGGGAAACTGGGAGCACGCGCCGATGCTGCTGACGAAAACGCTGCTTTTCGCAGCCGATGGCGGCGGCATGTACGCCCTGCCGCCGGGCGCGGGTGGACCGATGTTCCGCGCGCTCGATAAGCGCACCGGCAAAGTTCTGCACGAAATGAAGCTGCCGGCCAACGTGACAGGCATTCCCATGACTTACATGCTCGATGGCGTGCAGTATCTGGTGATGGCGATCGGCGCTCCGGGCGTTCCTGCCGAACTGATCGCCATGACGGTGCAGTAATATTGTCCGCAAGCGAATAACAATATCCTTTTATCACTCACTAGTGAAAGAGTTTAACCGTTACACACAGGAGGTATCCTCGTTTGTCTGATGGCTGACGCCAAGCATCTTAACATCCTGCTGCAGGGAGTGGACAGTTGAGAAGGCAACCTGAGCGTGGCGTACCACGGGGCGGATCTCAGTTGGGCAGACGTTAGCGGGGCGAGCCTCCGCAGGGACCCTCGAAGCCGTCGCCATCAACCATGAGCAGCGATGCCAGCCCGGCGCCGATGCCCACCGAGGACCCGCCGGTCCGCACCGCCAACGCCATCGACAAACCTGCCCGGCACCCCAGCCGGGAGAACATGAGCCGCAACGAAGTCCGTTACGGCCGCCAATACCACCGGGCCGCCGACCGCCTGCGCCTCATGAAGCGCAAAAAACCACGCGGAACCCATTTTTCAGAAGAAAATAAGGAGGCTACCGAATGAAGCCCGAACGAAGCTTCGGCGAACCCCATTTTCGGCACGCGGAGCCCAACGAGCGAAACCCATTTTTCAACTCAGGGCGTCAGTCAGGTACGGGATCGCTTCGCCTGTAATCCCCTCCAGAACATCGAGCAATTCGTGGTCGGAGTCGAGCTCACGGAGTTGTGCGGTGGGATGCGTACCGGCAAATTCGCGCGACAAACCAATCGGAACGACGGTGTCGTTCACACCGTGAAAAATCAACGCCGGCTGCCGGAAATCGGGAAAACCAGGGAAATTCGCGGCATCTTCGAGCAGTCCATAGTGGACTCGCCGATTGGCTTTGTCCCCATAATGGAAAACCTCCAGCCACCCGCTGTTTTTCCAGCGGGAAATGGCTTCCGGACCCTGCATTTCCCGCCACCTGTCAACGAAACCAAACGCGGGCGCGAGCAGAACCAGGCGGTCGACCTCGGGGTGCGACGCGGCATAAAGCGACGCCAGATAGCCTCCCATCGACGAGCCGATCAATCGGCAGGGCCTGCTGTCGAGCGTGTTCTCGACCACCCGGAGTTGTCCCGAAATGGTAAGGCGCTCAAAATTGCCTTGTGTCAGATCGGGAATTTCCAGCGGGATGCCGCTGGTCGCCAAGGCTTCCCCAAAGGCCAGCGCCTTGCGCGAAAGCGGACCGGAAGCAAACCCGTGCAGGTAGACGAATCTCATAAACCACTGATTCTAAGACAATTTCAAAATATTTGCAGGAATAGTTGCAAACCGGCTATACGGCCTGCTAAGCTACAAGAGTTGTCGCAAGCGCAGTCGGTTCGCAGACACGGTCTGCCCGGCAGACGCAACTGTGAAACGCTCACGGACGGCAGCTCGGGGTAGCTTTGTCGCCTGAATCCGGAAAAGAAGTTGCAATGTTCCGGAAAGCGTGCTAAAGTAGCCCTAGTAATGCAGCCGCCGAGAGGTGGTGCGCGGTTGTCGTCTTTGTCGTTGAAAAACGGCTGGGCGGCATGTAAGGTAGGTAACAAACTGTAGCGGCGAACGCGGGATCATCCTTTGGATTTCTCCTCAAGCGGTTTAGCCCGGCGGTGGTAACAACCTCCTGTAAGTTCTTTCAAGAACGAAATTTATGTGGTTCGCTCAGGTTGTAATGGCCTGATGCGCTCTTTTCCGGTTTTTCTGGAAAGAGAGCAGCGAATCGCGCAAGTTTCGAGGCCGGCCAGTCGCTTTTGCGTCCTTCTGGAGGTAGAAGCGCATTGGTCCAGATCTTTGACAATCTGGTTGGATGCACTAAGAAACTTCGTCAGACGAGTGCGCGTCGGAATGCAAATTCCGATCGCATGAGTTCAACAGAACTTTGAATTTTCAACCGGGGCGATGTAAATTCTCACAATTTAAAAATGAGAGTTTGATCCCGGCTCAGAATCAACGCTGGCGGCGCGCCTAACACATGCAAGTCGAACGAGAAAGCCGCAAGGTGAGTAAAGTGGCGTACGGGTGAGTAACACGTGGAT
>PLEX01000036.1 GCA_003136575.1 Bryobacterales bacterium | reverse complement strand
GCGCAGGCGGCGGACAGATGTTTCTGGGCGAGGAGAAGGGCGAGCGAATCAATCTGACGCGCGCGCGCGAACTGGCGGAAACCGGCGCGGGTACGGTGGCTGCGGCTTGCCCCTTCTGCGCATCCATGTTCCGGGATGCGCTGAAGGCGGTTTCGGACAATCCGCCGCAGTTGCTGGATATCGCGCAGATTGCGGCGCGGGGGTTGGGCGAGTGAGCGCCAACGCGCGGATGCAGTTATCGGGCTAGACATACACACGATTCGTGTGTATATTAGGCATTAGAGAACACCCACATGTCTGTAAGAATCAATGTCATCCTGCCCGACGAAACCGTCCGGGTGCTGGACCGGGTCGCACCTAAAGGAGGCCGCAGCCGTCTGATTTCCGACGCCGTCATGCACTACGTTTCCAGCCGTGGCAAGAGCCAATTGGCCGAGCGGCTCAAAGCCGGGTATCAGGCCAATGCCAAGAGAGATCTGGCTATTGCCGAAGAGTGGTTTCCTTTGGAGGAAGAAGCATGGCAGCAACACACAAGACCGCACACAAAGGCCCAAAAGTAGCCTCCCCCCAAAGGGGCGACATCTATCTCGTCGGCTTTGACCCCACCGTGGGTTCTGAGATCCAGAAGACCCGGCCCGCGCTGGTCATCCAAAACGACATCGGCAACCAGTACAGCCCTATCACCATCGTTGCGGCCATCACTACGAAATTCGACTTGCCGGCGTATCCGACCGAAGTGGTCATGGAAGCCAGAGACAGCGGTTTGAGCCAGACTTCGGCTGTCATCTTAAACCAAATCCGTTCCGTGGACCGCCAGCGCCTTATAAAGCGGATTGGCAAAGCCAGTCCCGACGTCATGGGCCGGGTAAATCGGACTATTGCAATCAGCTTGGGGCTGGTGGCGATATAACGCTGTGATAAAGCTTCATTTTATCGACAATCTGCGGCGCACGGAGACGGCCACGGCCAGAAGAGCGGCTGCAATCAGCCCAAAACTGGGTAGTGGGTCAGATTGAGGTTCGCCGCGATATCCCGAATCGGCCGCCAACGCCTCGAGTATCTCTGTTTGGGTGAAGCTCACTCCCACAATTGACTGCCCGATGGTCGCTAAACCTGCAATGATGCCGACTGAAGTCTCAGTGGAGATGCCGACGACGAACACACTGACGCCGAATAAAATCCGGAAACCAATAAAGGCGGCGACCAGCGTTGCGCCATGGCCGATCAGGACTCATGATAACGTGTGGTTGGTCTGGCGTCAGATCGGCCATATGAATCAATCGCCCAGTCGTCTTAATTTCGCCATGTCTTCTGGCGGCGGCTCGAATATCCACGGCTTCTGACAAACATCGCAAAACCTTGTGACGTGTCTGCGCCTCAGTAATTCTTTGCGCTCTTCTGCCGTGAGCGGCGGCTGTTGTTTACCGCACTCTTCATGCACGGGGAAATATTTACTGAGTTCGACCCGTCGTTTCATGAGATTCACTGTTTTCGCGGCAGCAACGGTATACGCTCTTTGGCTCCGCGCGGGTTTCTGATCGCGCCGGGCCAATTGCTGCCGCCAGCTATCGGTTTTCCACCTACCGACTCCTCGTTGCCTTTGGCGACAGCTTGGCAGCGGGCGCATTCGTCGCCTCTGATCTGAGCTACCAATTCGGCGGAAATGTTTCCGACAATCGATCTCCTGCACAGTGCTCGATATCCACCTGCTTCAGGATTAGCCGTTCCGATGTGGATTATCCTGGATGCACCTGAGCGGTTCCTGAGACGCAAGAATCTGGTCTCCACTACGGATAGCCACCTGCGACAAATAATCCATTGAGCCACGATTGAAGTTCGGCATCGCCCCAGCATCGCCCATCGCCGTCAAATTCGCAGATTCAGTCATAAACACTCTGTCCGACAACACGCCATCCGGACGGCGAACAACACCGTTACCACGCTAGGAGAGTTGTCGCCGACGAAAGCAACGGCACCACTACCGAATTCTTGCCTTACTGCGATATCCAAGCGAAGTTGCAACGCAGTCATACTACAAACATATCGTGCCATCCCGCTCAAACAAAGACCTCGACTTCACCAGATCGGCTCCGCGCCGTGGAGCAGACCATCGGCGAACAGTGGGACGGGGCAGCACTGCCAGGCCCGCACGCTGGCAAGAATCCAGAGGCAGTCGCGCTGGGAGAACTTGGCGGCGTTAAGCGTGGCGCGACGCGGGCGGCGGCACCTAGTCCACTGGAGCGATCACAGATCGCAAAAAAGCAGCGTGGGCTAAATGAAAGATAGCGCGGACGCCTTTTAGCACTCCCCAATAGCCCAAAATCGAGTTCGAGCGTTCAGTCTTTAATGACCTCACTTCTTCTGATCGCGATAAATTCCATAGAACCGAGTCGATTAAGTCCCTATAAAACGTACGCGCTGTGACGTCCGTGTGGGCTCCTTGAACGTATGTGTTCATGCGCAAATCATTCAATAGCTACCTTCTGAACCGGTAATCCATCGCATTCTGCCGAATCTCCGCCAGTTGCCCCTGGCTCAACCCGAAAACCTCCTCCGCAATCCCGAACTCCGTTGCCAGGTCCGACCCGAACATTCCCGGATCGTCTGTATTCAGCGTCACGATCACCCCGGCATCCACCAAACGTTTGATCGGGTGCGCCTCAAGCGACGCCACCGCGCCAGTTCGCACATTGCTGGTGATGCAGACTTCGAGCGGTATCCTTTCTTCGCGCAACCGGCGCAGTAGATCGGGATCTTCCACCGCTCGAATCCCGTGGCCGATCCTTTCCGCGCCAATGTCAAGCGCTCTGCGCACCGAGTCGGGGCCATCGGTCTCACCGGCGTGCGCGGTCAGGCGCAGGCCAGCGTCCCGAGCGTACCGATAAGCCTCAGCGAACTCGTCCGCCGGGCCTCGCACTTCATCGCCGCCCACGCCAAACGAGACGACGCCATCGTCCACATACCGCGCCGTCAGCTTCGCGATCTCCATCACATGGTCCGGGCCGAGCTGCCGTATGGCGTCCAGATTCCACCAGATCTCAACGGGATGCGCTTTCTGCGCTTCCCGCTGAGCTTCGCGGATAGCCTTCCAGACGGTCTCGAAATTGAAACCGAGCCATTGGACGACGCCTGCGCCCAGCGTCACCTCCGCGTAGGTAATTCCTTGCCGGGACAGCGATTCGATCATGCGGCGCGTGACGAGCGCATAGTCCGCCGGCCCGCGAAAGCGGCGCGCAACGAACTTGAAACAATCGAGAAAACCGGCGAAATCGTTGAATCCCCAGACGCGGTCCACCTCTTCGCTAGACAGCGATGGATCGAGCATCATCACCGTCTCCCGGTCGACCGTTCCTTCCAGATGCAAATGCAACTCTGCGAAGCCCATAGAATAGAAGTTCCCATGAATGACGAAAAAATGATAGAGGGGTCCATCGCCCACGCGTCCATCGAGGCGGTTGCCGGGGGCTATTGCGCCGATCCGTTTGCGATCCTTGGCCCCCATAAGGTACCCTCGCGAGACGCCTGGACCGTACGCGCGTTCCTGCCGCAGGCTGAGACGGCGGAAGTCCTGCTCGAGAACGGCCACGTAGTGGCCATGGAGCGCCTGCACAAGGAAGGCGTTTTTCTCGCCACCATGCACGGCGATCCCGCGCCTTACCGCCTTCATTTCCGCGACTGGCAAGGTGGAACGGCTGTCATCGAAGACCCTTACCGTTTCGGAACCGTAATCACCAGCTTCGATCTCCATCTCCATTCCGAAGGCAGGTTGCTCGAGTCCTGGAATACCATGGGCGCGCACTGCATGACCATCGACGGCGTGACCGGAGTGCGCTTCGCCGTCTGGGCGCCCAACGCCGAGACGGTATCGGTGGCGGGCGATTTCAATGCCTGGGACACGCGCCGCCATCCCATGCGGCTGCGCGACGCCGGCATTTGGGAGATCTTTCTGCCGGGCGCGAAGGCGGGCGACTCGTACAAGTACCTCGTCCGCTCGCGCCATCAGGGGTATCAGCAACTCAAGGCCGATCCATTCGGTTTTGCCAGTGAGAAACCTCCCAAGTCCGCGTCGATCGTCTGCGACATCGAGCAATACGAGTGGAACGATACCGCGTGGATGGAATCGCGTGGCCACACCAACTGGCTGAAGTCGCCGATTTCCGTCTATGAAGTGCATCTGGAATCGTGGCGTCGCGGACCGGACGGCCAGCCTCTCACGTACAGGGAACTGGCCGAACAACTGGTGCGATACGTCACGGGCATGGGCTATACCCACATCGAACTCATGCCCATACAGGAGCATCCGTTCTCGGGCTCCTGGGGATATCAGGTGACCGGCTACTTCGCCCCCACTTCGCGCTTCGGCGGGCCTGTCGACTTCATGTACTTTGTCGACGCCTGCCACCGGGCCGGCATCGGCGTCATTATGGACTGGGTGCCGGCGCACTTCCCGAAGGACGCGCACGGCCTCGCCTGGTTCGACGGCACGGCTCTCTACGAACACGCCGATCCGCGGCAGGGCGAGCACCGCGACTGGGGCACGAAGATTTTCAATTTCGGCCGCGACGAGGTTCGCGAGTTCCTCGTCGCCAACGCCTTGTTCTGGCTGAAGAAATATCACATCGACGGGCTGCGGGTGGACGCAGTGGCTTCGATGCTCTATCTCGATTATTCGCGCAAGGAAGGCGAATGGATGCCGAATAAGTACGGCGGGCGCGAGAATCTGGAGGCTATTGAGTTTCTGCGCCGGTTCAACGAACAGGCGCACACGGTGCCGGGCGCATTCACAATCGCAGAAGAATCGACGTCGTTTCCCGGCGTTTCGCGGCCCGTGTACACCGGTGGCCTGGGCTTCACGATGAAGTGGAACATGGGTTGGATGCACGACATGCTCCATTACTTCGGCGAAGACCCGGTTCACCGCAAGTACCACCACAACAACATCACGTTCAGCATGTTGTACGCGTTCACGGAAAACTTTCTGCTGCCGATTTCGCACGATGAAGTCGTCTACGGAAAAAAATCGCTGATCGGCAAAATGCCCGGCGATCAGTGGCGAAAGTTCGCCAATGCGCGGGCGTTCCTCGGCTATATGTTCGCGCATCCGGGCAAAAAGCTGCTGTTCATGGGCTGCGACATCGGCACCTACGACGAATGGGATTCCAACGCCTCCGTTCCGTGGGAGATTCTGCGTTATCCGATACACGATGCCTTCCGGGCTTACGTGCGCGAACTGAACCTGCTCTATCGCACGAGCCCGGCGCTTTATCAGATCGATTCCGAGCACACGGGATTTGAGTGGATCGATTTTTCCGACGTGGATCAATCGACCATCTCATTCCTGCGGCGCGCCGAAGACCGCTCCGACTGCATCGTTTTCGCGTGCAATTTCACGCCGGTGCCGCGGCCCCGCTATGCGATAGGCGTGCCGGAAGCCGGTTATTATCGCGAGATTCTGAATTCGGATTCCGAAATCTTCGGCGGCAGTAATTGCGGCAACGCGGGCGGAGTGATGTCGGTGAACGAGCCGCGGCACGGACGTCCCTGCACGATCACCGTTACTTTGCCGCCGCTGGCGGTGCTGGCATTCCGGATGGATCGCCCATAAAGCGCAACGACGGCGCACCCGCCGCCCGTGCGGCGAAGTACGGACGAGCCGGGCAGCGGGGTTCGGTCCGCCGACGTTCCTTCCATTGCGGATCGCGGGGATATACTCGCATTTCGCGGCTTTCATTAAGACGCGGACGGAGGCTCTTTGGGGAATCCGGGGGAACGTGAACGCGATTCCGGGATGATTCCGAACGCTGTTCCGGGGTGAACCCGAACAGGATTCCGGGATGAAGGTGAACATCGATTCCGCGATGAAGCCGAACAGTTTCAGGCCGATCCCGGAATCGCGTTCGGCTTGAGCCCGGATTTCCATTTAGCCAGCGGCGCTGGACAACACACTGGCGGGTAGCCTTCCTGAGAAAGGAAGGATCGCTTGCCAGCCAGGAGATTGTCCGTGCGTAAGATCAAAGAAGTTCTTCGATTGAAGTTTGCTGTGGGTCTGGGGCTGCGGGCAATCGCCCACAGTTGTTCGATTGGCCTCGGAACCGTTCATGAGTATTTGCCCGGGCCGAAGCGGCGGGATTGACGTGGCCGCTTGGGGAGGATTGGGACGAGGACCGCCTGGAGACTGCCCTGTTCGGTGGTCCGCCACGGCCTCGCCCGGCGGTGTTGGCGATGCCAGACTTCGCCGACTTTCATCAGCAGCGCCAGCGTCATCCACACCTGACTCAGCAGTTGCTCTGGGAGGAGTACCGGCAGGCCAACCCGGATGGCTATCGCTATTCCCGCTTCTGTGAGCTGTACCAACGCTGGCGCCGGAAACAGGACGTAGTGCTGCGCCAAGAACATAAGGCCGGCGAGAAGCTGTTTGTCGATTGGGCAGGAACCACCATCCCGATCTACGACCCAAACGGTGGTCCCGTGCAGCGGGCGCATCTATTCGTCGCTGTAATGGGAGCCAGTTCCTACACCTACGCCGAGGCCACCAGCGACGAACAGTTGGCGAACTGGATCGGGGCACATGTCCGTGCTTTCGAGTTCTACCAGGGTGCTCCGAAGCTGGTGGTGCCAGACAACACCAAGACCGGCGTGACGAAAGCCTGCCGCTATGATCCCGACCTGAACCCGACGTATCAGGAAATGGCNNGTTCTTCTCAATCGAGGAACTGAACCAGGCCATCCGCGAGCTGCGCGACCGTATCAATCAGCGACCGTTCCGTAAACGAGAAGGTTCGCGGGCATCACAGTTCGCGGCTCTCGATAGGCCAGCGCTGAATCCTCTGCCCAGCGAGCGGTTTGATCTCAGCCAGTGGTCACGTGCACGAGTCAACATTGACTACCACATCGTTTTCGACACCAACTACTACAGCGTGCCGTACAACCTGGTGCAGGAACTGGTGGAAGTGCGCTCGACGCCCACCACCGTCGAGCTTTTCCATAAGGGCCAGCGAGTAGCTTCGCATCTGCGAGCGCGTGGTCATGGGCACACCGTGACCATTGCCGAACATCGTCCACGGTCCCACCAAGAGCATCTGGAATGGACTCCCTCCCGTATGGTGCACTGGGCGGAATCCATCGGCCCGCACACAGCGCGTTTGTTCGAACGCATCCTTGCGGATAAGCCACACCCGGAGATGGGTTATCGCGGCTGCCTGGGCATCATCCGGCTTGCCGGGCGGTACTCACCTATACGCATGGAAGCTGCTGCCGAGCGGGCACTGCTCACCGGAGCGTGTCGCTATCAGAGTGTGAAGTCGATTCTCAAGAACGCGCTCGATCAGCAGCCGCTCGGACCGCCAGCAGTGCCGCCCGCTCCGCCGTCACCACACGACAACATCCGCGGCGCGGAGTACTTCGAGTAAGGAGCCACCGACATGCTGGAACAACCAATGATCGAAAAACTCCTCAGTATGCGGCTGCAAGGCATGGCGGACGGGCTTAAAGCGCAAGAGCAGGACCCTGGCGCGCGGGAGCTGAGTTTCGTTGAGCGCCTTTCCTTATTGGTGGATCAACAGTGGAACTGGCGCGAGAACCAGGCACTGACGCGGCGATTGAAGAGCGCGAAACTCCGGCACAACGCTTGTGTTGAGGACATCGACTACCGGGCCGCGCGGGGACTGGAAAAGAGCGTCATTCGGGGGCTGGCGAAAGATTCGCAGTGGGTACAGAATCACGAGAATCTATTTGTTCTTGGGCCGACCGGCGTCGGGAAAAGCTTTATCGCCTGCGCGCTGGCGCAGAAAGCCTGCCGGGATGGATATTCGGCTTTCTATACACGGGCGGCGGCGCTGTTCCGCGATCTGGCGCTGGCCCGCGCCGACGGAAGTTTCCGCAGTCTGCTCGGGCGACTGAGCCGGATTGATGTGCTGGTGATCGACGATTGGGCCATGGCACCGCTGTCTGAACCAGAGCGCCGGGACTTCTGGGAGATTTGCGAGGACCGCTATCAGGTCCGCTCACTGATTCTCACATCCCAGTTGCCGGTGACCCGGTGGCACGAACAGATCGGCGATCCGACCGTGGCCGACGGAATCCTCGACCGGTTGGTCCATAACGCCCACCGGATCGAGATGCGCGGCGATTCCATGCGCAAGAATCGCGGGAAGCCGAATACATAATTCTGGCCCCCGTGGGATTTCCGCCTCGCAATTCACTGAAGTTGATAGAGACGCAACACTCCATCTCCGCCCTCGGCCAGAAAGTCCCCGTTACGGGACAGGGCATAATGGAAATACCAATTTCGAATGTTGGATTGTGACGCGTAATTTCCCTGCTGCGTGCGAGGCTCCAGCGAAGCAAGCCGATGGCCGGAACGAACGTCCACCACGGTTAGTTCCAGTTCCTCCGGGGTGATTTTTAGCAGGTTCCACCAGTGGTATCCCCAGCGCTCTGCAACAACAACTGGGGAATTTGTTGAAGCTCGCGTCACGATGTAGTCCGCAAGTTCAGTGGCAATGGGAAGGACACTGCCATCGGGTAGATTCCAGCACCCGAGTGCCAGGTTAGTTTGACCCAAATGAGTCATGCTTGAACAGACGGCCGCAGCACCTGGCACCACGATCATATTGGCATCCCCATAGCTGTCCGCCAGGAAAATGCCGGAAGTCAGAGTGTGGGAATCGCGGCCCGCGATAGCATAATTATTGTACGGTAAGGTTTTTCCGTTGATGGTTCGCTGGACCGACTGTCGCAGTAAGATCCAGCCCTTTATCGGTACCGTGCCCGCAACAGCCCATTTTCCGTCTGTCTCCCACGTCCCAAGCGGGTGGCATGAAAGATCCGTCACTGTTCGGTCACCTCGAATCACTCGCCCCGTACCGAGCCAATAGCTGTTGGTCAGCACGTTGCTCACAGCTCGTTCAAGAGCTGATCGTTGCAAGTCACACGAACTCCCGTCGTCCAGCCGCACCACCTCGCCGCACACCAGAAGCGCATTACCGTCAGGAGCCCATGTAAGAAAATTTCCGCAGGTTTCGAGATCGAACTGGCGAAGAGCAACCTGAGGATTCTGAGCATCCAGAATGAGTAAATGAGTTTTAAAACCACCGGAATCGTAGTGATCGTCCATCGTTACCGCGAGTTTCCTGCCGTCCGACGAAAACGCGAGATCGAGCACAGGATGGCCCTTGGCTGCCGTCCAGCCAGTCGGCTCGACGAGCTTTTCGCCGGGACGAACCTCCCATATCTGCCGCAACGAACTGCCTCCGAACGCCAGTATCGGTACGAGTATGGTCGCAATGCTGACACGGATTGGCAATGGAAATCTCAGGACTTCGGCCTCAGCACCATATTAAGGCGTCACTTTGGCCACACTGCTAAGTTCGGGCCGAAGCGCTATTCGCGCTTCGGGTCACTGTGTGCTGAGGCGGGGCAAAGGGCTGCCGCCCCTTTCCCCGCACCCCTTTCGCCGCTTGCGGTATCCTTCCTCCGCTGCGCTCCGGACAGTTTTTCTCTTGACTGAAGCCGAACACTTCCTGCACAATCGAGATGCCAGCGTCGCTACGCTCCGATGGTGTTCGGGTTCATCCCGGAATGCCGTTCGGATTCCTTCCGGAATGAGCGTTCAGTTTCGCCGGAATCCCCAGCTCTTCCCGGGGTACCCGCCGCGGTAACGGGAGCGGCGCTTTGGAGGCCCGCAAATCGAATAACGCGGACCGGGTATCAAATGCCGGGGACGGGGCTGTTCCATCGGGTAACGCGACCCCGCGCACCACCCCGCCCGAGGTTTCGCTGCTCCGGCTGTACGCGCTGCGGCTCTTTTACCTTGTGGCGTGCGGAAACGGCGTGTATTACTGGCCCGAGGTGTTTCACCATACAGACGAGTTCGTGGTAACCGGAGGTATTCGAACCGCTTTGCTGGCGGGTCTTGGCGCGACCGCCGTATTGGGGCTTCGGTATCCGCTGCAAATGCTTTTCGAATTGACCTGGAAGGCGATCTATTTCATAGCCTTCGCAATGCCGCTGTGGCACGCCCAAAAACTCGGCGCGGCGGCGGAAGATGCAAAGGCCTGCCTGATGGTGGTTGTGTTCATCCCAACCGTACCTTGGCGTTACGTGGGTGCGCATTACATCGTAAAACGTGGCGATCGGTGGAAGTAGGCCGCGCCGCTGCCGGCGTGGCGTCCGGCGTCGTAACCTGCGGAGGCTGAAGTGTCGGACACTTCTCGCGGCGGGAGCGGTTCTGAGCAAACACCGAGCCGGCCGGTGAGAAGGCAGCGACCTTCAGCCCATATAAAACAGGCTCAACCGGGGCAGTCCCGCGCTTTCTAGCAACGCTCTTTCCATGAACTGCGTTTCAAGCATCGCAATCTGTGGTGCCGTCATCTTCCGCTTGTACGGTCCAAGCTGCGCGTCGAGCTGAACCCGAGTCGCCAGCGCCTGCTCGTCTGTCTGGCGGCCGCGCGCCAGCGCCACCAGCTTCTGCTCCAGCACGGTTAGGCGTTGCTCCAGTTTTTCCGGATCGCGGCACAGAACGTCGAGTTCCGCCACGATCTGATCGAGCGACGTCGCCACGGGCCCGAACTCCGCGATGCCGGTCGCGCGAACCGCTGCCGCATTGCCTTCTATGAATTTCCGAAGCTCGTCCGTCGCGAAAGGGCTTGCTTCCGGCTCGCGCGCCTTGCCTGCGTTGCCCGTTCCGTCGCTCCCGGCATCCGCCATGCGCTGCGCTTCCAGCATTACCGGCTGCGCGCAAAACGCCAGCGAATTCACCATTTGCATACGGGAACGCTTTGCCCGCCACTTTTCGAAGGCGATGTCGATCCCGCGCAGCACCGCCGCGAGCGGCACGCCCGAGTTCTTCCACGACTCGATCAGCGCCCAATCGAGCGGTGAGAGCAGGAACAGGCTGGTGCCCCGCGCCTTCTGAAAATGTTCTTCCACTTCCGTGAAATAGTTGAAATAGCTCGACCAGACGCGTTCGCTGCCCGCCGTTTGAGGATCGCCCTGTGAATTTGCGGCCGGTTCGCTCACCGCGTCCGGTCCCAAATCATGCGCAGGCCTTCGAGCGTCAGGTTTTCATCCACGTTCCGGATGAATCGCGATTCGCCCGCTATGAGCTGAGCCTGACCGCCCGTCGCGATCGTTTTGGTGCCTGGGCCAAGTTCGCCGATCAATCGCTCGATCATCCCGTCGATCGCGCCGATTGCTCCGTAGTAAAGGCCGGACTGCATGCTCTCTACCGTGTTGGTGCCGATCAGGCGGTTCGGCTTGCGGAAATCGACCAGCGGCAGCCGCGCCGTCCGGCTGAACAGGGCGTCGGCCGAGATCCCGACGCCCGCCGCGATAATGCCGCCGAGGTATTCGGCGTCCCCGGAAATCGCGTCGAATGTAATTGCCGTTCCAAGGTCGACGACGACGCAGGGACCGCCATACTTTTGAAACGCCGCGACGCCATTCACCAGCCTGTCCGCGCCCACTTCGGACGGATTCTCATAACGGATTCTCAGCCCGGTATCGGTTTGCGCCGTCACGAATACGGCTTCGGTTCCGAAATAGCGCCGCGCCATTTCCGCCAGCGCCGTGTTCAGCGGCGGCACGACGGAAGAAACGATGATGCCACGGATAGCCGAGGGATCGAGTCGCGCATAGTGCAAAAGATTGAGCAGCAGGATGCCCCATTCGTCGGAGGTTTGCTCGCGAACTGTGCGCAGCCGTCTGTGATCGACAAGAACGTCGCTCTGAAAGAAGCCGATCGTAATATTCGTATTTCCCGCGTCGAGTGCCAGCAGCATATGACGTTACATGTACGCCGGAACGGCGATTCCCAGCACCGCAAGCGTCCATGCCAGTTGCTGCGCCAGATACGACGTCATCCACAGCAGGAACGTCTTTCGTTCCGGATCCGCCTCCGCCAGCACGGGATATCCGTGATAAAAAATATTGAACGTCTGGGCCAACTGGAAGACGTACTTCGCCACGTGTGCCGGTTCGCCCGCCGCNNCCCGCCGCGACCGCGCGATCCACCACGGCCACCGCGCGGGCCGCCGCCATCAGGATATGCCACAGTTCGTCATTAGCCAGTTGCCGGGCCATCGCCTCGCGCGGCAATGCCGCTTTGAAGTCCGGCAGCACATCGCCGCGATCCTCGAGTTTGCGGAAAATGTTGCGCGCCCGCACCGCCGCATACTGCGCATACGGACCGGTTTCGCCCTCAAAGCTCAGCGCTTCCTGAAAATCGAAAGCAATCACGGTATTGCGGGTGAACTTCAGCAGGAANNGATGAGCTTGTCGATCAGGTCGTCCGCCTTCACGCCAAAGCCCTTGCGGCCCGAAACCTCGATATACGGCTTCTTTTTGTCTTCTTCCGACAGCGAAATACCCATCTCCACGCAAGTGCGCGGCGAAAGCGCCACCATCTCATAGGAGAAGTGAATCGATTTATCGGCCTGCTCGTCGAAACCGAGCGCTCGCAGCCCCGCCACCACGACGTCCTGCAGATACGACTGGCGCGCGTCGATCACGTTGTAGACGGTTTGGCCGCGCCCGAATTCGGGAGCGGTTTCGGTCTGCGGCCGATCCGTCGAAACCCAGACCTTTTTCCCATCCGTGTATTCGAGCAGCGTCCGGTAGTGAAAATCCTTGCCGAGCAGCCCGAACTTCCAGAGCTGATACGCGATGTCTTTACCAACGTACGTAACGGTGCCGTTTGACCGGACAATGACCTTGCTGTCCTCGTTCGCTTCGTCGTCGCCGCGGAAGGCCGTCGAAGGCATGACCCAGCAGCCGCTGTTTTTGCCTTCGGTCTCGAGATAAATCGCACGCCGCTGTTTCAGCAACTCGAATGCTGAAGCCCAGAACTTCAGGTGCAGAATCTCGCTTTCGCGCGGAAGCACGTCGTACTGCACATTGAGGCGCAGCATGGTCGCCAGATGCAGATTCACGATGGCGTCGGCAACCAGATGCCCGAGTTCGGAAAGTTCGCCGGCGCCAGCCTCCACGCCGTGCAGCACTTCCGCGCGCCATGCAAGGGTTTCGGGATGGTCCTTGTAATGTTGCGACGTTCGTGCGTAAAGATCCCAGCAGACGTAATCGAATCGCGGGGCGGCGATCAGCTCCGCCACTTCGGCGGGCGATTTCTTTTCGAGAAAGTGAAACCCCGCAACCACGTCCGCGACCTGGACGCCCGTATTGTCGATATAGTTCTGCACTTCCACGCGATTCCCACGGGCGCGCAGCATGCGAACGAAGGTATCGCCGAGCACGGCATTACGGAGGTGCCCGATATGAGCCGCCTTATTCGGGTTGATGTTGGTGTGCTCGACGATAATCTTCCAGGAGCCGGTCGAGACGGGTTGGGCGGCCGAATCCATCAAACTCGACGCGAACGCGCCCCTGTCGAGCCGGATGTTGATATATCCGTTGCCAGCCACTTCCATGGCCGCCACACCCGGAATTTCCCCGATGGCGTCCACGAGGTCGGACGCGATCTTCCTTGGCGGCTGCTTCAGCGTTCGGGCGAGCTGAAATGCCGCCGGAACGGCCAACTCGCCGAACGAGGCCTGCTTCGGCTGCTCGATCACAATCTCGGCATCAACGCCGAACCGGATGTTGAGGCTATCGCGAAATGCGGCCTGGATTTGTTTTTCTAGCGAAAAGAACACGGAAATCTGAGTATAGCTGGAGGACGGTTCCCCGGCCCTCTGGACGCATCCAGCGGCGTCAGACCGAGGTTTAGTGCTCGGCCTTGTTCACCTGATCCATGCGCGACAGGCGCCAACCGCCACCAGAAGCCCGGAGTCGTACCACCGCCCCGTGCTGTTGGCCTCGCAGATTCGAACTCGATCGGTGAACGGGATGAACCAGAGAAGCAGCGGCGCGATGATGCCGTGCCACAAGCCAAGCCGGGATCGGCAGGAGTTGTGCCCGGCAATTTGCACTTCGAATTGGACCAGTAAGCGTGGCCGGGCGAACCTGCAATGTGTTGCAACGGGTCCCCGACCGCGTCTATCCGCCTTAGCCGGTTATCGCCCCGAAGATTCAGACATCGAACTGAGAGTTCGGGGCGAGCGCGCCTTTGTCGCGCAGACCGGTCAGGGCCAGTCCGTAACGCCCGCGCACTCCCGTCTTTTCAAAAATATGCTTCAGGTGAATTTTCACGGTGCCCGTNNGAACGACGTGGATTGAAGATCTTGTCGGTCGAGCCGAAGATGCCGTCTTCCATCCAGGTTCCGCCGGACGTCACCGCGCGGAGACATTTCAGGAGCGTTCCCGATTCCGACGTTCTGCGGAGGATACCTCGAGCACCCGACTGCAGCAGCCGCAGCGCCTCTGCTTCGCTGATCGCGCCCCAGACCACCGTAGGTACCGGGCGCGGAGACGAAGCAATCTTTCGCAGGAACTCCATAACCTCCGTCATGCCGAGCGCCTTGTCGATGACGACCGCATCCACAGGTTCGGGTGACGTCATCGGCGATGGATTGCGCGTTGTTGCATCGCTCAGATCCATGCTCCGATCAATCGTGAGGTCAACGCACAGATCGATACTCGCATCATGGGCGACCAAATCCACGGAAACTCCGGTTGCGTCGCCGATCGTCACGAAATGTTCGTCGCTCGGGAGGTCTCCCGCCGCGGGCCGCGATACCGTACCTTCTGCATCCGACAATTCCGCGGACGGCCCTTCGACGCGCGATGAACTGGCATCCAGCGCCGTCAAATGCCCGACGACCAGCGCGGTACCAGGGTGCAGCAATTCATGAACGGAATCGAGCGTGGATACCGCGCCTGCGAACCGGAGATCGCCCGAATTCTCGAACAGCCATTTCATTCCCTCGACCGCCACTGGCTGGGTGTCGCAAATGAGAATCTTCTTGCGTGTTCGCAGGTGTGTTTCAAAACCCTCGGCCGGCGTTTCCCCATTTTCGCGGCGCGCTCCCGGATTGGCTTTATCCTCGAAACATTCGCCGGTATTTTCGTATGTCGAGGGATCCTTCTTAACAGCTTCGGTGGTCATCCAATAAAACCTCGCATATATACCATCGGCGAAATCACCCTGGACTTTAGTGGAACAGTACGTGGAATATCTCAGTTTTGTGGCTGGAAATATGAATTGCGCACAAACCGGCAATGTACTGTTCGCTATTGAAACAAAAAGAGTTATCGGTGGCTGAGCCGAAACGATCATCGTGCCGATTTGAAACTATTTCAGATTTATCGTGCCGCGGCAAAGCGCGGAACCGCATCGGCAGGGCACCTTTTCGATGTCCTTGCCGAAGTGGTAATCGACGGTCAGTTCCTCACCGCGCTTAATCGCGCGTCGGCTCATATAAAGGATGTGCCCGCTTCGGATGACCGTGACAATGCTCGGATCGCAACAATGATTGATGTATTCGGCGCCGCTGCCGCCGACGGCGCCATCGAGCGTCCAGTAGTTGTCGAGCGTGAAAAGGTAGATCATGCGGTCCTGTTCCTCGCTGCGGCGCTTGGTCTCCTTGCGATTAATGCGTTCGCCGGTATACTCCATCACCTTGCGGCGCGCGGGTATGTCTTCGGCTGCGTAAACGCCCCACCGATGGATTTTCGACGGGCGGATATCCAGCTTGAAACAGGCGTACTTCGGGTTAACGGCAGGAGGCTTTCCGTGTTTGCGGGCAGCGGAGGATTTCGCTCGGGGCACACGCGCACGACTTGGCCGCGCCACGCGGCTTTGCGGGTGTCCCTCGGTTGTCTGGTGCCGCGCGTCGCGACCCGCGCGCTTAGCAGCCGGAGAGCTTTTTGCCTTTGCCGTCGTTCGAGAGACCATTTTTAAGCATTGTAGCGGTACCCTGCGGTTAGCGCAAGATTCTTGTGTCCCAGCGAAAATTGTTCCGCGGAAATTGTTTCCGGATCGCCCTGCGGGAGAATTGTCGGGCAGATGCCCCTCCGGACAAGACCGACTGCGGCATTCCGCGCCGGGTCGGAAAGTTCTTCGACTTCGCGACCGCGCCGGCGCGGCCCTCGCAGCTGCAATACCAGCTTTTCAGGACGGCATGACCGGACAACGGCCCGGTTCCCCCGTCTGAAACGCGCACCTTCGCTTTTTGCGAGCCTGTCCGGTTAGCTGGTGTGTCCCCCACGTGTAGGCCTACGTGTTAGCGACATCGGCGAACTCCACTTTCTCGTACAGGTCCGCCAGCGTCAGGTGAGCGTCCACCGATTCCAGCCGCAGCGAGTCCTCGAGGCTGTCCGCCGACGTCAGAATCCACCGGCCATCCGCCATGCGGGTATACAAATCCGTATGAATCCGATCCGAAGTGATCAGCAAATATTCCCGAAGCGATTGGATCGCCTTATATTGTTCGAACTTACGACCGCGGTCGTATGCTTCGGTGGAAGGCGAAGGAACTTCGATCAGGAGGGCGGGATTCAGCAAGGTATCGGTCCTGTTGTCGGCGAACTGCCTGTCGCCGCAAACGGCAACCACATCGGGATACGTATAGTTCGCTGAATTCACGCGCACGCGCATGTCACTGGGATAGGCCCGGCATGAACGGCGGCGAAACTGTTGGCTCAGTTCGCGAACCGCGTTCGATACTAGCATGTTATGGGCTTCCGGAGCCCCGGCCATGGCGAACATCTCGCCCTCATAATATTCACTCCTGAATTCCGCGGAGCGCTCGATTTCGAGGTATCGCTCGGGCGTGACCAACGGGTTTGGCAGTGCGGACAGGGTCGGGCCTCAAAACCACATTAACAGATCGCGAAGCAACCGCCGCCCCTGAGAACCTGAGAAAAGCGAGCCGAATGCTCAAGTTGCGTGAAATCGCCGGCCAGGGCATACGTTTGTGACTGCTCCATTGGACGGTTCTTACCTGAACCCGTGCGGCCAATTGGATCGGACACAGCAGGGTGCCGCAACGCCACTCACCGATCGACGAAAACTTCAGTAACGGAAAAATGATTCCATGGGCTGAAATTCGCGGGTTATCGTCAGCCCCCTTTCCCATGGTCATTATGATTTAACCGAATCCGGTGTAAAATCAACGCATTCGGAGCTGGCCGGAAATTCAGCACGCGGATTTTCCGGCCAGCGGAAAACCGACTGATCAGACTCATGAGAAAGGAACTCGTCCAATGCCTTCGTTCCCGAAGAACAAGACCCCGCAAACTAACGTCCTCCAACAGGGGGCCGTTCGCCCGCGACTCGGTTCAAAGACTTCCCAGGCGCATCCCGGTGTCAGCCCGCTCAGCGCGATCGGGAGCCGCAATACCGGCTTCCAGCCGTTGCCGCGTCCGCTCGGGTTGCCACCCTACCACTATTCCCTCGCCGATAACTTCGCCGAAATCAACGCCAACATCGTGGCCGCGAAGAAAATGGTCTTTCACGTCCTGGGCGATTCCGGAGGCGTGCAGGACGGAGAATTTCAGAGTAATGTCGCCGCCCAAATGATAAAAGATATAGACGCCGGTGGCCCGTCGGTTCCCCGGTTCTGCTACCACGTCGGCGATGTCGTGTATTTCACCGGATTGAACACCGATTATTATGCGCAATTCTACGAGCCGTACTCTCATTACACTCCCCCGATTCTGGCAATTCCGGGCAACCACGACGGCGAAGTGGACGACCCCACCCTGCAGACTTCGCTCGATGGCTGGGTCGAATACTTTATGCAGCCAACTCCCGACGTGGACCCGATTTCGAAGGATGCCCCCCGCGTCGGCCTGAGCCTTCCCAACCCGTACTGGACGCTGCTGACGCCCTTCGCCACCTTCATCGGCATGTACACCAATGTTCCCGAGGGCGGGTCGGTCGACTCGACGCAACAGCAATGGATCACCAACGAGTTCGCGACCGCGCCAACCGACCGCGCACTGATCCTGGCGCTCCATCATCCGATCTATTCGTTCGATGTCTTTCACAGCGGAAGCTCCAACATGGCGGACGTGCTGGAGAACGCGATCCGCGATACAGGACGCGTGCCGAATCTGGTGCTATCCGGCCACGTTCACGATTACCAGCGCATCGAAATGGCGATCTCTCCCGGCGGCCCGACTCCGTTTATCGTCTGCGGAAACGGCGGCTACCACAATCTGCACCAGATTCATTCCAAGCCTGGAGCCGTTGCAACCGATACCGGCGCCGTTCTGAAGTACGGACAAGATGCTGCCTGGGGCGTGATGACGCTCACCATCGACAAGAACCACATTACCGGCACGACGATTCAAATTGACAAAGCCAGCCACGTCACGAAGGGTGACGCCTTCAGTTATCCCGCCGGCCCCGTCATTCTGGCGAATCCGAAGGGCGTACCGACGCTTTAGGCCGTCGGGAGATCTATCGCGGTGATGACTGGTCCTGCGGCCGCCCTTCGGCGTTGGGGCGACGGCGCTTCGGGCTATCGTTAAACAGTGAGCGTCGATCGGTTTATACTCACGGGGCCGCCGGGCGCGGGCAAGACTGCGGTCCTTCGGCAGCTTGCGAAGGACGGTTTTGCCACGGCTGACGAAGCGGCTACCGACGTGATCGCGGCGCGGCGCCGGCGGGGAATAGAAGAACCTGGACTAATCCGTCGTTTATTGACGCCATTGTTGAGGAGCAGAGGCGTCGCGAGGCGAATATGGACGACTCCGCTAAGATTCAGTTCTACGGCCGCTCACCCATCTGCACTCTCGCGCTTGCCGAGTGGCTCGGTCACCCGGTATCCGATGTTCTGCGCCTCGAGATCGCGCGAATCCGAAGCGAGCGGATCTATCGGCCGGAGGTGTTCTTCGTCCGGAGCCTCGGGTTCGTCACGCCAACTGAAGCCAGGCGAATCAGTTTGGCCGACTCCCTCCGATTCGGAAAAGTGCACGAAGAAGCATACCTCGCCAACGGCTTCAAATTGATCCACATCGATCCGGCGGCGGTGGACCAGAGGGTTGAGTCGATTAAACGCTGGGTAGAGCACCTTCGCGGGATCGGCATCGCGCTTCCAGGAATGGATTCTGCATAAAGGTGCCGCATTGATGCGTCCCTCTGCCCGCAGCGGAGAGAATGTTCATTCCCGGGTGGCAGGGTATCGGTATCGCAATCCTCCCGACACTCATCGGATATCTGGCTATCTTTCATTTGATCCGGTGGCTGGTCGAATTGTTCAGGGGACGTAGCCTTTTCTAACGAAGGCTTCGGCCAACGCACTCTTCAGGCGCTACCCGTAATTCGGCAGGCGCTCTCATTCGTAGCGAAGCGCGTCAATCGGATCGAGCCGCGACGCCTTCAGCGCCGGCAGCCATCCCGCAAATAACCCGATGACCTCCAGCACCACAGTCGACGTAATCACGGCAAATCGCGAAATGTGGAGATGAATATCGCCATTGCCGGTATCGTCTTTGAACAGCGGCCCCAGCAGCGGCAGGGTTTGAATGCCGGCGGTAACTGCCCAGCCGATCAGAACTCCCAGCAATCCGCCCGCCGTCACAATAGCCATCGCTTCGGCCAGAAATTGCCAGAGAATGGACCCGCGCGTAGCCCCTATGGATTTCAGCACGCCGATCTCCCGCGTTCTCTGCGTGACCGACACCAGCATGATGTTGGCCAGTCCGACGCCGCCGATCGCCAGCGTCATGGCCCCGATCAGTCCGAGCAGAACCTGAAGCGCGATCGTCATAATATCGATGACTTTCTCGAACTCGTTGAAGACAAAAACCTGCAACGCCTGCTCGTCGTTTGGCAGGAAATTGTGGGTTCGCGCCATGACCGCCCGAAAATCCTTCACCGCCTGTTTTCGGAACATCGGATTGGTTGGCATCCACACCAGATCCTCCGGGTGCCGAATATCCCGGAACAAGGAAGAGGTCGTGAGCGGTATGAAGACGCACTCGTTATCCGGAGTGTTGTAGTTTGAAATCTGCGTCTTCGATTTGAGCAGGCCGATAACCTGAAACTGCAGGCCGTTGATGGCGATCGACTCGCCGACGGGAGGAATTTCGCCGAACAGCTTGTGCGCGGCTTTCGCGCCCAGAATCGCTACCCGCTGCTTGTTCAGCGAATCTTCGCCGTCGATCCATCGGCCTTCGTCCATGGTCATGTTGCGGATCTTGCCGTATACGGGCTCAACGCCGCGGATCGACATGCTTTCCTGATGTAAACCCCGCAACACCGTGGCGCCGCGTGTCATAGTTTCGGCGGAAACCGCCGCCACCAGCGGCACGTTTTCGCGGATCAGGTCGACATCGGTCAGATTCAGTTGCACCTCGCGGCCGGACCGCTGCCCCCCGGCCTGCACCGAGGTCTGCCCTCCGAAGACCAGAATCAAATCCTGCCCCACGGATTCGAACGATGTCCTGAGGGCGAACCCGAACCCCTCGCCGTAGGAATAGAGAATAACGAAGCAGGCGACGCCCCAGGCAAGGCTGGCCATAGTGAGCAGGCTGCGCTGGCGATTGAAGCGGAGGGCGCCGGCGGCCTCGCGCACGATCGAACCGACCGTCGCATGGCTACCTTTCATAACGCAGCGCCTCCACAGGCGTGAGTGCGCTCGCGCGCCATGCGGGAAGCAATGCGGACGCGACGGCGATTACTGTCAGCGTGGCGAATGCAAGCGCGGTGGTATTCATGCTGACCGGCAAGCCGGGGAAAGTTTCTTTCGGGAGATCGACCAGACTCAGCGCGGCGGAGAGCCCGAATGCGATCGACCAGCCGACGAATCCGCTGATGAATGCGAGAACGATTCCTTCCACCAGAAAATCGGCCAGGATGCGGCCACGCGTCGCGCCCAGCGCCTTGCGCAGTCCGATTTCGCGCGTACGCTCCGACACCGTTACCAGCATGATATTCATCACGCCGATTCCGCCCAGCGAGAGCGTCACCATGGCGATGAATCCGAGGAAGACCGACATCGAATCGAAGATTCCGTCGATCTGCTTCTGGTTCTCAACCGTGTCCCACATGTTCATCGCGTTCTCGTCCAGCGGATTGTAGTCGTGAGCGCGGGCCAGTATTTTCCTAACCTGTTTCTCGGCTTCGAGCGAGTCCACGCCGTCGCGCGGCTGGTAAAGAATCTCCGAGAGGTCGCCGGGAAGGTAGCGCTCGGAGGGTGGCATGTCGCGGGCCATGGATTCGTACGGAAGGAAAACCTTTTTTTCGTCCAGGCCGGAATAGTCGCTGTTCTGCTCCTTGTGAGCCAGCACGCCGGCGACGCGGTAGGGCACCCCGTTCAGCCGTATCTCGCTTCCAACCGTACCCGGCCGCGTGCCAAAAAGCTGCTTTTTCACGTCGAGTCCGATGACGCAAACGCGAGTGCCGCCCGTCTGCTCGTCGGCCGTGAAGAAACGGCCTTCGCCAATCGGAAGAGTCCGCAAATCGGGGTAGTGCGCTTCGACGCCGCTTACGTCGAACGTCCCGCTGTTATAGGCGCTGGTGGCCTTTAACTCGCTCTCCAGCTCCAGCGCCACGGTCCGCACCAGAAAGGCTTCGCGCCGCAGATGGCCGACATCGGCATAGTTGAGCCGGATCCTGCGTCCCGCTCTCTGGCCGCCCGCCTGCATCTCCGTTCGGCCGCCGAACAGGATCACGATATTCTTTCCCAGCTCTTTCGTGCTGTTGCGCTGGCCTTCCTTGAAGCTGTCGCCCATAGCCACCACGATGACCATAGACGCCAGCCCCCACGCTATGCCCGCCATCGTCAGGAAGCTGCGCAGCTTGTTGCGCAGCAGGCTTCCAGCCACCTGGCTCAGCAGCTCACTCAGATACGTCATTGCAGAATGACTTGCTGGCCCTCGTTCAGGCCCTTGAGCACTTCGGTTTTCGCCCCGTTGCCGATTCCGAGGGTAACTGCAAATTTGCGCTTGCCGGTCGGGTCAGCGGGGTCCGGAACTTCCACCGCGGTCGACTTGTCCTTGTTGTACAGCACCGCGCCCTCCGGGATCGCCAGAACGGCCTTGTGTTCTTCGAGAACGATCTCGGCGTTGGCCGTCATCTGCGCCTTCAGGATGCGTTTCTCGTTACCGATCGATACGCGCACTTCAAAGGTGGTGACGTTGTCCTTTTCAATGCCCATCGGGGAGATTTTAGTTACCTTGCCATCGAAATTCTGGTCTTTGAACGATTCCACCTTAATGCGCGCGGGCTGGCCGAGATAGAGGTGGCCGACATCGCTCTCGTCGACTTTGCCTTTCACATAGACCTCGGTGAGATCGCCGACGGTCATGATCGGAGTGGCGCTCGATCCGACCACAAGGATGGAGCTGACTGCCGTGCCGACTTCGCTGTCGCGCGAAAGCACCACTCCATCGATGGGCGAGACGATGGTCGCATTGCGGAGATTCTCCTCCGCCGCCGCCACAACGGCCTGCTGTTGTTCAAGCGCGGCCTGATCCCTCGCGATGGCGGCCGTTGCGGCGCCGAGATTGGCCTGGGCGGACTCCTGCTTGTTGGCAGCAATGCGGTAGTTTTTCTCGGCGTCGTCGCGCGAATTCAATGCGATCAGGCCCGCGGTGAACATATTGCGGGCGCGTTCCATGTCGCGCTGGAGAAACGGCAGATCGGCTCCTTTGGCATCTACCTTGTAGCGTTCGTAATCCGCCTGGGCGGATTTCAGATTCGCTTCCGCGACGTGTAGCGCGGCCTCTTGCTGGCGGAGAGCGGGTAACAGATCGTTCTGGTCGAGTTCGCAGATTACCTGATCCTTCCGTACGAAATCGCCCACGTTCACCGGCAATTTGCGGATGATTCCACTGGCCTTGCTCTTGATCTCCACCTGCGTGACCGGCTGTATCTTGCCAGTCGCCACGACGGACCGGGCAAGATCCATGCGCTCGGTTTTCGCCAGCTTCTCCGGCTCTATCTTTTCCGGTTTCTTGCCGATGGCTTTTATGCCGAAGAAGCCTCCCGCGCCGACGATTACGAGCGCCAGTACGATCCATGCGAGTTTTCCGCGTTTGCGCGCAGCCATAATTCATCCCCTCTGTCGGTTGGCGGGCATCGGGAGCCGGGTGCCGGTCTCGATTTGCCTCAGATCGTTATACGTGCCCGGCCCCGAAAAGTTCGCGATTATTCCGCTGCGTGTATGCTGTCAGGTGAGGTAGATCACGGGAGGCTTCCATGAAGATCCGGACGAAATGCGTCGTGTCGATTGTTGCGCTGGCCGGTCTCGCCTCGGCTCAGGCGCCGAGTCCCCCTGCCGCCACTTCCGTCACCATCGGCGGCAAGGTCCTTTCCATTAAATACTGCGCGCCTTCGGTGCGCGGGAGGCAGATATTCGGGCCGGGCGGCCTCATCAGCAACGATCCGAACTATCCGGTGTGGCGTGCGGGCGCAAACGACGCGACGTCTTTCCATACGGATGCGGATCTGGCGATTGGTAACCTGCCGGTGCCGAAAGGCGACTATACGATATACGCGCTGGTGGCTGATCCCGATAACTGGCAGCTCATCGTCAATAAACAGACCGGACAATGGGGGCTGACGTACGACGCGTCGCAGGATCTTGGGCGCGTGAAAATGTCGATGAGCAAGCCCGCGAAACTAATCGAAACCTATAAAATGACTCTTTCCGCCGCTGGCGCAAAGTCCGCGAAACTACAGTTGGAGTGGGAACAGCACATCGCGACGGTCGACATTACGGTGAAGTAGGATTCTCAGATATGGCGCAAGACAATCCCGTTCAGCGCGGTTCAGGCAAAAAGGTCGCAAACGGCCTGGTTGCGATGAGTACCGCGGCCGTCCTCGCGGTTTACGCGGCCGGATACGCCCGCACGCGGTCGGCTGCCGCACAACTGGACGCGCAGTCCGAAGAACGACGTCCCGCCGGGTCTGAGGGGAGAGGACCTGCGCCTGCCTCGGTAACTGCCAACCCTGAATTGCACGCGCCCGACTCGTCTTCGTCGCCATCGCCGGTGCACGAGACTGCCGGTCAGCCCGTCCGGACCGCATCTCTGGAACCCGGCGCCAAAGCTGCGGGGGTGTCAAACCGCGGCGATGCGCCCGCTTCTGTTTCCCCGGCAAGTCCCAACCCACCCACGGCGCCGGAGCCGACCGTTGCCACTCCGCAAACGGCCGCGCCAGTGTCATACGTGGCTTCCGCGCCCGCCGCTCCCGTATTGCCGGCTGCAACACCGGCCGCGCCCGCCGTCGCCGAACCTGTGCCAGTCGCATCGGCTCCGGCCGCGCCGGCACCACCGCCCGCGCCTAAGTGGAAAGACGGCACCTACACGGGTTGGGGCACGTGCCGCCACGGCGATATCCAGGCGCAGGTGGTGATTGAAGGCGGGCGCATTACATCCGCCACGATCTCCCAATGCCTGACACGCTACTCGTGCGACGTGATCGGGCGATTGCCCCCGGAAGTGCCGCAGCGCCAGAGCGCGGAGGTCGATTACGTCTCCGGCGCGACTCAGAGCACCAACGCGTTCTATTACGCGGTAATAGAGGCCCTGGGCAAGGCCAAGTGACAGAAGAGCGCACGGGCCGCGACGCGCGACGCGATCAACCCCGGGAACATCCGCCTCAGCCGGGCGGCGCGGCCAGATCGTGCGCCGTTCCCGACGAGCGAACCCGAACCGGCGAAATGCCAGTCCGCACCGAGGCTGTGATGGGCACGTTCGTAACTATCGAGGTGGTTCGCGATGTAACCCTCGCAAATTTCGAAAGCGGCGTGGATGCGGCAATCGAACGGGCGTTTGGCTGGTTTCACGAGATCGAGCAACGCTGCACGCGCTTCGATCCGTCGAGCGAACTGATGCAACTGACCGCGTCTCCCGGCGTTCCGGTCGCGGCGAGCCCGATCCTCTTTCAAGCCGTGCAATTCGCCCTCCTGGTGGCGGAAGAAAGCGATGGGGCGTTCGATCCCACTGTCGGCCACCGGATGGAATCCCGCGGGTTCAATCGCGAACACCGCTCGGGTAAAATCGTTCAAACCCAACTCGGAAGGGCCAGTCGCAACGTCAGTTGGCGGGATGTCCAGCTGGACTGCGAGGAAAAGACCATCACCTTGCTTCGCCCCCTGACGCTCGATCTTGGTGCCGTGGCGAAAGGTCTTGCTATCGACATGGCCGTCCGCGAATTGGCTTCGTTCCGCAATTTTGCCATCGATGCCGGCGGCGATTTGTACCTCGGCGGATCGAATTCCAACGCCGATCCGTGGTCGGTCGGGATACGTCATCCGCGCCGCGATGGCGAACTGATCGAGTCGCTGCGCGTCTCCGATCGGGCGGTTTGTACGTCGGGCGACTACGAACGCCGCGTGCCGGGCGAGAACCTGAACGATCGCGGGCAGCACCATATTCTCGATCCGCGTACCGGCGAATCTCCCACAGATGTTGTGAGCGTGACGGCAGTCGCGCCTGGCGCGATGCTGGCCGATGCCCTGGCGACTGCCGCCTTTGTTCTCGGCCCCGAAGTTGGCATTCAGCTGCTGCATCGCACGGGCGTGGAAGGGTTGATGTTTACCGCGGACCTGAAGCGTTACGAAACGCGAGGTCTGCGGCGTGCGGCGTAGAGCGAAAAACTTCTTCAAGACGCCGAAGGGGCTGCTGACGATCATTCTCGTGCTGCTCGTCGGCATTGCCGCGCCCGGTCAGGGTCTGCGCGCCCTTCTGCCCGGTCTTTTGAGCGCGGTTATCGTTGCGGGTCTGGCCGATGCGGCGATACTGCGGCTGCGAAAGCACGCATGGGAATTTCCAAGCGGCGCGATATTGACAGCCATGATCGTTTCCATGGTGCTGCGCGCCCAGGAGCCATGGTACGTGGTGACAATCACCTCGGTTTTCGCCGTCGTCAGCAAGTACCTGGTGCGCTCGCGCATGGCGAACGTCTTCAACCCGGCGGCGCTGGCCGTTGTCGTGAGCTTCTATGTGTTCCACACCGGGCAGAGCTGGTGGGGCGCTCTAACCGAACTCCCGCTGGCGGTGCAGGCAGTGCTGCTTGCAGCGGGTGTTTTCATCACCGACCGCGTGAACAAGGTTCCGCTGGTACTGGCTTTTCTGGGAACGTACTTTCTCCTGTTTACGGCGACTTCGTTTATCGGAAATCCGCGTTGGGTGGCGGAAATCTACCGGTCGCCCGACGTGGAGGCCGCGTTGTTTTTCGCGTTCATTATTCTGACCGATCCGCCCACGTCCCCGGCTAAGTATCCGGATCAGATCGTGTGCGGCGCACTCGTCGCCGTGGTCAGTTTCGCGTTTTTCGAATGGGCTGGAGTTGTGTACTATCTGCTCGCGGGCGTTCTGGTGGGCAACGTCTGGGAAGCGTGGCGACGCGTGAACCGGAGAAAAGAGCACCGGTTCCCCAGCGGCATCGGCTGGTTTCTGCGCGAGATCAGTCCATGGAAAAAAGCGCATCCTCATCGGCACCATCGGCCCGAAGTGGCGGTCTGAAGTCTCCGTCCAGCGCAATTGGCATAGCCGTCTTTTCGTTGTAACGTTCTCCTTCGACACGGCACCTATCAACGAACGCGGCGGGGAAAGAACGATTCCGAAGGAGTGTTCTGCAGGAGAACCCGTTGCCGTCACAAGGAGATTTTCCATGTCTGAAGTAAAAAACGCCGCAATCGCGAATGCGGATCAGAAGCCGCTCAGCGAAAAGGAACTCGATGGAGTATCGGGTGGATTGAATCCACAACCGCTGCCGCCGTCTCCCCCGCCCGAGCTCGGGAAGACTCACTTCTAGTCGCGGATGGGGCGGATCTGGTAATTCGGGTTCGCCCCCTTTTCAATCCCTGACTCTCGGCCACTTTTCGGAAACCGAAGGTTGCCGGAGGTCATGTAGAGCCGGCCGCAAATCCACGGACCTGAGCCGCCACAGCCACAAAAGAGAAGCACTTGGGTGAAGAGAGCGTAAAATTCGACGAAGATCTGCGCGATGGACTGGAGCCGTTGTCTAGCTAGCTGTCGAGTGCGGAGTGTCGATGCGCGATCTTGATCGCTCCTTATGGCAATACTCGGAAGAGAACCAGTAGCAAAAAGGGTAAGATTTGAACTAGTCACGGCAGCGCTGGAAACAGCGGGGTTGACGTGTGTCAAATATCAGGTTCAAAGTGAAGTTGACGGCAACGGGGATAACGCGAGACAAACTTGCACTTGATCGCCAGCTTCTACCTGCTTAAGCGTGCATATGAAATGGGAAAGATTGTCAGATGAGGCTATGTGATGCTGCGTCAGAAGCGTGATGATCTTTTTCGTCCACATCGTGACGTCATCGAAAGGCGATGCGTGGCTCTGCTGTTTCTGGCTGAGTAGCTTCTTGAGAGTGCCACGGTGAAGACGATCACCGCATCTGCCATAGAGACTAACCAGTTCCTCTTTAGTGGTGAGCAGTGGGTCCGCGAGCGATTTGCGGTGGAAGTTGAAGGCTGTCGACGACGCCGGGCGCGGGCCGAGACTGCTCTGATCGTCGTCATTGATGCCGATAACCTCTTAGTACAGGAGCGACTGGCGCAACTCGACCGCAAGCTCGATGAGGCTCAAGCTGATCGTGTCCGTCCGGATGCGGAACAAATTGCGAGACTGGTGCCGAAGCGCAACATCGAAACGTGGATACTCTGTCTCAACGATGTCTCGGTGGACGAGGAGACCGATTACAAGAGAACTCGGAACGAGTGGACGACACTGATTAGCTCGGGGATTGAGACACTATACGACTGGACGCGACCAAACGCACAACTTCCTGCCAGTTCCGTATCGTCGCTGCAACTCGGTGTTGCGGAACTGAAAAGGCTCGATTTCCGAGGGCTCTAGCTAGCCAGTGACCCGGCGATTACTCCCGCTAAACGCCCTTCGATCAGGCAACGGGTGGCTCCGAGTGGATCGTCCACGACTCGGAGAAAGGTGCTTCCTCGCGGCCGACCGAAAGTGCCACGATATCAACAAATATCGGAAGGTATTTCGCCCGAAGGACCCCGCTACCATCGAATGATGGCGCGTAAGCATTCCCTGGCCCACTTTCTCGAAGGAACAGTCGATCCTGACGACTACGAGATGTGGCTCACGCGCAAGNNCCGCCGCCACTCGGGTGACGCCGCCGCTCGGGCCGTGGCGCGCACCGAATGTGTGATAACCTCACGCCATGATGGATCACCCAATCGCTGCTGTTTCACCGGTCACGGAGGACATTGCATGAAGGAACCTTCCCGTCGAGAGCTCCTGGGCAACATTGCAGCTGTCGCGGCTGTGGCAACCGTGGCGGGCGACCGTCCGGTTGACGCGCAAACGCCCCGCGGCACCACGCCGGCGACCGGCCGCCCGGCTGACGAGCCCTTCGGCTATTGCCTCAACACCAGCACCCTTCGCGGTCACCAGCTGGGCATCGTCGCCGAGATTGCCATCGCCGCGAAGGCGGGTTATCACGCCATCGAGCCGTGGACGACTGAACTCGACGCGTACGTCCAGGCGGCCGGCACGCTGAAGGATCTGGGTCAGCGCATCAAGGATGCCGGACTCGTCGTCGAGAACGTGATTGCGTTCAACTCCTGGCTGAGCGACGATGACGCGACGCGCGCGGCCGGCATGGAGACGATCAAGCTCAACATGGACAAGGCCGCACAGATCGGCGCGAAGCACATCGCGACGACTCCCGGCGGTGGTGGCGGCGGCCGCGGTGGACGGGGCGGGGGCGGACGTGCGGGAGGCGCAGCAGCTCAACCGGCCACGGCCGCCGGGATCGCCGCCCCGCCGCCGGCGGCGCCAGTCAGTCTCGACAACGCGGCAAGGTACTACCGCGAAGCCCTGGACCTCGGGCGAAAGATGGGCGTCCTGCCCCTGTGCGAGTTGTGGAGCTCCAACGCGGTACTCGGTCCGCTGTCGCACGGCGTTTACGTCACCACCGCGGCCGGCGATGCCGATGCGAGTCTCCTGCTCGACATCATACACCTCTATCGCAGTGGCACGCAGTTCGAATCACTGCGGCAAATCAACGGAGCGTCACTACATGTGTTCCATGTGAACGACTATCCGCAAGCTGACGACCCGACCAGGATCACCGACGCCCAGCGGGTCTATCCCGGCGACGGGATCGCGCCGCTCAACACCATCTTCCGTGCGCTGCGCGACAACGGGTTCCGCGGTTATCTGTCGCTCGAGCTCTTCAATCAGGACTACTACAAGAAGCCGGCCGACGAGAACGCGAAGATGGGGATCGACAAGGTTCGAGCGGCCGTAAAGAAGGCGCTCGCCTGACAGTACCGACTTCCTATGCCTGAGGCGGGATTGCCGATGGATTTGCCATATGGCAAAAGGCCGAATGGGAGCCTTTTTACCCGCGTCACAGCGCGCCAATGCCTGAGATCGGGCGGTGACTTTGTATCCAATCCCACAGGTGGCCCCCCCGCGGCACCTCATCTTTCAAATATCAGCTTTGTTAAAATACCAGCTCTGTTAAAATACCAGCCAGAAGATGCCGATTTACGAGTACCGGTGCACCGGGTGCACCCGTGAATTCGAACTCCTTGTGCTTCGGAACTCTCCCACCCCGGCATGCCCGTCGTGTGACAGCCAGAATCTCGAACAGCTGTTGTCGGGGTTTGCCGTCAATTCCGAGGGAACGCGTCAGGCGAGCATCGACAAATTTCGCCGCAGCTACAAGGCCAGCGGGCAGCGCCGCGACGAACAGGTAGCCGCGGTGGAATACGAGAAGAAGGAAAGGGAAGAGCACGGCGGGTAAAGAAACACCTCAGCACAAGACCAAGGCGGCGATAAGTCGACCATATCGTCTTTTGCCGGAGGGCGGCTCCGGGCAGGTCCGATGCGTTCGATTCGTCCTTGCGCAGCCGCCTGATGGTGGTTTCCTTGCCGAAGGCGGCGAGAAAGGCGAAAGGAAACTCTGCGCCGTCAAAGGGCTGGAGCGCTAAAGCCGATACCGCCGCCTCGATCCCGACTGCGTTCAACTGGTCGGTTGTCCTGAGGGAGCCGGGCGGTGGGCGAGCGGGTACGCTGGCATCATCGTCGGCCTCCAAATGAATGATAAACGGTGGGGCTTTGGTACGCCTTCGAGGGTTGCCGTGGCGGGTCGGCGGGGGGCCATTCGCGGGGCGGCGTCAAAAGGCGCAGTTTCCGGAGCGTGCTCTCATCCAAAGATGGATGATACTCAACTAAGCCAGCCGGGCGGGTCGGGAATCGAAAGCTTGCGATATATCTTCCGGGCCAGCAGGTTTGAACCTCGGAGTGGCGTGGCGCGGCTTCGGCGTGCCCTGTCCGGGGATTCTCCCACAGGGAGTGCTCCGAGCCTTCCCTCCGCATCGCGCAGCCATAGCGCGCATGTGGCGGAGCAGCGTTTCGCGCTTCATTCATCCAACGACGACGAGTTCCTGCTTCGCCTCGGGGGGAGTGAGCGCAACGACTCTTCGCGCCTATGCTCGAGAACCAGGCTAATCGCCGCGCGAAGGTTTCCCCGGCATTCCTCGCGCGAAGCGCCCTGGCCGTTGGCGCCGGGCAACTCGGCGCAATAAGCAATGTGCCATGAGCCGTCCCGCTCAACAATCGCGGTAAACTCGTTGCGCATAGTGTCATGATACCGCGTTGAATGCGCGACGCGGTCAGGATCGGCGCGCTCAACACTCGCCGTGAGCTCGTTGTCCGTGATGAAATCCATACTGCGTTGAAAGCGGTTTGAAGGGTGTCGAAGGCGCAAATTCCGCCCTCGCTCAGTTCCCGATTCAGCAGATTCCCAATCCGGGTCGAGGGCCGCCATTTCGATTGCGGCTGGCAGGGCGGTGTGCGCCCAGAGAAGGGGTNNTTTGCGCCCAGCGGCCCGCCGCGCCGATACTGACCGAGCAGGATAAGAACAAGCAGACGCTGAATCTGCCCAGGGATCCGCCTTTGGTTTCGGTCGGCGAAACTGCCCGTCTCGCGTTTCAGGTTTCACCGCTCACAGGCAACGGCCTGTTGTCGCAGCAAACGCGCGATGCCCTGAAGGCGATTCTCAGGCTGAACGGCGGCTCGCAGATCGTTCACATTCGCGCTTTCTCCGCCGGCAACGGCGATATCCGCCGCATTCCGCAGATTGTGAGCGACGCGCTGGCTGACAAGCACGGCCCGCTGCCTTCGGTGAGCGTCCTCCAGGCTGGCGCTCTGCCGCTCGGAGATGCGCAGGTTGTTCTTGAAACCGTATCGCTGGGGAAGAAGCTGGTGAACCCGGATGGCCTTACGTTCTATCCCGCCGAGACCGCCGTGGCCGAAACACCTGCGACGCCGCTGAGGGCCCTGTTTGAGAAAGCCATCGAGCAACTCGCCGCGAAAATGGGCGGCAAGACTGCGCTGTCGGTGACCTGCTATGCCAGCACTCTCGACGAAGCCCCCGAATTCCTGCGAATGATCGCCGCGCGTTTTCCCGGCGCGGCAACCGACCTCGTCCAGCCCCGCAGGCTGGCATGGCAAACCGAAGCCAGTTGCGAAGGCGTGGCGCGCGGCGGCGGATTGACCTCGCCAGGCATTGCATTTTCTGGAACGCAGATCGCTTTCGGTACTGAGGAAAAGGATGCTCTGCTCGCGTTCCAGCATCTTGACCGGGCGCTGACCGGAGCCGGCGCGCCGCGTTCCGGAGACGCCGCGCTCCTTCGCCTGTATCTGCTCTCGCCTGGCACCGCGGTAGTTGCGAGGAAGCAAATCAACGGTGCGGCGCTGGTTTCCCCGCTCTCCGTGGAAGGCCTTGGTCCCGTGTCGGCGGGATTCGCCATAGACGCTGTCGCGCCGGTGCGTTAATCAGCCGACTCACCCGCGCAATTTTCGGTAGTGCCTGAAAGTTGCGTTGAAAGGAGTTGACAAATGACTACAAGACTTGAATTCGATACAGAGGCAATCAGCGATCAGGTCGCTGGCGTTGTAGATTCAATGGCGTTTAAGTTTCCCGAAGGCGTCCCGGATGAGCTTGTCGGCGAATTCCTTGGCCTGGCCTCTGAGGTCACCCTCGGTGAAACTACGGCCACAATTGGTGCAGACGGCACCCTCCAGATCACGTGCGCTTTGTGGCTTGGAAATGGTCTTGAGCGCTTCGCTTCCGCAGTCCGGGCATTTGAAATGATCCACGCGGGATAGTATAGCGTCACTACGATGCGTTAACGACGGCCATGCAAACCGAGCACTGGAGAACGCGTTTTTTCATCACAAGCAGCCAGCCGATAATACCGCCGACGAAAGAGGCGACTCCGAGAGCAATCGCGAATCCGCCTCCAAACAGAACGGCAAGGCCCGATCCTTCGGTGCTGCCACGGAGTTTTTCCTGCGAGTCTTTGATCCAACTCAATTGCGCCATACTTACTTGATCCATTAACGAGTCCGCGTCCAGATTGGGATTGGCAAGCACGGCGGAAATGATCGGCTCTGGAACGTCGTTACTTCGCATCCGCGCCGCCACTTCGTCTCGGGTGCGGTTGGCATCAGTTCCGGCGGATGAAACCACCCCGAACAAAATCAGGGCGCTGGCTATCATCCCAAGTACCGATGGAATCAGGAATATGAAGCCGATCACCACCACTGGCGTGCTCATGCGGTATATTTTTTTCCGAACAAGCGCGCCCTGTTCGCAGACCCTGCATTTGATTGGTTGCGGCGGATTCATGGGAACAATTCTACACCGCCGCTAGATGTGCTTCGTTTACTTCCATGAAGATGAGAAGAGAACCATTAGGGAATATGAAAACCAAACTGAAAGTGAAGAGCGGTTCCCGCTCGAATAAGGCACCCAAGGGGCTGCCATCGCTCTTGAACGCGCGCGGGTCTGCAAATTCGCACG
>PLEX01000202.1 GCA_003136575.1 Bryobacterales bacterium | reverse complement strand
TATGTTTTAGTGAAACGATGTACAAATGAAAACACAAGGGCTATCGTCGCGAGGCGAGGTCTGAAGGAAGCGTGGATCAAATGTACGAGTCGATGAATAATCCAGCGGGTGTAGGGCGCGAGCGCCGGACGAGCGGGCAACTTACCGCGAAGTCCATATCCATCAAAGACGCGAAGCGTAGATCCGACGTCCCCGGAGGAGGCCCGCACGGAAGGCTGTTGAGATTACCCCAGGAGATCCGTCCCGTGTCGCTGCGACGGCTGAGGCTGCCGAGAAGTGGCCTGACCGCGGGGCAGACGTCAGCAGAGGGCGTTGTTTTGAGGAGTGCTGACGTAACCAATCGAACCGCCGTGTACGGACCCGTACGCACGGTGGTGTGGCGCGGTTGGCGGTCGACCGCCGCCCCTATGCCGATCAACCGCGCCGCTCGGAAAGCCCTCCGATTCCCTCGCGGCGCCAGCCAGCATCTTCCCGGGAGGCTTCGATCCGAAGATCCGCATGTTCCGGCAGGTTGGCACGTTCCGACGGAGGAAGTGCCCGCGCCGCCCGATACAGCTCGTCCAACTGCCCCCCAACACTCTGCGCAATGTGGCCAACTGAACAGCTGTATCCTGGCGGCGCGGGCGAGGGAAGCGAACGCTGTTTTAGTACGGCCGTTCCGCCTACCGCGGCTGCAACGGGCGGAAGTGGTTTCGAAGCACCTGGCCCGCCACCGACTCGCCGAGTTGCCGACCGACCTCCAGCGAGTGGTAAAAATGGAAACCGGCATAGATCCGGGCCCAGAAGACTTCGTCCATCAGGTCCCGTGTGTCCAAGAAGGTGTGTGTGTGAAGGCCGTCGGTGAAGGCCTTGCTATCGACTGCGACCGTCACGCGCGTAGTTCCGAAGAAGTCGGCAATCAGGGTTGAGACCGAGCCTGTGATGCAGCCGTGCGCGGCGGGATATTCGGGATGCGCCGGCGTGGCACCGCCGGAAGGCGCCCAGGTCGGGTCGGCGGGCGTATCGGACGCCGAAGAAGATAAGAGCAGCGTGGCCGTGTCCGCGCCCGTGGGGATCGCCGTCACCGGGCGCCAGAATCCAAACTTGTATTTGGCGTTGAAACACCCGATGGCTGCGTCCGCATAGCCGGTCCAGAGCATGGCCATCATGCGGGCCGAATCTTCCACGCCGAGATTGTTCGCGGTGGCGAGCGTGTTGAACATGCGGGCGTACTGCTGCCCCGTGTGTTCGGTATAGAAGACGCCGATTTCGGTTTCGGCCGCCGAGCGAATGGTGCTGTCCGTGCCGCCATAGAGGCGAGTCAGGTTGTAGTCGCGCTTCCAGTCTTCGCTGGTCAGGGCCTCGGGGCCATTGGGCAGGAAGTCCGCCGCCGCCTTCATGGTGAACGGTTGCATTTGGCCCAACCAGGGCGTTACCGGAGCGGCGAAAGCGGGCGGAGTAGGAATCCACGCCCCTGGACCCGATCCGGGAGTATAGGCGATGTTGGCCTCCAAACCATCGCCCAGACGAGCGCTGATGACGGCCATCGCCGCAGCTTCCCCGACTGCGATGCCCTCGGTGATGTTCCCGCCATCGGAGACGCCCGTGAGCGAGGTTGCATATTGACTGTCGAGCGTCGACTGCTGGGATGGGAAATAGTTGACGAGCACGCGGTGGGCGGCCGCTACCGCCGCCGCTCCCGGGGAAGCGTTGGCGGGCCCGGCGATGCGATAGTAGAACGGCTGGAACTGGCCGGTGATGGCATTCACGGCATCATAGACCGCGATGCTCGAGTATGCGAACCAGACCGCGGAGGCGCCTGGCGCTTTCCCTCCGCTGGTCACGATAGTTGATGAGGCGATGGTATTCCAGTCTGTCACCACGTTGCCCGCATGGATTGTTCCGCAGGCAAGAACGAACAGCGATAACAGACCTTTTGCGTTGATTTTCATTGCTTCTTTCTCCTTGAAATAAGTTCGGGTAGAAACTTCTCCCGGAATCCCATGCGGGAAACGATCGCCAAAACCGTAAATGCGACGTAAATATTCTTCGGGGCATTGTAATGCCACGCGGTCAGAGCGCTCAAGTGTCTGAAATTAATCACATTCTTCTTACGCTCACCTATGTCTGACCGGATCCGGAACCTCGCCCATCAGGACCAGACCGTCGGATTCCGTTCCTGTGAATTCCGATCTTTGTGCGGATAGGCCCCCTGGGGCCGCGGCTACTCGGCGACTCTTTGGGGGAGACGCAGAGAATCCGGCGGTAAGATTGATAAAAGAATCTGAAAGCGCGGTGGTCATTGGCACCAGAACGCTGGCGACAAATCGAGGAGCTATTCAACGCCGCGCGGGAGAGAGTCCCGTCCGAGCGAGCGCCACTGCTTGCGGGCGCCGACCCACACTTGCGCAGCGAAGTCATGTCGATGCTGGCTCTCGATGAATCCAGCAAGTCTCTGGATCCCCTCGCCATATACCTGCCGACAGAAGCCGCGGTGACACCGTTGGCCACCGGGACTCAGGTCGGGCCATACGTCCTCGAAGCGCAAATCGGCAAGGGCGGCATGGGTGTGGTGTATCGCGCACTGGACACCAGGCTCGGCCGCCAGGTGGCCGTCAAGTTCCTGTCCACCGATGTTGCCGACGCTGCCGGGCGTCGCCGGTTCCAGCGCGAGGCGCAGATGGCCTCGTCCCTGAACCATCCGCATATCCTGACCGTGCATGATGCAGGAGAGTTTGAAGGACGGGAGTACCTGGTCACCGAGTTCGTCGATGGCGGTACGCTGCGCGACTGGGCCACACGGGAAAGGCGGTCGTGGAGGCAGGTTGTGGAGCTGCTCACCGGCATTGCGGACGGGCTGGCGGCGGCACATGAGGCCCACATTCTGCACCGGGACATCAAGCCCGCGAACATTCTGGTCGCCACGAACGGCTACGCCAAGCTCGCCGACTTCGGATTGGCNNCGCCAAACACACCCAGGCATGATCATCGGGACGATTTCCTACATGTCGCCCGAGCAGGCTTCAGGCCAGCGTCTGGATGCGCGCAGCGACATTTTTTCATTTGGCGTTGTACTTTATGAACTTCTCGCCGGTCAGCGGCCTTTTGCGGGCGCAACCGATCTCGAAACACTGCAGACGATCATCCACGGGTCTCCGAAGCCACTTAGCGAAAAGATTCCGCCGACGCTGAAAGGAGTGGTCGAGAAGGCTCTGGAGAAGGATCCGGCCGCGCGTTACCAATCCATGAGAGAGATGGTGGTGGATCTGAGGCGGCTAACGAGGCAGGTGCCGCCGCAGCCTTCCTCAGCTAAGTCCGGATGGAAATGGGCAGGCGCCGCAGCGGTTGTTCTCACTGCTGCATGTGTGGCATGGCTTCGGCTGCACTCGGCAACGGACCCCACCCGTCTTGAGTACACGCGGCTCACGGATTTCGCGGATTCAGCGGTTTCTCCCACCCTTTCCCCGGACGGACGCTTTCTTGCGTTCATCCGGGGGGCAGACACTTTTAAAGGCCTTGGCGACGTCTATGTAAAGCAACTGCCCGACGGCGAACCGGTTCAGCTTACGCACGACGGACAGCCCAAAGAAGGTCCGGTGGTGTTTTCCCCGGACGGAACACGCCTGGCCTATGCGATCCCCGAGGAAACGTGGACGGTACCCGTTCTCGGAGGCGAGCCCACCCGCCTGATGGCCAGATCTTCGGGATTGAGTTGGGTCGAGCCAGCGCCCGGCCAACTTCGCGTCATGTTCTCGTCCCTGACCGGAGAAGGCATACACATGGGTGTGTACACCTCGACCGAAAGTCGCGGGGAGCAGCGGACCGTCTACCTGCCGCGCAGCCTCAATGCGATGGCTCATCGTTCGTATCTTTCACCCGATCACAAATCGGTGATAGCAGTGGAAATGGACATGGGTAGCTGGCGGCCCTGCCAACTGGTTCCGTTCGATGGCAGCTCGAAGGGAAAGGGTGTGGGTCCGAACCCGGCTCAATGCACGGATGGGGCCTGGTCCCCGGACGGCAAGTGGATGTACCTGTCCGCTAATACCGGAGACGGATTCCACATCTGGCGCCAGCGTTTCCCGGATGGCACGCCCGAGCGCCTTACCTCGGGTGCGACCGAAGAGCAGGGTGTCGGCTTCGCTCCGGATGGACGTTCGTTTGTGACATCGGTCGGCAGCCGCGACAGTACTATCTGGATCCACGACAGCCGGGGCGACCGGCAAATCACGTCGGAAGGTTTCGCCTATATGCCCTCCTTCTCGGCGGATGGCACAAAGCTGTACTATCTGGAGCGTTTGCGCGCTAACCAACGATTCGTAAGCGGAGGGTTATGGGCAGTCGACCTCGCTTCGGGGAAACGTGAGCGTCTGATGCCGGACGTCCTCATTGAGCAATACAGTGTTTCCGCCGACGGGCGGCGGGTGGTGTTTCTCAAACTGGACGATTCGGGGCACTCCCCGGTGTGGATCGCCCCCCTCGATGGGAGCGCGCCTCCGCGCTTGCTATCGGCTCTCGATTCGGATCGGGTGTTGTTCAGCCCTTCCGACGACATCTGGTTTGTGGGCGACGAAGGCGGCACGAAATATCTGTATCGCGTGAAGGAAGATGGCAGCGGGTTGCGGAAGGTCTTGCCGGATCCGATGCTGTTCCTGTACGCCATTTCCCCGGACGGAGAATCGTTCGCGGCTTGGGAGGCTAAGACCAGCTCCGTGGCCATATACTCGACGGACGGCAAATCGCGCACTTTCCTATGCTCCCACTGCGGCTCGGCGGGCGACGAGAATCGCGGAGTCACGCCGCCGATGGTGCAATGGTCGCGCGACAGCAAGTTCGTCTACCTGCATTCTCCGCATAGCACGTCAACAGGTCAAACTTACATCGTGCCGTTGCCGGCGGGCCAACTCGCGCCAGCCTTGCCCGGTTCGGGCCCCGTCAATTGGGTGACAGACCTCGAAACACTGCCGGGTGCGCGGTTGTTTCCTCAACAGCGAGCGTTCGGCGGACCCGATCCCTCGGTTTACGCCTACCCTCGCGTCACAACACACCGCAACATCTATCGAATCTCAGTACCTTAGGAAACCACTTTATGGAGCTTAACAGAAGACAGTTCTTGCTGGCGGGAATCGCGGCACCTGCGTTGGCAGCGCAACAAGCTACTCCGCCATCGCCAGGCGTAGCTCCCATTATGGACAGGGGCTTCGCTGCGGTCACCAGGCTAACCGACGGCGTCTACGCTACGATTGCCAATTCGTCGAAAGGCGCACAGGCCGCTTCGAATGGTGGCATCATCGCCGGCCGGGATGCGGTGCTGATTATCGAGGGGCATATGCAGCCGGAGGCGGCGGCGTTTGAAATTGAGGCGGCGCGAGCCATCTCCAGAGCTCCCATTCGGGCGGCTATAGATACACACTTTCACCTCGATCACTCCGGCGGGAACCTGGCCTACGCCGGGCAGCATATTCCGATCATCGCTCACGAACTGGTCGGGCCACTGATGAAAGAGCGATATACGGATCTGAAAGGCGTCGATCATTCCGGAGTGTTTGCGCCGATCGAACGGAGACTCGCAGCCGCTACGCAAGCGACCGATAAACAACACCTGCAATCGGATTTAGTCCTGATCAGGCGATGGTACGACTCCATTGATGCCGCGACCCTGGCCTACCCTACCGAATCGCTGTCGCAGGCTGCCTTGCCGAAAACGATCGACCTCGGCGGATTGACCGCGGTGATCGAGTTCCACCTGGGCCATTCGCCAACGGATCTCATTATCCGAGTCCCCGAGCGGGGCATCGTGTTCACGGGCGACCTGCTTTTTAACCACGCGTATGGGGTCGCGATCGATGCGGATATGCTGGCCTGGCGCAAGGTGCTCGATCGATTCGCCGGCTACGACCGCCGCACGCTGTTCGTACCGGGCCACGGGGCCGCGTGCGGCATAGAGAACGTGCGGGATCAGGCCGATCTGATGGACGACCTGCGCGCACACGCTGAGAAGATGATGCGCGCGGGCGCAAGCGCAGAAGAGGCCGAGAGCCGTTACGTCGTACCGGCGCGTTTCGAGAGTTATGGCGTCGCCAGATGGAACTGGAGTGTGGGGGCGGCGCTTGCGAGTTACTATTCGGGTTTGAAGAAACCGGCTTGACCGGCAACTGGCGCCGCATTATGGTTCGGCGATCGTTTCCCGCATGGACCTCCGGCGCACCGCACGGGGCTCTCGCGTAGTGGAGCGCTCTTCCCGGCCCTGCCGCGGAACTCTCCCGAAACAGTATACGGATTGGCCGCGCCGCAGGCTGAATTCGATGCCGCCGGCGTTGAAAAGAAAGCCGATATTTGCGGTCATTGCGGCAAGGCCGGGCCGGGATAAGGAACCGCGACCCATTCATTGGCCGGGCGAGCAAATGGCGGACCGCGCTCTCGTGCATCGGGAATGCGAGCAGCAAGAATGTCGCCGTACCCATGCCGCCTTGTCGGACAGTCGGCGCGACAGCTTCATCCGGGCAATATCAAAATTGGCAGACATTCTTACCCGCCCTCACGCATTCGCGGCATCACTCACTCCCCACCTTGAGCAAGCCGATCAGTCCTATAAAGCCGGTCCCCAGGCAGATGCCGCTGGCGACGAGGCCCCAGACGTCGGAGCCATGCAGCGCTTCAATCCGTGGTTTGCCCAAATTATTCAACAGCACCATCGATCCCAACCACACCAGGCCCAGACCTGTATATCGGCTACGTTTCTTCATGTGCTCTCCCGTTCACTCGCATCGTATGCTTCGATGCGTGGTTGACTTTCCCGGGAAAACTGCCACCAAGTCAGAACCCCGACGCCAGGAACGGCGGGGTTCTTTTGCCCTCACGCTCAACTTCCACTTTCACCGATGATGATGACGGAAGATCGCGCCGGGCGGCGCAGATGATGTTGACGGGGGCCATCCCTGCCAAGTGCTCGCAAAAGTACGTTTTCCGATGACTGAGATGGCTGCCACTTCGCTTCGCTCGCAGAGGGCTGTTGGCGAATCAGCTACGTCAATCCCACTTCTGCGACGCAGTGGAATTGCATTTGTATATCTGCAACGCAGCTCCGGGGGTATCCTGGCCCCCAGGAACGTCAAGACAGAAATTGCCGCCTGTGGTATGAAAGGAACCCGCGACACCTGAATTTATATACACAGGTGCGTTGTTGCCCGGGATTACCTCGGTGTAGACCCAGTACTCGTTAGAGATACTGTTGCATGGCCACTGCTGGACGGGCGTATGGTTTTGAGCGCCCCCCCTTGCATCCAGACACATTCCGCTGAGTTGGTTCACGTAGTGATAGTAGATGCCTTTATAACGAACTATCGTCCATTCTTGAGCGGGTTCGCTATGCCCGCTACAAGGTTCCAGGACGATCGCCGCCCCCGCAACTGTGGACCCATTGACTGGCTGGATGCACTGGTTGCTCTTCAATTGGGTCATTATAACCCCGTGCAGTGGCGCTTGCGCTGCCAGCGGCTTGGGTAACCCCGTAATTACAATGGCTAACGCCATCACAAAGACCGAAGTGCACCCGACCTGGAAGTATCGGCTTTTCATTGATCCCACTATCGTCCCGCGGGCGAAAACGAATCGCGATACCAAATGCTCTTTGTTGATTTTCATTGCTTTTTCTCCTTGAATAGATTTGGGGTAAAAACTTCTCCCGGAAGCCCATGCGGGAAACGATCGCCAAAACCGTAATGTGCGCAACATTTTTTTGCGCTATCCTGAAGCCACGTGCCCCCGGACTCTCAAGTCTCTGAAACGACGCAGCTTCTTATCGCCTGGGCGGAGGGGAACGCGGTCGCGCTTGATGCGCTCGCTCCGCGCATCTACCCGGAACTCCACCGCCTGGCCGTAGGTTTTATGAATCGGGAGCGCGAAGAACCCATCCTGCAGCCGACCGCCCTGGTGCATGAGGTCTACCTGAGGCTGATCGACGCTCAGAATGTGTCGCTCGAAGGCAAGGCGCATTTCTTTGCGATCTGCGCCCAGATGATGCGCCGCATCCTGGTGGACGCGGCCCGCAAGAGAGCCGCGTCCAGGCACGGCGGCGGACTGGGCCGGATTCACCTCGACGATGTTGCCCACCTGAACCTGAGCCGGAGAAACGACAGGCAACTGATCGCGTTGAACGACGCGCTGGAAGCGCTGGCTCAGGGCGATACGCGAAAAGCGAAAGTCGTCGAACTGCGATACTTCGGCGGCCTCAGCGTGGAAGAAACAGCCGCCGTGCTGAAGGTGTCGGTGGAGACCGTGACGCGAGACTGGCGTCTGGCCAAGGCTTGGTTGCTGGTGCAACTCAAAGGGGCGGCTGGTTCCCGGGGTCCCGAACTTGCCCAGAGCGCCATCGGGTGAAGGTGACGGCCTCTGCGCGATCCCGTGGAAGCCACACGCAACAACTACGGTCTGTTTTCCACCTCATGCTAACCTGAAATTCGTCAGGTCCCGGGCTCCGTGCAATGGGCGGCTGCAAACCCCGCCAGGTTCGGAAGGAAGCAACGGTAGTGGCTTAACCCGTGTGCCGCGGATTACCCGGGGCCTGGCATATTCGACCCTCCCCATGTACCAGGTCATCGCCCGAAAGTACCGTCCTCAGTCTTTTGACGACGTCCTCAATCAGGACCACATCAAAACCACTCTGCGAAACGCCATCGCGCAGAACCGCATCGCCCACGGCTACATTTTTTCCGGGCAGCGCGGGACGGGCAAGACCACAACGGCGCGGATCGTCGCCCTCTGCCTGAACTGCGAGAAAGGCCCCACCGATAAACCCTGCGGTGTGTGCGCCAGTTGCGTGGAAATCGCGGCGGGCGGCGCAGTCGATGTGATCGAAATCGACGCCGCGTCGAACCGCGGCATCAACGAAATGCGCGAATTGCGGGAAAACGTGCGCTATCAGCCCGCGCGCGACCGCTACAAGATCTTCATTATCGACGAAGCGCACCAGATCACCAACGAAGCCTTCAATGCCCTGCTGAAGACCATCGAAGAGCCGCCCGAGTGGGCCGTCTTCATCCTCTGCACCACCGAATCGCACAAGATTCCGGCGACTATTGCATCGCGCTGTCAGCATTTCAGTTTTCGGTCCGTCGATTTCCACGACCTGATCGACCGCATGCGCGAAATCTGCACCCAGGAAGGCGTCGAAACCGACGATGAAACTCTCGCCGTTCTCGCGCAGGCGGGCGAGGGCTCGGTGCGCGATTCTCTCTCGGCGCTCGATCAGGCGATCGCCTGTTGCGGCAACAAACTGGACGCGGCGCAGGTTCGGGCGCTGCTCGGCGCGTTTGGAATCGACGCGATGGCGCAGGTGACCACGGCGCTTTCCGCCAACGACGGTTCGGCGCTACTCGCGCTGGTCGACGAGTTGGAGCGTAATGGTGGCAGCCCACAGCATTTTTCGCGCGAACTGTCGCGTTACGTTCGGAATCTCCTGGTAACGAAAATCTCAGGCGAACAATCGAGGCTGGTGACGGCCAGCCCCGCCGAGAAAAAAGAGATGGCGCGGATCGCGGCGGCGTTCAGCGAGGAGGACCTGACCCGCTATCTCCAGTTCTCTCTCGATTTATTTCGCGATCTTCAGTTCTCGATGCAGCCCCGGTTTCATCTGGAGATCGGACTGCTGAAGATGCTCCAGGCCGGTCGACTGCAGCCGATTGAAGAAGCGCTGGCGAATCTGAGCGGTGAGCCACGCGCGGTTGCTCCGGCGAGAGAAGCGGCGCCTTCTGTCTCAGCGCCCCGGCCGATGGCAGTGCCCGCGCCTGCCGCGGCTCCCGCATCGTTTGCTCCGCCGGCGCCCAGGCCTTCCGCTCTGCAACGGCCCGCGGCCGCGCAGCCGTTGTATGCCGGTCCGCCCTCGCCCGACGACGACTGGCGCGAAAAGCTGCAAAGCGCCATGATCAAGGCCGGGTTGCAATTCTCGGCCGATGCCATGTCGCAGGCGAGCGCCGCGCTGGTGAATAACGAATTACTCATCACCGCGCCGAAACAGTTTCAGCTGGATCTGGGGCGCGAGGAGATCCTGGCTGCCTTGAAACAAATCGGCCACCCAACGCTTCGATTCAAGGTCGCGTTCGGCGAAGTGAAGCCCGCGGCGAGTCCGGCCGCAAGCGCCGCGAGTCCCGCGGCTAAATCCTCACCAAAAACGCCCGCCGGGGATGAAACGGCTGAACGCGCGCTCGGTCACCCCGAAGTGCAACGTTTCCGCGAATTATTCGGCGGCGAGGTTCGTAATGTCCGCAACTTGAAGGAGTCCTGAACGAAATGAAGATGCCAGGCAACATGCAGGCCATGATGAAGCAGGCTCAGCAGATGCAGGAGAAGATGCAGGCTGAGATTTCGCTGATCCGCGTGGAGGGTTCCGCGGGCGGCGGCATGGTCACTGTGAAAATGGACGGCCATAAGGGCGTGAGCGCCGTGAAGATCGATGCCGAAGTCGCCGCCGATGTGGAGATGCTCCAGGATCTTGTCGTGGCTGCCTTCGCCGACGCGGCGAAAAAGGTCGACGAAGAGTCGCAGCGCAAGATGGGCGGAATGCTGGGCGGTTTGGGTCTGCCCCCCGGCTTGTTATAGGAAATGCCGGACTTCGCCGAACCGCTTGCGCGGCTGATTACCGAATTCAAACGTCTGCCGGGGATCGGCCAGAAATCCGCCCAGCGCATCGCATTTCACATTATGCGTGCCGGCCGTGGAGACGCGGCGCAACTGGCGGAGGCGATCCTCGACGTTAAGGATAAGCTCACCATGTGCGCGATGTGCAACAACATCGCCGACAGCGAATTGTGCCAGTATTGCCGCGACCCCGAACGGGATCAATCGGTGGTCTGCGTGGTGGAGGACCCCAATAATATCGTTGGCATAGAGGTCACGCGCCAATTTGACGGCCTGTACCACGTGCTCGGCGGGGCGCTTTCTCCCCTGCGTGGCATCGGGCCGGAGCAATTGCGCATCAAGACACTGATCGACCGCATTGCGAGAGGCGAAGTGAGGGAAATCATCGTAGCGACCAACCCCACGGTAGAGGGGGAAGCGACAGCGGTTTATCTGTCGAAGCTTCTGAAGCCGCTCGGCATGAAAGTGACGAGGATTGCGATGGGAGTTCCGGTCGGCAGCGACCTGGAATTCGCCGACGAAGTGACGATGTGGAAGGCCATGGAAGGCCGTCGCGAAATCTAGCCCCGGCGTACGGGTGCCGCTACTTTTTCATCGAGACGATTTTGGGGCCTTCAACGTACCCCACATACTTCGCTCCGGCCGCCGCTTCCAGTTTTTTTGGGTTTCCTCAAGCCGCTAACCCAGTGACGTTTTAACGCTCCATGGCGATCATGGGACAAAGGTCGCGCGACACAGGCAGCCGTGCCAGTCAAAGGCAGTGACTTCTTCAGCCGGAACGTCATCTTGCCGTCGACAACGAGCATCTTCTTCTTTGGGGCACGGACGATGAGCCGACTGCCAGCGCGCCCCTCGGGATGACGACCGCGCAATCCACGCCAACAGCTTCCGCGGCGGTGAAGTGCAGGAGATCTGAAGAATTTGCCCCACAAAGCCCTCGAAATGCCAGACGATTTCGTTTTTTTCGAGTCACGAGGATATCGCATGCACGGCGTGGCTGGACGAAGCGTAACAGGCGAACCATGGAAGTGGTAGCGGCTGCGCTCAGATCGGCGGGAGCGGACGCAATCGTAACCCTGGGTGGCGAAAGACACCACGGCAATGTCGCTGGGGTCGTTTGTGAAACTGGCGCAGGAGTGGAAGTAAGAACGTACGCGAACGGGGATCCGAACTCCGGACAGACCCGAAAAAAACGCTGCTGCTTCCCGCGATACCTGCGGGAGCACCAGACCTGAAGTCCGCGCACCAAATAACTTGGGTGTGGCTACTTTGGAACGACGTTTAACGAACGCGCAATCATACACTTAGGGCTATTTGTCCGGTCGGCGAGGGTCACTTGCGGGGTTATGAAGATTACCCCCTGTTTTGCGATCAACGGCGGTGAGATTGAGCCAGTTTAGCCTGGTGCCGCAGGATGGTCTGCGAGAGCTTTTCGAGGCGGTTGAGCAAGGTCTTCAGCTTGCGGTACTGCAGGGAGGCAGCCTTGTAGAGGGGAGCCGCTTCCGGGGCGAGCTTCACGTTGACTGTCTTCCCGTTGGCTTTATAAGTAAGTTCGTAGTAAGGTCCATGGCGCTTGTCGGGGTCTGAGGCGCAGGCGCAGTGGGTCTTGCCGCACTTCATCATCCGCTTCAGTACCGTTCCTTTGCAGAAGAACTCCAGTTGATCGAGCCCCCGTTTGAGTTCCTGGAAACGCTGCGCGTGGCGATCCGGCGGAACACTCCGTTCCGGGCGCCGGATTGAAGTACGGGTTGATGACATTATTCTTACGGTAATAATACCGTAGGAATATGACAGATGCAACCTCCGCCTCGCCCGAAACCACACCCGCCGCTATCGAGTTCGCTCTGCTTCAGTCCTGGCTGGCCTCCGGCAGCGCCCTCGAACTCCCCCTCCACGAGATTGAATCCCGGCAACAGGCCAAAGGCCTGGAGGTGCAGCGACTGCTCCTCCAGGCCCACCTGCAGCATCGTGGCAACGGGGATGCGGGACCCGTGCTCTACGTCCAGAAGCAAGACTGCGAGTTGGCCTGCTCCCATTGCCGGCTGGGTACCCGCTCTCTCACCACCGTCTTTGGAACCGTCGAACTCGTCCGCATGGGCTACTCCCGCCCCGGCGTGCCCGGCATCTTCCCATTGGACCGGGCGCTGACTTTACCCGCACGCTCGTTCTCCTACGAACTGCAGCGGCGTCTGGTCAGGGCCGCCGTGCAAAACCCTCTCCTGGAATCGGTCCAAACCATTGCCGACCTGACTGGTGTTTCCGTCTCCAAACGCAGCCTGGAGCAGATCCTGCCGGATGCGGCACAGGACTTTGACGCTTTTTACCGACAGCGTTGCCCAGATCCCGCCACTGGCTCCATCCTCGTTGCCGCGGTCGATTGCAAGGGCATTCCTATGGTCAAGCCGGCCGGCGCGCAACCGATAGCGCGGCTGACCAAAGGACAGAAGGCCAACAAGAAGCGCATGGCCACCGTCGCTGCCGTCTTCACCCGCGCCCCCTGGGTGCGTACCCCGCAACAGGTCGTGGAGAGCCTCTTCCCCACCTCGCGCCGGACTCCCCATGACGCGCCATCGCCGCCGCGCCCCGAGAACAAACGGGTGTGGGCCAGTCTGCTCAAGGGCAAGACCGCAGTCATTAAGGAAGTAGCCGAAGAGATGGAACGCCGCGATCCCTCAGCATCCAAAACCCGCGTAGCCGTGACCGACGGCGAGCGTGCCCTCCAGATTCGAGTCGACCGGAAGCTGAGCGTCACCCTGATTCTCGATCTGATCCATGTGTTGGAGAAACTGTGGAAAGCCGCTTACGTCTTTCATGCCGAGGGCAGCCTGGAGGCCGACCTCTGGGTCATGGACCGGACCCTGCGAATCCTGTTCGGCGATGTGGGCCAGGTGGTAAAGGGAATCCGACAAAGCATCACCAAACGCGGCCTTTCCGGCGCCAGGCGCAAAACGCTGGAGGCTGTTGCCGATTACCTTTACCGAAACCGCGCCCGCATGCGCTATGACCAATATCTCGCCAACGGCTGGCCGATTGCCAGCGGGCCGGTCGAAGGCGCGTGCAAGCACCTGATCAAAGACCGGATGGAGCGTTCAGGCATGCGCTGGACCAACAGATGGCGGAAGGCATCGTCCAGCTCAGAGCCATCTATCTTTCTGGAGACTTCGATTGCTACTGGCAATTCCACATCGAACAGGATCAGCGACGCCTATATCCCGACGCTTGGAGCGTCGTTCCAAAGTAGCC
>PLEX01000140.1:30889-35278 GCA_003136575.1 Bryobacterales bacterium | reverse complement strand
TCATTCCGTGCAAGAATAGCATGGTGAACTCGCGCAATTGTGCTGCATGAGGCCGTCACCAATTTTGTATGAACGCTGAAGATTTAAGACCAAATATCATCGTGCGAGGACCTATGTTCCCCGAGCCCGTGAAGGTCATCCGGGTGGTNNACGACCGGGAAGGTACACCAGCCCCCTGTGACGGCGGAAACAGCTAACGATAATAACCGTTAACGCGGCGACAGAGCATCGCCAGCCTGATTCACTTCCCGACTCGACGGTTTTGGACAACAACAATCCGGGTCGGCGCTGTGAGAATGCGCTTTACTCGCCGATCACCTCCGCAAGAACCGCAGTGGTCTTCCCGCCGCCCGGCAAGCCAGTCCTCGATCTTGCTGGCGATGACCGCGTGCGCGACAACAAGTGGGACAGGATGAAGTTCCTGCCGTTCGGGGCGGTCGGCCGCATGCTGGTCGAGAAACCGATTTCGGTGGAGCCGTTTGAAAGTATGCGTGATTCTGCCGGCCGGTGTTCGCGGCGGCGCGGTGCGAACGCTTGTGAACGGGCGGCGGTTCCGTCGGTGATTTCGAACGGATGAGCACGGGTGCAGATTCCTCCATGCCGGATCATGAGGTTTTGGCGAATCGAATAGATCTCGGCATGCTACAATTTTTTCAACGAAAAGTGCCTCGTGGAAAGCCTTCAACTCAATCTGAACGAGTTTTCGCTTGACTCGCCCTTAGGACACTTCCTGACGGCTCTTGCGGGCGGCATTACAACCGAGGCCTTATACTGGCGCGAAATCTACCAGACCCGAAAGATCGAACAGTTTCAGGAAATGCTCGGCAGCAAGATCTACTGGCTGTTTACTCTGGCGTTCATCTTAGGAGCCGCCATTTGTTCCCTTGCCATCAACTCAGGTGGTCCGGCCGGTCCCCGTCAGTACCTGATTGCCGCTGCCGCAGTCGGCCCCTTCATAAAGTCGGGCGGCCGATCCTTGCCGGGCCGCAAGCTGGGAAGGACATCGAGCGCCTGGAAAACATATCTGGGCGTCGAATAGGCCCGCCGGTGAAAGTGCAAAATGGCAGTTCGAGGTGTCGGGTTCAGCAGGTGGCGACGATCCTGCTCCTGTTATGCTGCAGCGCATTGCACGTTCCCGCGCAGCCTCTCATCGACTACTCCGGGATAGTGGGAGGACTGCCAGCGCCTGTCACGAATCGGTGCACAAATAATCTTTCGGGCGCGCGGACAACCGGCCCCGGAATGGTGGAATTCGAAAATGCCCCGGCTCAGGCCCGCAAGATTCTGGACACCCAATTTGCACCGACTTTCGCAACCGTGATGCAGGCGCCGCTAACTCTGGAGGAAATGAAGAAGATATATGGCAGCGCGAACGTCACCGCAAGCGATCGGGGTCTTACGAAGGCCAATAGAGCTCAAGTGGCCAGCCTGGCCGGTATTGGTCTCACGCGCACAGCCGGCGTCGGCACGCAGACCCTTTCACATGTTCTGGAGATGAATCCGGACGCCAACTTCGTTATGGTGCTCGGTCACAACGAAGGAGGGATCTTCAAATTCACCGATGGCACAGCGATGGAGATCGGAAAGATCTCCGACACACTCCAGTCTCCAGGGCACCAGAGAATCCCGATCCTGATTTCCTGCGGCGGAAGCGGCGGAAGCGGAGGCAATTGCCCGCCTGGCAGCGTGTGCGTTGGCCGCGACATTTCCTGGCCGGATGCATTTTGTTTGGTTCGAAAGGTTTACGCGCTACTCAGAGAGGCTCAGGCGAGCGGCGGGCGGATCAGCCCGGCGGAGATCCAGGCGCGGATCAATGCCAGCGACAAAATGGCCTGCAACACGAATGCTAAGGCGTTTGTGTACTTCGTGGCTGCCTGCGGCGGTCTGAGAGAGATTTTCATGCTAGTCTTCGAGCATGATGCCTCAGCCAGAGAACCGCAGGGGAAAAAAAGGCAGTGAGCCTCCCGATGAACCGATAAGTCTGCCTGAGACCCCTGAGAGTCTTCCCGATCTGCTCAAATCACTGGCAGTAATCGCAGGTCTTACAGTGGTATTGGCGGTTGCGTCCGCTTTATTTGGACACAAAGAGAAATCCACGAGTTCAACGGAGCCGAACCCGGCGAACATTGAGAGACTCTTGAACAGCCCCTCCCCGGATTACGCCCTGTTCGAGTCCCTGTGGAATCGGTCCGCAATCCCGCATGAGCCTTACGACACGCCGCAGGCCCAGTTTGCCGAGTTACGGAAAAGGCTTTCCGTGGTGCCGGAAAGCGAAGGTGACTTCCGGCAGATCATGCACTTGGCTTCCGACAGACTGGATCTTCTGCGACTGCAACACAAACAGGTTAACCCTCAAATTGTATTCAGGGCAGCGGCCTCCGTGTTCCTGCTCCGCGAGCTTAAATCTGAATGCGCCAATTGCACGGAAGAGTCTCTCAAGGACATCGCACTGGGCAAGAGCGACCAATTAATCGATTCCTGCTTGCTTAGCCACGAAAGTCATTGACGGAAGGCATGACTTCGATGGCTTTGAGGACATCGCGGCGCAGCGCGGGGGGCGATTCCGGCATTGTTGACCAGCAGATCGACGCCGTCCGGAAAACGCTCGCGGGCGAATGCGATCAGCGCGCTCCGTGGTCGGCAGAAACTCGCCGGGCTGGCTTGATACCTGATACCCACCAGAGCTAATGTCCTGTTAGCTACCGATATTGCCAAATAACGGGAACGAAAGGACTTAACGATGAACGAACTGGTGGTGGCCGACAGGGCCTCAGAATGGCGCAGATTGAAGGCGCTGGTGCTCGACAGCGTGTCGTCACCGATTACGCGGCGGGTCTACAACCTCGGGCTGGACGAATTCATCGCCTGGTTCGTGCAGGAAGCGCGACCGGGCGGATTCACCAAAGCAACCGTCCTGGAATGGCGTGTTGCGCTCGAAGCCCGCGGGCTCGGACCTATCTCTATTAATGTCCGAATCACGGCGGTCCGCAAGCTGGCGGTTGAGTCGGCGGACAACGGACTGCTGGCGCCTGAGTTGGCGTCTGGGATCGCGCGGATCAAGGGCGTCCGGTCGCATGGCGTGCGCGTTGGGAACTGGCTGTCGCTCCGCCAGGCACAGACGCTGATCAACACGCCGGACATCCGGACGAAGAAAGGAGTACGCGACCGGGCCATGTTTGCCACGCTGCTCGGCTGCGGATTGCGTCGGTCGGAACTGGCCGCGATGACGATGAAACACGTCCAGATGCGCGATAGTCGCTGGTGCATCGTCGATCTGGTCGGCAAGCACGGTCGCGTGCGCACGATCCCGATGCCAACGTGGACGAAGAACGCCATTGATGCGTGGACGGCGGAGGCGGGTGTAACGGAGGGCCATCTGTTCCGGCCCATCAACCGCAGTGATCAGGTTTTCGGAGAAGGGCTGAGCGAAAAGGTCGTCTGGCAGATGCTGAAATCCTACGTCGCTGCGGCCGGGCTGCCGGATATCGCGCCGCATGATCTTCGGCGGACGACCGCAAAATTGTGCCGGGCCGCGGGCGGCGAATTGGAGCAGATTCAGATGCTGCGCGGACATTCGTCGGTGCAGACGACGGAGCGGTATCTCGGGACAAAGCAGGATCTGGCGCACGCACCGAACGATGCGATCAAGCTGAAACTGAACTAAGCGGGTCTAGCGGGTTCGTCGAACCGATACAATCAACAATGCCGCTCTGGCGGTAGCAATTAAGGCTCAATGAATCCTCAGGATCTGAAACCAAACATCATCGTGCGCGGACCCATGTTCCCGGAACCCGTGAAGGTCATCCGGGTGGTCCCGATGGGCGGCTCGATCAAGCTGGTTGGCTACGGGATGACGACCGGGAAGGTACACCAGCCAATCCTTTCGCCAGCCCAACTCGCCAACCTGGAAGGTTCCCCGGAACAGCAACCCTTCGACGGCGATGCGACGAAGTTCAAGCTTGGCGTCGAGGCCCTGCGACTGGGGATCGCCTACGAGTACGACCCGTACTTCTCCCTGTCGATTGCCCGGGTCGATCCGCTGCCGCACCAGCTTGAAGCGGTGTACGACTATTTCCTCCGGCTCCCTCGAATCCGGTTTCTGCTCGCCGACGATCCCGGCGCGGGCAAGACGATCATGGCGGGCCTGCTCATCAAGGAACTGAAGGTTCGCGGGCTGGTGAAGAGAATCCTCATCGTGACTCCGGCCAACCTGAGTTTCCAGTGGCAGCGCGAGCTCAAGGACAAGTTCCAGGAGAAGTTCGAGGTGGTCCGCAGCGACGTTCTGCGCGCTAACTACGGCTCCAATCCGTGGCAGGAGAAGAACCAGGTGGTGACGTCGATTTCCTGGGTTTCCCGAATCGAAGATGCCAAGGAAAGCCTTCTCCGCAG
>PLEX01000140.1:982-30865 GCA_003136575.1 Bryobacterales bacterium | reverse complement strand
TGTCGGAGATGACGGATCACTATCTCCTGATGACCGCAACGCCGCACAAGGGCGACCCGGAGAACTTCCGTCTTTTTCTGCAACTTCTGGACCGGGATGTGTACGGGGACGTCGCCAGCATCGACGAGGCCATTCGCAGGCACGAGGCTCCGTTTTACCTGCGCCGGGTAAAGGAGGCCCTCGTCCACTTCCCTGACGCGGAAACCGGGGAGGTCCGAACTCTCTTCACAAAGAGGAAGGTCGAGACCATCGGCTTTGCCATCGACGACGAGGAGTGGGAACTGTACGACGCGCTCACTCGCTATGTCGAGGATCAGTCGATCAAAGCGGCGGCTGACAATTCCGCGCGCGGTCGAGCCGTCGGGTTCACCATGGCGATGCTGCAACGCCGGTTCGCCTCCAGCATCCGGGCCGCACGGCGAAGCCTGGAGCGCATGCGGGACAAGCGCCAGAAGGTATTGGGTAATCCCGCAGCCTACCGTCAGCAGCAGATCGACGCGCGCGTTCCCGACGATTTCGACGAACTCCCGGAAGATGAGCAGCAGGAAATCATGGATGCGCTCGAGGAATCGGTCGTTTCCGTCGATCCAATTGCGCTGAAAGACGAGATCGGTCAACTGAATCATCTTGTCGACCGCGCGCTGCTCCTCGAAAAGCGTGAAGTCGAATCCAAGCTGCGGAAGCTTCGGGCGGTACTGACTGAACACGGTATATTCGACGATCCTAAGATGAAGCTCCTGATCTTCACGGAGCATAAAGACACGCTCGATTACCTCGTCGAGAAGATGCGGGACGAATGGCACCTCTCCGTTACGCAGATTCACGGTGGCATGAAGATCGGCGACCGCGACACTCCCGGCAGCCGCATCTATGCGGAGCGCGAGTTCCGTGAAAGCTGCCAGGTCATGGCGGCAACCGAGGCGGCGGGCGAAGGCATCAACCTCCAGTTCTGCTGGTTCATGATCAATTACGACATTCCCTGGAATCCGGTGCGCCTGGAGCAACGCATGGGCCGCATCCACCGTTACCTCCAGGAGAAGGACTGCTTAATCCTCAACTTCGTCTCCACGAACACGCGGGAAGGGCGCGTCCTCCACAAGCTGTTCGAGCGGCTCCAGAGCATCGAATCGGACCTGGACCCCCAGCAGACCGGCAAGATCTTCAATGTCCTCGGGGATGTCTTCGCTGCGAATCAGCTTGAACGCATGCTCCGTGACATGTACACACGGAATCTCTCTGAGGATGTCATCAAGAACCGGATCGTCGAGCAGGTCGACGGAGAGCGGTTCCGCAAGATCACAAACTCCACGCTCGAAGGGCTGGCCAAGCGTTCCCTCAACCTCTCTGCCATCGTCGGCAAATCGGCCGAAGCGAAGGAGCGCAGGTTGGTGCCCGAGGTGGTGGAGGATTTCTTTTTGCTGGCTGGGCCGATGCTTGGGGTGCATCCTAAAGAGATCACCAAAGGGAAGCATTGTTACCGGGTGGGGCGGGTTCCGAAGAACCTCTGGACTACGGGCGACCTGCTGGAACCTCGTTTCGGCAGGCTGGGGAAAGAATACAAGCAGATCGTCTTCGACAAGCGTTACCTTTCGGAGGACCCGACAGTGGACTGGGTAACGCCCGGCCATCCTCTTTTCGAGGTCGTTCGGGAAGACCTGCTCCAGTCCGTCGGCCCGGATCTGGAGCGCGGCTCCGTATTCTATGACGTCGCGCGGACGCAACCGGCGCGCCTCGACGTGTATTCGGCGACGATACGTGATGGTCTGGGGAACATTCTCCACCGGCGACTGTTTGTGGTTGAGACCTCCATGGACGGTTCTCTCGCTGTTCGGCAGCCGACGCTGTTCCTCGATGTGGTTCCGGCGCCTGCGGGTACAGAACCGGGCATTGACGATGGGTTGCCGGGCAGCGACGTTGTCGAGCAGGCCCTGATCGAGAAGGCTCTCGAACCATTCCTCGAAGAGATTCAGGGGACACGGCTCAAAGAGATCGATACGATTTCCACGCACATGGAGATCAGCCTGAACGAGTTGATCCATCGCCAGAATCTTCGGATGGCTGAACTCATGAGTGGCGATCATTCGCGCGAAGCAAATCCTCTTCTCGCCGCCAACATCAAGCAGGTGGAGGATAAAATCGACGAACTCAATAACCGCCTGGAGAAGCGGCGGAACGAGATTGAGCGTGAACGGTTCTGCACCATCGCGGATATCCAGCACCACGGTCGCGCGTGGGTGTTGCCTCATCCAGAACGGGCGGCTCCGCAGTTTGCGGCGATGGTCCGGGATGACGAAATCGAGAGGATCGCAATTCAGGCAGTGATCGCCCACGAGGAGTCTCGTGGGTGGCGCGTCACCAGCGTGGAAGCGGAGAACCGCGGATTTGATCTGATTTCCCGCCGGCCTCACTCGGAGGACCCGGAAACGTCGGTTGAAGTTCGTTTCATCGAGGTCAAGGGAAGATCCGGTATCGGCGAAGTGGCCCTGACAACCAACGAATTCAAAACGGCAGAACGGCTCAAGAAGGATTTCTGGCTCTACGTGGTGTTCAACTGCGGATCGACGCCGCAAGTTCGGATCGTACAAGATCCTGCCCGTCTCGGTTGGGAGCCTCTGGTCATAATTGAGCACTATCACGTCGCTGCGAAGGCGATTCTGGAGGCGAGTAATTGAAGTCCCCGCAAAATCAGCACCGTGCAGCAGGTGTGAGGGCAACATCCGAATGAGTTACCCGAAACGGCTCATTGAGGTCGATCTGCCGATCAAGAGGATCTCCGCGCATGCGCGGCGGGAGAAGTCCATCAGGCACGGGCACATCTCGACGCTGCACACTTGGTGGGCAAGGCGACCCTTGGCCGCTTGTAGAGCAGTATTGTGTGCCACGTTATGGCCCGATCCCGCCGACCCACAGTGCCCCCAAGCGTTCTGCACAGACGCGATGCGTCTCATTGGAGACTTCGCTGCCAAAGCGGTATCCGACAAGGACCTCAAAGACCACTGCTCGCACGACTCTTGGATTAGGTGGCAGGCCCTCGCCAAAAAACGGAGTGATCTCGACCCCGCCAGTCTTGCGCACCGCAACATCCTTCGATTCGCGCTCCTGGACTTCATCGCGGACTTTGCGGACTGGAACGCTGCAACTGTGCCTGAATACTTAGAAACGGCCCGAGCGCTAACGCGATCGGCACACGAGGCCTTGGGCGGCGCATCAGGGAGCCGTCCCATGGTCGTGGACCCATTTGCTGGGGGCGGGTCAATTCCAATGGAGGCATTGCGAGTCGGCGCGGACGCCTTTGCGAGTGACTTAAACCCGATTCCGATCCTGCTCAATAAAGTCATTCTTGAGTACATTCCAAGGTACGGTCAGCGCCTTCGTGACGAGGTCCGAAAGTGGGGCGATCAGATCGCGCGGGAAGCCGAAACAAGATTGGAAGACTTTTATCCGAAGGACTCCGGCGGCGAGCGCCCAATAGCCTACCTTTGGGCCAGAACAATCACTTGCGAAGGCCCCGGTTGTGGAACCGAAGTTCCTCTGCTTCGAACTCTTTGGTTAGCAAAGAAAGCAACTCATTCCGTAGCTCTCCAGCTTTTGCCAAATCGTACCTTGAAGCGCGTTGATTTTCAAATCATCGTGAAAGAGAACGGCGGCTGGATCAAACAGGACCAGCGTGGAATCTCTATTCCTAATCCCCAATTCGAAGGTACGGTGAAGCGCGGTTCCGCAACGTGTCCGTGCTGCGGCTATACAACGCCAGTTACTAAGATCCGTGAACAGCTTACGAGGAAGGGTGGCGGGGCTCAAGACGCTCGGCTCTTAAGCGTAGTGACTGTCAATACAAATAGGACAGGGCGGATGTATAGGCTTGCCACCGACCGAGATCTGGAGATCGTTGAGTTAGCCCGGGCGGAGCTGAATGATCTCAGTCGGCGCAACGAAGGGCCATTGAGTTTAGTGCCCGACGAGAAGGTCCCGCTAACAGAACTGCGCCGAATCAGCGTTCCACTGTACGGCATGAACAATTGGGGTTCCTTTTTCTCGCCTCGCCCGGCGCTGGCTTTATCGTTTTATGCGTCAGCGGTTTCCCGGATCGAGAAACTGTCGGACCCAGAAGACCCGGATTTGCGACGAGCGGTAAAAATCTGTTTGGCTTTCGCGGTCAGCAAACAAGCGGACTTTAACTCCTCTCTCTCCAGATGGGCAAATCACATGGAGAAGAGTGTTGCCACCTTCTCCCGGCAGGCGCTTGGAATGCTTTGGGATTGGGGTGAGGTTTGTCCTTTGGGTGCTTCTACCGGATCATTCTCTGTCGCCCTGAGTTGGGTCATCAACGCATTGGACCAGCAGTGGCTTGATCATGGGGGGCAAGTGACGCGAGCATCGGCCACCAGTCCAATTCTCCCCGACGAATCTGCGCACGTGCTGTTTACCGACCCTCCCTACTACGACGCCATTCCTTATTCGCATTTGTCGGACTTCTTTTACGTCTGGCTGAAACGATGCTTATGGTCAGAATTTCCGGATTTGGTTTCTACGGAGGTAACCCCAAAAAATGAAGAGATCGTGGTGGATCGACCGCATAGCAGGAGTGGGTCTACTAAAACTGCAACGTACTACGAACACGAACTGACAAGGGCGTTTGCTAACGCAAAGAACATCACGGCACCCAACGGCGTCGGCGTGATCGTGTTCGCGAGTAAGACCACTGCAAGCTGGGAAGCTGTTCTCGGCGCAATTATCGAGGGTGGCTGGATCATAACCGGCTCATGGCCCATCGATACGGAAAAGGCCGACCGGATGAATGCAATCGGAACCGCCTCGTTAGCCTCGTCTGTTCACATCGTCTGCCGCCCGCGCGAGAGATCAGATGGGACATTCCGCTTAAATGACGTCGGGGACTGGCGAGACGTTCTCATGGAGTTGCCGCGCCGCATTCATGATTGGATGCCTCGCTTGGCTCAGGAGGGCGTAGTCGGGGCAGACGCCATTTTCTCTTGTCTCGGCCCCGCGCTAGAGATATTTTCGCGATTTTCCCGCGTCGAGAAGCCCAATGGCGACGAGGTCAAGTTGAAGGAATATCTCGAGTACGTTTGGGCGGCTGTTTCGAAGGAAGCCATATCCATGATTTTCGCCGGGGCGGATACAACCGGCTTCGAAGAAGACGCTCGGCTCACCGCTATGTGGCTATGGACAATATCATCGAGACTGTCGGAGTCCGAAGGCCCAGAGCCTGACGAAGCGGAAGATGGAGACGCTGAGTCTGACGTACTCCCTGCGCCGGGCGGAAAACTTGCCGGGTTCGCCATAGAGTACGACGCTGCGCGCAAGATCGCCCAAGGCTTGGGCGCGCACCTCGAACTCCTCGCCAACGTAGTTGAAATCAAAGGTGAGACGGCTCGATTGCTGCCAGTTGCCGAACGGACAAAGGCCCTATTCGGCAAAGAAGGCACCGAATCACCGTCGGCGAAAAAGAAGAAGTCTGCGCAGCTCTCGCTGCCAGGATTGCTGGAAGAACTGGAACAGGAAGACAGCGGGTGGACTCTTCAGAACGCGGCGAAGCCCGGCAGCACCACACTGGACCGCCTGCACCAGGCGATGATTCTATTCGCTGCCGGTCGCGGCGAGGCTCTGCGACGTTTTCTGGTTGATGACGGGGTGGGGAAGGACCAGACGTTTTGGAGCCTGGCCCAATCGCTCTGCGCGTTGTATCCGAGCGGCACGGACGAGCGGCGCTGGTCAGAAGGCGTGCTGGCCAGGAAAAAGGGTTTAGGGTTGTAGGGATGGGGACACCACAGCAGGACAAAATCCTGCGGTCTCTGCTCGTCTTGCCGCGCGAAACGGAATGGGTCGAGTTTAAGGTCAACGACTGCGAGCCCGAGGAGATCGGGGAGTACTTATCGGCGCTTTCAAACTCGGCGGCCCTGGTCGAGGAGAAGCTCGCCTATCTTGTTTGGGGCGTGGAGGACGGGACACACCGCGTGGTTGGAACGATGTTCGAGCCGAGGGAGCGGAAGATCGGAAACGAGGATCTGGAACCGTGGCTGGCGCGCCAATTGCATCCCGGCGTTCACTTCGCGATTCACGAGTTTACGTTCGATTCCAAGCCCGTGGTTCTTTTTCTGATTCAACCCTGCGGGCACACTCCCGTGAGATGGAGGGACTTTGCGTGGATCAGGGTCGGGGCGTATAAGAAGAAGCTTCGCGATTACCCGGAAAAGGAAAGAGCGCTCTGGGACCGCCTGTCGCGGATGACTTTTGAAAGAAGCCTGGCAGCGACGGCCCTGATGGGAGAGGAAGTACTCGCCAGACTCGACTATCCATCCTATTTCGAAATGCTGGGGCAACCGGTGCTATCCACGCGGGCGGCTATTCTGGAGCGGCTGAGCAAGGACGGCATGATTCTCGGCGGAGAGAACGACCGGTGGGACGTGGCAAACCTGGGCGCCGTCCTGTTCGCCCGCAAGCTTACCGACTTCGAGAGTCTGCAGCGCAAGGCGGTTCGCGTGATCGTCTACAAGGGGACCAACCGAACCCAGACGATTAAGGAACAGCCGGGTAACCGGGGTTATGCCAGCGGTTTCGAGGGGCTGATCGGCTATATCAGCGATCAGTTGCCAGGGAGCGAGGAGATCGGCAAGGCGTTGCGGAAGGAGGTCCGGGTGTACCCTGAGATCGCAATCCGCGAGTTGGTGGCCAATGCGCTCATCCATCAGGATTTCTCCATTTCAGGCACCGGGCCAATGGTGGAAATTTTCACGGATCGCATTGAGATCACCAATCCGGGCAAGCCCCTGATCGACGCACTGAGGTTTATCGACGAGCCGCCCAGAAGCCGGAACGAGACACTTGCCTCGTTCATGCGGCGGGTGAAGATTTGCGAGGAGCGCGGGAGCGGGGTGGACAAGGTGGTATTTCAGGCGGAACTCTATCAACTGCCGGCGCCCGAGTTCCGCGTGACCGATCACAGTACGATCGCCATTATCTATGCGCCCCGGGAGCTTCGCGGAATGGACCGGAGCGACCGAATCCGGGCCTGTTATCAACATGCGGCGTTGCAGTATGTCTCTGGCCAGGTGATGACGAACGCTTCTCTCCGCAAGAGGCTCGGGATCGAGGAGAAGAACTATGCGATCGCTTCGAGGGTGATTTCGGATACCATCGAGCAGGGCCTGGTGAGGCCCCGGGATCCGGCGAGCACTTCGAAGAAACATGCGAGCTATGTGCCGTTCTGGGCTTAGGGCCCTGTGGCGCAGGTTTATGTGACGGCTATGTGATTTTGGGGGGAAGAGGGAGGGGGAAGAGCGTTCGATGAAGGAGATATATGTATTGGAATCAATCTGTTAGAGAGTTTCGGTGGATTCGGGCTTATGTGATTGCCCCATGCGGCGAAGGGCGAGAGGCGCAGTTTGGAGGCTCGCATTGGCAAATCTGAAACCGTGGTACAAGGTCGTTACTCCGCGTGAGGACCTGCGCGAATCCAAGCCTCTCGATGCATCCGAGTTCGCCGTTCATCTGGACCAGGTCCGGGACGGGCGAGCGCCGACGGTCTACCGCAATGCCGACGAGTTTCTGGATCGCACCTATCTGACTCGTTCGCTCCTGGAACTCGCCGGGCAGGTCGTCCGGCGGCTCTCCGGGGAGAAGACCGAGACGTCAGCGGTGTTCAACCTGGCCACTCAGTTCGGCGGCGGGAAAACCCACGCGCTGACTTTGCTGTACCATCTGGCGAAGAACGGCCCAAAATCTCATAGCTGGACTGGCGTCCGCAGTATCCTCGACAAGGCGGGCGTGTCCTCCGTACCCGAGGCGGCTGTCTCGGTCTTCGTCGGCACGGAGTTTGATTCAATCACCGGTCGCGGGGGGAATGATGGGACTCCACTCCGCAAAACTCCATGGGGCGAGATTGCGTGGCAACTCGGTGGTGAGGCCGGTTTTGCCGCCGTGGCCGAGCACGACCGCCAGTTTGTTGAGCCCAAGGGCGACGTGATCCAGGCTTTCCTGCCGAAAGATAGGCCCGCCCTCATTCTGATGGACGAGGTAATCAACTACACGAGCACTTATCGGCACAAGGGCTACCATCGCGCCCTGTATAACTTCATTCAGTCGCTTTCAGAGCAGGCACGCGGATCGGACAAGGTCGTCCTGCTGGTGTCTATTCCCGCGTCGGAAATGCCGTACAGTTCCGACGACGAAGCCGACGAACAGTGGTTCAAGAAGATGCTCGACCGGGTCGGCAAGCCGATCATGATGGCGGCTGAGTCGGAAACGGCGGAAATCATCCGTCGCCGTCTGTTTGAATGGCAAGGATTGAACGACGACGCCAAGCGAACCATCGCGGAGTATTCCGACTGGATCATCGAACACAAGCAGCAGGTTCCCAACTGGTTTCCGGTCGACACCGCGCGCGAGGCTTTCGCCGCCACATATCCACTGCATCCCAGCGTTCTCTCCGTTTTTGAGCGAAAATGGCAGACCTTGCCCCGTTTCCAACGGACCCGAGGCGTGTTGCGGCTGTTGGCGCTGTGGGTCGCCCGGGCATATCAGGAGGGATTCCAGGGCGCGCACAAGGACCCGCTCATAGGGCTGGGGACGGCTCCGCTGGATGACCCTATGTTCCGGTCCGCGCTCTTCGAGCAACTGGGGGAGAACAAGCTCGAAGGGGCCGTCACCACCGACATTTGCGGGAAGAAGGATTCTCACGCCGTTCGTCTGGATGCGGAGGCCGTGGACACCATTCGGAAGGCTCGCCTGAACCGGAAGGTGGCGACGTCGATCTTCTTCGAATCGAACGGCGGCCAGGCGCGCGCCGAGGCTACAATCCCCGAGATCCGTTTGGCTGTCGCGGAACCCTCGCTCGATATCGGCAACGTCGAGACGGTGGTCGATGCTTTGGAGAATGCCTGCTACTTTCTCTCCGTAGATCGGAACCGCTATCGATTCGGCCTGAGTGCGAACCTGAACAAACTGCTCGCCGACAAGCGAGCCAGCATCCAGCAGCCGCGGATCGATGATCGGGTGCGAACGGAGGTGCAGTCGGTTTTCTCGCAGGGCCTGCCCATCGACCGCATTTACTTCCCCACCAAGAGTTCTCAGATTCCGAATCGGGCCGCGCTAACTATTGTGGTTCTGCCTGCTGAAAACAGCGACGTCGATGAGTCCAAAACCGTTCAGTTGGTCGATTCGATGACCAAGCAGAGCGGAACTTCGGATCGCACGTTTAAGAGCGCTCTGATTTGGTGCGTGCCGGATTCCGGACGGCAGCTTTGCGATGAAGCGCGGAAGTTGCTGGCGTGGGAGGACATCCAGGAGGAGGCCTCTGAGCTCAAGCTGGAAGACTTACAGCGAAAGCAACTCGCCGAGAATCAAGCGAAGTCGAAGCGGGACTTGAAGGAGTCCGTCTGGCGCACGTACAAGACGGTAATGCTGCTCGCGAAGGACAATTCCATTCGCAGTATTGACCTCGGCCTGGTCCACTCCAGCGCCGACGCGTCTCTTGTCGGCTTCATTGTCAACCGGCTGAAACAAGACGGCGACATCTCTGAAGGCATCAGCCCGAAGTTTCTGGTGCGGAACTGGTCAGGTGCCCACAAGGAATGGAGCACCAAGGCGGTGAAGGACGCCGTCTTTGCATCGCCCTTGTTCCCGCGCCTGCTGAATGGCGACCTGATCCGGGACACCATCGCGCGGGGAGTGAGCAACAGCGTGCTGGCCTACGTGGGCAAGACCGCCAGCGGCGGGTACGATCCGTTTGTTTTCGGCGTCAGCATGACTCCGCAGGAAGTCGAGATCTCCAACGACGTTTTTGTGATCACCGCCGAGACAGCCGAGGCTTACAAGCAGTCGCTTTCCGCCCCGCCGAAGCCGATTGGGACCGGGAACCTTTTCGATACGCCCGCAGGGCAGACGCCCCGGACCGGCGGTGGCACTGGCGTCACCGACGAGACCGGTGACGAGGACGGCGCAGAACCGGTCATCCCTCCGGTCACGGACAGGGCCGCAGTCCTGCGGTGGTCCGGCGAGGTTCCGGCGCAGAAGTGGATGAACTTTTACACGAAGGTCCTGTCACGATTCGCGACGACAAAGAGCCTGCGACTGACGGTGGCCGTAGACGTCGCGCCGGAGGGCGGCGTGTCCAAACAGGCGATGGAGGAAACGAAGACGGCGCTTCGGGAGTTGGGGCTGAGGGATGAACTGGATTAGTGTTTGAAAGCGCGAATCGGGCGGTGTTGTCACCATGCTGCGCTCCAAGGGAATTTACATCAAGGCACTGCTAACACACAATCAGTACGACCGGAAGGAATGGATGAAATGGGTACGCTGACGATTAGTCCGAAAGTGTATGGCGGTCTTCTGTCGAAGACGTTGCCTAAGGTTATCGAGACGGATCGGGAACTCGAACATTTTGCGGATGCGCTGGAGGCTCTTGACCGGCTTGACCGGGAATTGAAGCCGGAGGAAAAGCTGCTGGAGGCGCTGTTGTCGCGGCTGATTGCGGATTACGACGAAAAAATCGAATTGCCGCAATTGCCGCCGCACAGGACCATCGCGTTTCTCATGGAGCAGCGCGGGTTGAAACAGGCGGATTTGCTGCCTGTGTTCGGATCGCGGAGCGTGGCGTCGGATGTGTTGAACGGCAAACGGGAGCCGAGCAAGAGCCACATTCGCAAACTGGCGGCGTTCTTCAAGCTGTCGCCGGGAGCGTTTTTCTGAACGGCAGCGCGCAATTAGTATTTCAACCCTTCATGCCCTCGTAGGCGGTGCCTCGAGGCCGGATGCGGATTACGACGATGCGTCTTTGCGCTCTCGCAATCCGGTAGATGATCCGATATTGGTCGTGGTAAAACCGAGCCTTCCAGGTATTTTGATAGTGCCGCATCTCGCTGGCCGCAACCTGCATGGGATCTTCGGTCAGATCTGCAATCAGAGCCGCAGCGTCTCGCTTCGGTCCATCATCCAGCAGGCGAAGTTCTCTCCGGGCGACCGGCCTCAGTTCAACCGTCCACCGGATCACGCCGTAAGTCTGCCCCGGGGAAAAGGAATGCCAAGTTCGGCGAAAACGTCCTCGGCCGGTATCGACGGGCCGGGTTCCGACATAGCCCGTTCGCAATAGATAAGATCGGCCTCATCCTCGGTGATGAAGTCCGGATCTGTAAGCGTTTGGCGCTCGGCGGGTGTAAGTCCCGCAAGCATTTCCAACATTGCCTTATGCTGCCGGGCCGACAGTTTTGGTCTGGCGATCATAGTACCTGTATCAAAAATAACACGTTCCAAGACGCGAGCGCGCCTCGGGGCGATTTGGCGATTTTTATTTCCCGATCCTTCTGAATCCGTGCGCATCTGTGTGAATCCGTGGCCATTTTTTGCCGTTAGTCATTCACAGTCACGACTATTTTCAGATTTCTTTATGCCAACAACGACCTTTCGATTCAATCGTTTAGCCGTGCCCGACCGCGGTCGGCGCGTTCGGGCCGTCCGAGCCGCATGGTATTGGATTAGCTTGGAGCGCTATGTATTTCGTCGGACTGGATTTGGGGCAGAAACGGGACCATTCGGCTGTCGCTGTGGTCGAGCGGGTCGACCGGCGGCGGGCGTTCCAGGCAACCACGACCGAAAGGCTGCTGGTGCGGTTTGCGGAACGAATGGCGCTCGGGACCCCTTATCCGATAGTTGTGGAGCGGGTGCGGCGGATCGTACAGTCGAACGCGCTGGCAGGGAATTGCGCGCTGGCGGTGGATGCGACCGGGGTAGGCGCTCCGGTAGTGGATATGCTGCGCGCGGCGCGGCTGGGATGCGAACTGACGGCGGTCACGATTACGGGCGGAGAGCGGGGAACGCACAGCGGGCACGCGACGAACGGGTCCGTGCCAAAGAAGGATCTGATCGCCGAGGTACAGGTGCTGCTGGAAAGCGGCCAGCTGAAGATCGGGGATGTGCGGGAGGGCGGGCGGCTAATGCAAGAGCTTGGGGGAATGAAAATGTCGGTGAGCGGCGCGGGGCGTGCGAGGATGGGCGCGGATGGTCCTGGCGAGCATGACGATCTGGCGATTGCGCTGGCGCTGGCTTGCTGGCGCGCGAAAAGGAGGGTTCCGAATGGAGAGGGTACGCGGCGATTGCCGGGAATCTGAGTTGAGCAAGTTGAGCGTAGAAGAACGGCTGGCGGCGAGGGCGCGGCGGCGCGAGGCTTCTTTTGGCGAGAAGGCAGAGGCAGGGGAGAGATACCGCGGCGTTGAGGATTACGACGCGGTGCTGAGGTCGCACTGCCGGCTGGTGCCTGCAGCAGAGGTAATTGCCGGCCCGAGATAGTGTGCGGCGGGACTCCGGTTTCACGCCGCGAACGGTTTAAGCCGGCCAGTCGAGCGAATCCGGCGGGGCGTCGGCTTGTTGGAGAACCGCCCAGTATTCGACCTGGAGTTTAGTCCGCGCGGGGAGCCAGCGGAACGTGGGGACGCCGAACATGCGTCCGCGTTCGACCGTTGCCCGGCGCGATTCAGGAAACGGCGACACGCCGAATTCCATGCCTCGGGTCAACGTTTTGCCGTTCCACGGACTGGCGGTGCGGCTGTGGTTCTCTTCCCAAATTCCCATCGAGGGAAAATCGGCGCCTTTCCAGACGCAGCCGAACGCCATTTTCGTTGTCGGACTCCAGGCCGTGAAGAACGCGTTCTCGCCTGCTTCGTTCATGACGTGAGCCGTGTAGCCGCTCGACACCGGCGCGATATTCATAATGCGCAGGTCTTTGAACGTTCCGTCCTTGCCCGGTCCGAGCGGCCATTCGAATTCGGCACCGGCATGCAGGTAGGCGTCGGCGCCGAATTCGGTTTCGGAAACCTTCGATTTCGTCGCGGGAACTGCGTCTTGCCGTTTTCGAGAAACGGAGGGCCGAGAGTGACGTGACCGGGGAGGGTCTGTTCAAGAGCCTGGCAAAGCTGTACCAGCAGCACAATCTGCGGGACTGGCTGGACCGACGGAGCGGGCAACCGGAGGAGGATGGCTATCCGAGGATCATTTGTAGCGGGGGGTTGGTCTAGCTAGTGCCGGATAAATAGCGGTCGCTGACGGTAGACCGGCCCAATTTCGAAGGGGCACACAGCGCCGTCCGCCCGGAATTGTCAGAAACCGATAATGTCTACGGACTCTGGTACGCGGCGCGCCACGAAGATGCCATAGATCTTGACTGCGGGAAAGCGGTCGCGAAGCAGACGCTGGACAGCCTTGAAGTGCGACCAGGTGGTCAGCACGTCGTCAATCACTCCGATAACGCGAGGCGGAGGGTTGACGAGGGAATCGTCGATCCAGTAGTTGTCAAAAAGTTCATCGACCCGTGGGCGGACTTCTGTGGAGTGCGCGGCCCCGGTGCTTTCGCGTTGCGCGATCATCTCGCGAACGTCCAATTGAAGGCCAGCACCGAGCACCTGAAACATCTGTATCAAACGGTCGTCGTACATCGGATCCGATTTGACCTTCGACGGCGGCATGGGGATCAGCGTCGCTGTCGAAAGCCACTGCGGATTCAGCGCGTCCAGCGCCTCCCACATTTTGCCGACCCGCCGTTTCAATGGCACGCCTCTTGTAAGGCCAGCCAGGCTGCCCGCGGCGGTCCATCGGCTTCTTCAGGTTGAAGATCCGCGAAACAACGCATCATTGCCATGGTTTGCAGCGACCCGCCGGAAGGCCGCGCACGCCGGACTATTCGTCTGATCGGGGAGGAGGCAATTCGCCGCAAGCTGGTTCCGCGTGCCGGGCGTGAAACCATCCGAATCCTCCTCCAAAGCCACGATCTGCAGCCGTGGCGGGAAAAAAAAATGTGGTGCGTGGCTGATCTGACGGACGAGTATCTGACAAAGATGGAGGACGTGCCGGAGGTGTATGAGCGGCCCTGTAATCCCGCCGAACCCGTAGTCTGCTTCGACGAGAAACCCATATCGCTACATAAGGATGTGAGACCGGCCAGGCCGATGGCGCCGGGCAAGCCCAGGCGGCCGGACAACGAATATGAACGATGCGGGACGGCCAATGCTTTCTGCGCTGTCGAACCCAAAGCGGGCAAACATTTCACGCTCGTCACGCCAAACCGCTCGGCTCCCGGGTTCGCCAGGGCTATTGAAACCATCGTCGAATCCTATCCCGATGCCGCCACGATCCAGCTGGTGTTGGACAACCCGAACATCCACGGCCCTAAATCGCTTACCGACTACTTCGGACCGGAGAAGGGGAAACTGCTTTGGAGCCGCCTGACAGTCCACTACACACCGAGACACTACAGCTGGCTCAATCAGGCCGAGATCGAGATCAGTCTGTTTGCCCGGCAATGCCTGGCGCGACGGAGAATTCCCACCCTCGCTATGTTGCAGCGAGAAGCTGCGGCATGGAACGGCAAGGTGAACGCCGAAGCAAAAAGATAACTGGACCTTCAGCCGTAAGAAGGCACGTAAGAAGTTCAAATACAAACGGTCAAAATCGAACCGATTTATACGGTCAGAGACCTAGCTTAGTTAAGTTAATAGTTAAACTAAGCTCAGTTTGCCGGCTTCCGCCCATAATCGTTAGTCGGATCCCGGTACATGGTGTGCACGTGCATCGACGCATCGCCGCCCATCTGCTGCGGCGCGTACTCGATTACCAGATGCGGCCCCTGAATCCGGTAGTAGGCCGCGATATTGCCCGAAGGCGCAGCCGTCACCGGACCGCTCCAGGCAAACCACGTATCGTTAATGTCGGCCTTGATCTGAGCCATTCGCCCAGCGGCGGCGCTTTCGTGAATGATGCCGGCCCATTCCGAGATCACGTCCAGCATCATGGCACGCTGCTTCTCGTTCATGCTTGTCGCTTTAAGACCCTCCGGCTGGATCGTCTTGCCGTCTTGCCCCGGCCCAAGGACGAGATCGGCCAGGTTGTAGCTCAGGATGGCGTGTTTTCGCTGGTTCTCGTCGAGGGCATTCAGCATTGCCAGGCCCTTATCGCTCTCCGGCCCCAGCGGCCGCACGGTCTTGCCGTTAGCCGTGTACAGAGCGGGCTGCGCTCCGGTCAGCGTCGGAGTGAGAATGCCGCGCTCCCCATCGATCGTAATATTGAGCGCCAGATGGTGACCGCCGAACTGCAACATCCATGGATTCTTCCCGGAGGGCGTTCCGAGGATGGATATGTAGTAAAGATCCTTGCCGAATTGCAGGCCGCCGCCCCCTCTGCCAGGAGGGCCACCCGGACCTCTGCCGAACTGCTGACCGCCCGGCCCCCCGCCGCGTCCCTGGCCATCGGGGCCTCTGCCAGGAGGCGGACCGTCACCGCCTCTTCCAGCCGGCGGACCGCCACCACCTCTGCCTTGCTGGCCACCATCGGTAGTCTTCAGCACCTCGTCGCCATCCATAATCTGCTGAACCTTCTCAAAACCACGTGGGCTGAGTGCCGATGCAACCAACGCCATCGCGGCCGCGCGCTGGGCGTCGTTCAGGTCTTTCATCGCAAGACCAGCCCGTGGCACAATCGAGATCGGGAAATTCGACCACCGTTTCCGCTGTTGCTCGTCGTCGTACGCGAACAGCACTTTTTGCCGTTGCTGCGGGTCCAGGCTCGAGACGAACGCGTTCGCGGCGTTCACGATTCGGACAGTCTGCGTCTGCGCCATCGCGGCGCCAACGGAAAGTGAAGTCAGGATCGATATGCGGACGGCGTGGTGAATTTTCATCGGCGATTCCTCTCGTTCGGACCTGGCTGGACCGTGTTCACCCCATTAGAACCCGTCGGACGCCCCCCGTACAGTAAAGGAGTGTATAACAAAGCCGGGCCGGAATGAAACGGCGCAGGCGTGACGCCGCGGCGGGATGAGACGGCCATGTTAAGTTACCGGACCGTCCGCTAGAATAAAAACTCCCGTGCCTGCTTACGCCCTCTGGATCGCCGTCGCTCTGTTCCTCATCGCGGCGCTGCTATGGAAACCGCTCCATCGCGACCGCGGCCGCATCCGAACGGTATTCGGCCTTCTCGCAATTTGGTCCGCCTTCGCTCTGCTCGCGGGAATGGCGGTCAACTGGAATTCGCAAGCCCGCGTCGCCGGCGAAATTGCCGATACTCTGCTTATTCTCGCCGCGATCCAGATCGGGTTCCTGCTGATCGTCGACGTCGCGCTGCGCAAGGTCAGGCTGCCGAAATTCGCCAGTGAGATCGTCATCGTCGGCGCAAACGTCGCCACTCTGTTCCGCCTGCTCAATCAGTTGGGCGTCGACGCGACAGGCATCTTCGCCACTTCCGCCGTAGCCACCGCCGTCGTCGGCCTCGCTCTCCAGGACATGCTCAGCAATATCGCGGGCGGCATGGCCCTCCAGCTTGAAGACAGCATGGATGCCGGCGATTACATCCGCTGCGGCGATCAGGCAGGCTATGTGCAACACATCCGCCTGCGTCACACTGCGATACTGACCATCGACGGCGACACCGTCATTCTTCCGAACAGCCTGCTGACGCGTTCCCCGGTCGTCATCGTTTCAAAGGCGCGGCGTCATCTGATTCCTTTTGCAATGCCCTATTCGCAGCACCCGCAGGAAACGATCGACGCGCTGGAGCACGCCCTCCGCTCGTCGCCGATCCCCGGAGTACTGGCCGAACCGAAACCACAGTGCCTGATTCGCGAGATGACGCCCGGGCACATCAACTACGCGGCCGTAGTGTGGATTTCTACCCAGGGCAACGATGTGGCGCCGATATCGGCCGTGCTGAATCGCATCTACTACGCTCTCGAGCGAGCGGGGATTCCGGCGTCGGAGATTTCGTACCTCATCGAAACCAAAGCGGCCGTTGCGCCGACCGGAGAAGTCAGCCCGGAAGACATTCTTCGCCGGACTCCCATATTCCGTCTACTCGAGGACGCCGACCTTGCGACCGTTGCCGCCAGCATGCGCCGTCTGACGTTTGGCCCCGGCGAACACATTCTCCGGCAGGGCGACCCGGGCGATTCAATGTATTTCGTACTCGCCGGGCGCGTCGCCATAACGTTCCGCTCGGCGGACGGAGCGGAGAAGCAAATCGCGTCGTTCGAATCGGGCGATTTCTTCGGCGAGGCATCGCTGCTGACGGGCGAGTCCAGAACCGCCACGGCAACCGCGAATTCACGTGTCACCTGCTATCGCCTCGATAAGCCGGCGCTCCAGCAGATCATGGAGAAGCAACCGGATTTGGCCGAGGATATGTCGGTGATTATGGCCCACCGGCAGGTCGAGCTCTCCGCCGCGCGCGAAAAGCTCGATCGGGAAACCGCGCTGCGCCGCGAGGCGGAGAGCCAGACGCAAATGCTCGCGAGAATCCGGCGGTTCTTCGGCATCAACGGGCCAACCGCCGGAGCGTGAACGGCATGCGGGTGGCGGCAAGGTTATTTACGGCCGTTTCGAGACGTCGAGTCCAAGAGGCCACCACGCTAAACAATCTGGGTGCTCTGTACAGGGACACGCAGCGGCTGAAGGAGTCGGCCGACGCCTACGCCGAGGCCCTGCAGATCCGTCGCGACCCGGCGAAGACCAACCCGCAGGCCTATCTGCCATTTTGTCGCCAACACGCTGAACAATCTGTGCATTCTGTACCGGCACACGCAGCGGCTGGAGGAATCCCTACGCCTACGCCGAGGCCCTGCAGATCCGCCGCGACCTGGCGAAGGCCAATCCGCAAGCTTATCTGCCGGATGTGGCCGCGACGCTGAACAACCTGGGAATTCTGTACGGGGCCGAGGGCGAGACTGCCGCATCTGCCGGAGCCTGCAACGAAGCGGCAAACATTCTCCAGCAACTCGCCGCAGACAACCCAGACAAATTCGGCCCGGAGCTACGTTCCGTCTGTACTTCTCAATGAGTAACGACAAACGTGTTTCGCAAACGACCCGCCTGTCCGCGCAGCGGAGCACAGCGAGCGACTGAATTCCCGCCCCGACTGACTGCCTCCGTCTCGTCCAACGCTCGAAACCGCGCTGCGCGGCGAAACCGAGAGCGAGACTCAGATGCTGGCGAGAATCCGGCGCTTTTTCGACCTCAACGGGCCAACCGCCGGAGCGTGACGCCCCGGGAGTTCGTGACAAAGAAGAGGCTCTGCGCACAGCGGCCCCATGCTCCCATCGGGACAGGAGCACAAACCATCAACTGTGTTTCCGGGCCTTGTTTTGCGGCTAAGATAAAGTGGTAGAAGATGAGCACAGTGGACAGAGTCATCGATTCGGACATCGACTGGACGGATTGCGAATTGGTTGAACGGATACCCGGCAAAGTGTCGGGACGCCCCATCGTACTCGGCACTCGCATTCTTGCCGATACTATCGTCGAGGAAGCCGAACTGGGTTCCCCGCTGGAAGAAATCCACGAAAACTATCCCGATCTGTCGGCTGCGACCATTCAGCGCCTCATCTCCTTTGCCCGAGCGCACCGCATCCAGCGCGTGCCATGAGGGTTTTGTTCGACCATAATTTGCCGCAGAAATTGAGAACCAACCTCGCAGTTCCGGGCAACCATGAAATTGTCACCACATCTGGGATGGGGTGGGCGGGATTGAAAAACGGCGAGTTGCTTCGGGCGGCGGAAGAAAGTTCCTTTGACGTTTTTGTAACTGGCGACAAGAGCCTCATCGATGAGCAGAACCTCGCGGGGCGTCGCTTGGCTATCGTGACGCTGTCTGCGAACAACTGGCCGATCGTTAGAAACTATCTTCCACGAATTCTCGCCGCGATCGACAGCGCAGTCCCTGGTTCCTTTCAGGCTGTAGACTGCGGCAGATTCAGCCGGAAGAAGCCCTTCGGCCCGTGATTTCGCGGAACTGCCGCTCCATCGTAGCGAACGAAATTGTGGCTCTCCTGGTTTTGCTGGAAAGGCGCTGCAACGTTGGTCTGGCAGTATCCTTTTTGCCTCACGATATGTGTGCTTGCCCGACCATGACACAACCACTGGCACCGCCAGGCCAACGGTGATAAAGTTGAAGCCATGTTCCAGGTTCAACGTACCCCTGAAGTGCACGATGTCGTCGTCATCGGCTCCGGCGCCGGCGGCGGCACCACGGTCAAAGTCCTCACCGATCTCGGCATCAACGTCACCCTCCTCGAAGCGGGTCCGAACCTCGACCCCATGAAGGATTTCAAGGAGCACGTCTGGCCCTGGCAAGTGGACCATCGCGGCAGCGGCCCCAACGCCGAATCCTACTTCGGCAAGCAGCAATGGAGCTACTGGAGCGCGCCCAACGGTTATTGGGACGTCCCCGGCGAACCCTACTCCGTCGCGCCCGGCGAGGAATTCCGCTGGTTCCGCTCCCGCATTCTCGGTGGCCGCACCAATCACTACGGCCGCATTTCCCTGCGCTTTGCCGACTACGACTTCAAGCCGCAGGCCTTCGACGGACTCGGCTTCGACTGGCCCGTCACATACGAAGAAATGGCCCCATGGTACGACAAGGCAGAAGGCTTCATGGGCGTCACCGGCACGAAGGAAGGTTTCCGCTCCGCGCCCGATGGCAACTTCCTCCCTCCCGTCGCGCCCCGTGTTCACGAAATCCTGGTGCAGCGCGCCGGAAAAAAACTCAACATCCCGGTGATCCCTTCCCGCATGGCCATGCTGACGAAAAGCATCAACGGACGCGCCGCCTGCCACTATTGCGGACAATGCGGACGCGGTTGCCACACGGCATCGGCCTTCACGTCCAGCCAAGCCATGATCTTCCCTGCCCTGAAGACCGGCAAGCTGACCATCGTAACGGGCGCAATGGCCCGCGAACTGATCGTGAACGACGAAGGCCTGGTCAGCGCGGTGTCGTACGTCGATAAAGCCACGCGCACCGAGCAGCAGATCCGCTGCCGCGCTGTTGTCGTGGCGGCCAGCGCCTGCGAATCGGCGCGCCTGCTTCTGAATTCGAAATCGACCAAATTTCCGAACGGCGTGGCGAACGGATCGGGTGTGGTCGGCCGCTATCTCACCGATACGGTCGGCTACGGGCTCGGCGGCAACATACCGGCGCTTGAAAATCTGCCCCGCCACAATTGCGACGGCATCGGCGGCATGCACGTTTACGTGCCGTGGTGGGAACTCGACAAGAAGAACAAAGACTTCCCGCGCGGTTACCACATCGAGATCGGCGGCGGCTTCGGCATGCCACAGCTTGGGTCGTTCCGTGGCGCGGCGGCCACGGCCGGCTATGGCGCGGGAATCAAGGCGGCCGCCCGCCAGCAGTACGGCACGAACGTCAGCTTCTCCGGCCGCGGCGAAATGATCCCCAACGAAAACTCTTACTGCGAAATCGACAACACGAAGGTCGATCAGTGGGGCATCCCCGTGCTGAAATTCCACTGGAAATGGCAGCAGTACGAAATCAAGATGGTGCAACACATGCACGACACGTTTACCGCGTTGATTGAGACCATGGGCGGCCGCGTCAACAACCGCGGCTTCAATCCCGAGACGGCGATTTCAAAGGGCGGCCAGATCATTCACGAAGCGGGCACCGTCCGCATGGGCGACGATCCAAAGAAGTCGGTGCTCAACAAATGGTCGCAGGCGCACGAAGTGAAAAACCTGGTGGTGGCCGATGCGGCGCCCTTCAATGGCAACCCCGATAAGAACGTGACCCTCACCATCGTGGCCAACGCCTGGCGCGCGGCCGAGCACCTCGCCGACGAAATGAAGAAAGGAAATGTCTGACATGAACCTGAGCGAGCCGAACCCCGGCGAGTCCAATATTCCAAATAATTCCGACGTCTCCCGCCGCGACCTGTTCCGCATCGTCGGTGGTGGCCTGCTCTCGGCCGAGTTTCTCACCGCGCAGGATGCGATGGACGCCCATGCCCACATGGCTATGCAGTCGGCCGCGGCCACTCCCAAATCGCTGAACGGCGGACCCAACTACGTCCCGAAGCATTTCAACGTACAGCACTTCAAAACGCTGCGGCAGTTGGGAGACCTGATCATGCCGGCCGACGCCACGTCACCCGCTGCATCGGAAGCGGGCGCGGCCGAGTTTATCGACTTCCTGTGCAGCAAGAACGACGATCTCGCCGCCATTTTCGACGGCGGACTCGCGTGGATGGACGAGTACATGAAGCACAAGTACGGCACGGACTTTTTGAGTTCAAAACCGGCCGAACAGGCAGCGCTGCTCGACTTGGCCTACGGCAATCGGGGGGGGTCGCCCGAGACGGCCGGTGGCGCGCAATTCTTCACCTGGGCGCGCAATATGGTGGTGGACGCGTACTACACCAGCCCGGTCGGCGTGAAGGACATCGGCTACATGGGAAGCACCGTTGTGAGCGTGTTCAGCGTTCCCCAAGTGGCGGTCGATTACGCGCTGAAGCGCAGCCCGTTCGGGGCGTGAAAACTTCCTGAACAGCTGCCGGAATCTCCGGAAACTGCTGGCACCCAGGGCGCCGCTTGACGCTTCCCGGGTTAAGACTTCGCGGGAGTTTACCTTCAAAGATCCTCTGGACGGAGGCGTTCATGCCGCCAACCGATCCTTTTCAGCGCTGCGAACACTCGGCGAGCCTTGGCCGATGGCCAGGCGCTCATGCCGCAATATCGAATGCGGCGATCACTGAATCGGGAGGAAGTTCGCCACGGGCGATCCGGTCGAGAACAATCTCGCGCGCGGCCGATTCGGCTCTCTGAACCGCCGGTAGCTTACCACCTTGGTTCGGAACCGTCCTCCCGGTCTCTACCGAATTGTTCGACCCGCAGGCTCACGCGGCAGGCACTCGCCCTGGCGGGCTTCCCCGAACGGGACTTATCCGGACATTTTCGCGCCTGGTGATCTACGCCATCTGAAAGGGTGCGTCGGGCGGGCCGAGGCCAATGCCCGGCGTCAACCATTGCCTGGATAAAGGCTGCGTAGCACGGTCGGAGGTCCGCGAGATACGACTTCAATGACTGCCCCGGGGCAGCCCTGTCGCTGTACCATCTGACGCCCTCGGGGTCGCGTAAGAAAACGAGGTGCCCGGTATTTGGCAGGACGTAATAGATGTTTCCATTAACATCGCCTGTCCGGAAGAAACCTCTTCGTTTGAGCTTTCCCGTTCAGTGTCGGCGACGCCGCTACCACGATACTCCGGGGGCTTCTGACACCCGACAGCCTGGTCCCGCCATGCTACATTGCATCTGTGGGCGAGCCGCCAACGCAGCAAATGCAGTGCATGGAAGTGTGGGGAGGTAGCCAGCTCACAGCGCGCGGCGTGGAATTCGGCGGTCTCGACGCCTGGGTCTATAGCAAGCCCCACGGTCAGGCGCAGCGCGGCGGCGATGTTTATTACGCCTCCAGTTGCGGCACCGGCCGCATCACCCGTCTGCTGCTGGCCGACGTTTCCGGCCATGGAAACGCCGTCGCCGCAACCGCCGCCGACTTGCGCACGCTCATGCGGCGGTTTGTAAACCGTCTGGATCAAACGGAGTTCGTCAGTCTGCTGAACCGGCGGTTCGTCGAGATGTCTGTGGGTGGAACATTTGCCACCGCAATTGTCACCACTTTCTTTTCTCCCAGCTGTCGCCTGGCAGTTTGCAACGCCGGTCATCCACGGCCGCTTCTTTATAGCGCAGCGCGGAGTCAATGGATCCTGCTCAGCCATGACGAAACCGCTGGCTCAAACCTGCTCAACACACCGCTTGGAATCATCGCGATGGCGGAGTATGAGCAGTTTGACGTCGAGCTGAAACCTGGCGACTGCCTGATCTGCTATACGGACGCGCTGATCGAATCGAACGATGCCGATGGCGAGATGCTGGGCGAGGCCGGCCTGCTGAAAATTGTCCGGCTCCTCACTGCTCCGGACGGGGGCGCGCTGGATGCGCCGCAAAGATTGGCCGAAAGGCTTCTCGAAGAAATCGGCGCACGGTATCCGGACAACCTCACCGACGACGATGTGACTGTGCTGGTGGTCAGGGCGAACGGTCGCGCGCTCCGCTATTCGACGGGGGACAAGCTCCGTGCTTTAGGCCGGTTGGCCCGATCGCTGGTTCGCGCCCTCATTCCGGGCACCGAACGGCCGCCCCTGCCGGACTGGAACCTCGCCAATCTCGGAGGTGCAATCATTCCCGCGCTCGCACGGCGCTGGCGCGCGAAGTCGTAGGATGCTCGTCCGCACGCGGACTGGCCTTCGTTTACCGTAACGACGCCGTTAATTCCCGGCACGGGATTATACGGACGGAACCGCGCCCACGATGTCGGCGGTAAGCGATATCCGTTAGCGGTCTTGAACGTGGTCCAGCCTCTGAAAGCCGTCTCTTGCGGCGACCGACTCCCTCCCACGGGACTTCCGGCCAATCGTGATGCCAGTTTGCGTTCAAAAGAGCGATATGGTGCCGCCGCAACTCGGACGAGTGGCGTGATGCAGACGAAGCGCAACTTTCCGATCTGGACTCAGGGACAGGTCTGCGTCGCGGCGCAAGATCGCACGCGAATGACAACATACTTTATCGTCTGGTAAAACAGAGCAGAAAGGCATGCGCGCGGCAGTGTCCTTATACCTCGCGAGTGTCCTTCGGCTAGTGTCCGAGTGGCGGACTATCCACTCGGGGCAGCCATTGCCTAGGTTTATCGAGAGTAATTCCGTGAACCGGACGTCCGGGGAGTGATCCCCCAGAACGCCTTGTAGATCGAGAGCGACGCAGTCGCTGGACACCTGTGACGCACCCACCGGCAGTTTGTGAACGGCACCCCGACTGCAAGCGCAATCGGAGCCGGGCGACCGCGGATCGGCTCAGATTTCGTCTGCCGAGCGCAGGCCGTGGCTAATAGCTGCGGGCAGTAACGACTCCTTTAGCCGCTGATCCGCGTTAGAGTGGTATGGTGGACGGAAACTGTTATGGATTATCCACTGGACAGCCTCGGCCCTGAGCGCTTTCAGCATCTGTGCCAAGCCCTGTTAGCGAAGGAGTTCCCTCGAGTCCAATGCTTCCCCGTTGCTCAGCCTGACGGTGGACGCGACGCGGTCGTGTACTACGCCGAGGGAGCCGGGGACAAGTTCATGGTCTTTCAGGTGAAATTCGCGCGGAAGCCGCTGGCAGAGACAGAGCCTCATAAATGGCTTGCCGCGATCGTTGAAGGGGAAGCTCCAAAGGTGCGCGCCCTGATCCCACGCGGGGCCGTCCGATACGTCCTGATGACCAACGTCCCTGGCACCGCCCATTTGGACAGAGGGTCAATTGACAAGCTGGACAAGCTACTCGCGGATAGCCTAGGCATTCCGTCTTCCTGCTGGTGGCGCGACGATATAAACCGACGGCTCGACAACGCCTGGGATCTGAAGTGGGCTTACCCAGAAATCATGGCTGGCCCTGATTTCCTTCGCGCCATTGTGGAGTCAGGACTCTCCGAGCACCGCGAGCGTCGATCCTCAGCTATCCGCGCGTTTCTGCGTTCCCAATACGACATGGATGAGGAGGTCCGGTTCAAGCAAGTCGAGCTGCAGAACAAGCTCCTGGACCTCTTTATTGACGTCCCAATAGCTCTGCGGGATCAACAAGCCGACAAGAAAACCTTCCACATTTTTGGCGGGGTCGTTCGCAGCGTGATTTCGCGAAGCGGTCTCGAAGTTGAGGAACTCGACGGCGAGGTACAGCCTTTATTGTTCGAGACTCAGCGGTGGCATGCCCCGCACGAACAGCCTCTGGGCGCGGCTACCGTTCTCCTTAGTGCAGAAATGCAGCACAGGATTCCCCGAGTCGTGGTAGAGGGGGCACCCGGGCAGGGGAAGTCAACGATTGCGCAGTACGTTTGCCAAGTGCATCGGATGAGGCTACTCGGTGAAAGCGACGCGTTAGCGTCGCTTCCTCCCGAACACACTGACACTCCAGTTCGTCTTCCGCTAAAAGTTGACCTGCGTGACTTCGCGCTCTGGCTGGGGAGGAAAGATCCGTTCAACGTTGAGCAAGGGGACGCAGAGCCGGCCAATTGGAACAGGTCGCTCGACTCTTTCTTGGCGGCGCTAATCAGCCACCAATCTGGCGGAACTCAGTTCACAACCGATGACCTCTTGGCTGTCCTGAGGATAAGCGCCACGCTAATCGTCTTCGACGGGCTGGATGAGGTTGCGGACATGAGCCGCAGGCACGAAGTGGTTGACGAAATCGTCCGGGGAATTCAGCGCCTCGAGTCTAATGCGGCGTCGATGCAGGCGATTGTAACCAGCAGGCCCGCTGCCTTCGCGAACTCGCCGGGCATGCCGCCTGCCAAGTACCCGTGCCTTCAGCTGCTGTCACTGAATCGTTCGCTGATCACTCGGTATGCGGAACGCTGGCTACGAGCCAGGCATCTGGACAGCAGGCAAGGGGCAGAGTTCCGGTCGGTACTGAAAGACAAGCTCGATCAGCCGCACCTACGCGATCTCGCACGGAACCCGATGCAACTGGCAATTCTACTCAGCCTCATCCACACCCGTGGGCCGTCCCTGCCGGAGAAGCGCACAGCGCTCTATGAGTTCTACATCGATCTGTTTTTCAGTCGTGAAGCCGGGAAGAGTCCCCTCGTCCGTGATCATCGCGACCTACTGATCGATATCCATCGGCATCTTGCTTGGCTACTCCACTCCGAGGCGGAACAAGGGAATACGCGTGGAAGTGTCCCGCAGGAACGGCTCCAGCAGATGGTGGCTGACTACCTCGGCAAGGAAGGGCATGATCCTGCGCTTGCTCGAGAGTTGTTCACGGGCATGGTTGAACGGGTAGTCGCGCTTGTCTCCCGTGTCGAAGGCACGTTCGAGTTTGAGGTGCAGCCACTGCGGGAATATTTCGCGGCTTGTCACTTGTACTACACCGCGCCTCAATCGTCGGCAGGAAAGGAGCAGCCGGGATCCAAGCCCGACCGTTTCGACGCCATTGCGAGAAACTTCTACTGGCTTAACGTCACGCGCTTTTTCGCCGGATGCTACAGCAAGGGCGAGTTACCCTCCCTCATTGATCGCCTGCAGGACCTGATTAGGGAGAGCGGGTTCAACGTGATCGGCTTTCCGCGAAGACTTGCAGCTAACCTTCTTAGCGACTGGGTGTTCACCCAGCACCCCAAATCGGTTCAACAGGCGGTCGATCTCGTTCTTGACCCCGTAAGCCTTCGATACGTGTTGGCGCCCTCGGGGGTCAGACTTCGGGAGAACGCCCTGGTCCTTCCGCCTCGATGTGGGCGGGAGGAACTCATTAAAAGATGTTTTGAAATGCTTGCGACTTCCCCCCCTCGCGACTTGGCGACGCAGTTGCTCGATCTTCTCAAAGCCAATTCGGAGTCCAAATCAGACATAATGAGGCTTTGGATCGACCGAGTTAAGGAGGCTGCTCCGGAGACGAAAATGCGCTGGCTTGATCACGGGGTGAGGTTGGGCACGCTACCCAGCCTCCTTCCCGAGGAACTCGCTAGCCTCATGTCGGACAAAGAATTTCAGACTGAGCCAGCGCTGGCGATCTTGTTCCGCGCTAGGCGCCTTGATTTTCTGCACTCCACAGAAGCACTGTTCGATAACCTTGTTTCGCAGATTCTTGACAGAAAGATTTCAGCTGCACCGTCCCGCCGAGTGGAATCGCCACTTGACGCGCTGAGCCACTCTGTCGACGGTGCCCGCTACGCGTTTGCCTTTCGGGATCGGCAGCCAATCTCTCTGGAGAAGCATCTTGAGAGCCGCAATCGAGCCGCAAAGTTGACTTGGAGTTCACAAATCGTAACGAATACGGAGGCGTACGCTGGACATCAACTTTGTGTGGATTTTGCCAACGTGGCTGAGAAGGAGTCTCAGCGCTCAACGATTGAGTGGGCAACTGAGCTCGATCCTTGGGACACCGTAATTGAAGCGGGAAGGTCGCTCTGGGGCGAACGCTGGGCGCTGGTCAACCTCGCCAACGTTGCGGCCGGAATTCGGTCGACAGTGGATAAGTGCGCAGATTGCCCCGAGCTGCTGGACACCAGTCGTTCGCTGGCCCGCCGTATTAGATTCGCGCGACTGCGATCTGGAGCGCATAAATGGTGGAGCGCCCAACTAGTTGCCTCGTCAACCGAGTTCGAAGCCTCCCTAGCTCTGTTAGCTGCCCTCACTTGGATGACAACTCCAGCCATCCTGACGAACTCAGAGATCGTCGACGCGATGCTTGCTGGGCTTGACCAGGCGCAATGGAATCGGATCTTCAACTCAGTGCGACGCTGCGCATCGCTCGCCAGCTCCAGGGAAGAGTCGGGCGAAGAACTAGACGCGCGAAAGCTGCCCGACTCAATGAGTCAACGGCTCGCGTCCCTGATCGCCGACCGAGTTGGCTCCCGCGGTAGCCAACTACTCTTCAAGAAATACATCGAGGGAAGGCCGACCGAAGATACGGCGGTACTTGAGTTCGTTCAGCGGCAAGCGCTTGATATTCAGAATCTGGGGACGGCGTCGTGGGCGCCTGACCTGCAAAAAGTTAGAATGTGCTACGAACTCGGCGTTGTTCACGAGCCGGGTGACTTTCACGTGCGGAGGACGCCCAAACTGCCGGGCTCGATGCCTCTAGGCCTTGCTCAAGAACTACTCAGAACACCCGTCCATTTTCCGGGCTTCCTGCTAGCGATGGCCGAGGAGAGGTGCCACGAGGACGTCGCAAGCAAGATTGTGCCTGTCGCGAGGATCGCGGAGAGTGAAGGTTGGTTTACTGTGTCCTCCTGACGGCGCCTCAATCATCCGCGCGGGCGCATAAAAGGCCGCCTACGGCTTGTGGACGCTGATTCCGCTTCGTCCGCATCTCCGGCTACTCGTACGAAGCTCACTCCGGCGAGGTGGGGCTATCGGCTGGACCGGCCTAGTAGGGTGATAAAGCAGGCTGTCGCCAGCATCCCCTTCTATTCTCTTTTACCAGACGATAAAGTATGTTGTCGCCAATTCGGCGGCCGATTGCACCTGTCGCTGTCTTAAGCGGGTCCTCCCGATCAAAAATGGGGCCGGATTCCGCAAGTCCGATTCTTCCGACACGAATCCGGGATTGTTGGAGCAAACATACTTTATCGTCTAGAAAAACGAGATAGAAGGGATGTGGGCGATACATCGCATTTTTTCCTATAGTTGCTGTTCAACTTTTCTCGTCGCGGCGTGCGTCCCATCTGTCGACTTAGCGTCAATCAAAAAAGATCGAGCTATCAAACCGCGTACGTGCCTAGCAGGTTGTGGACGCAGCTGACCGCCAGAGCCCCGTCACCGATTGCAAAAGCCACCCGCTTGGTAGTACCGCTGCGGCAATCGCCACTTGCAAATACTCCCGGCAAGCTCGTTTCGAGTGCCTCGGGTGACCGCTGTTCCTTCCAACTTTCTAACTTTGCGACAGCCGAACCCGTCAACGCAAAGCCCTTGTCGTCGCGAGCCAGCTCTGCCGGCAGGAAATCGGTTCTCGGCCTGGCGCCGATGAAGATAAAAATACCTGTCGTCTCTTCGCGGGCAACGCTTCCATCGTCGTCGCGCAAGTGAACGGCTCCGATNNGCCGCCACCCGATCACAGAGATATGACGACATGCTCTTGCGCAAATCACTACCGCGCACCACGAGCGTAACTTTTCGCGCGTACTGCGTGAGGAACATCGCTGCTTGCCCGGCTGAGTTGCCCCCGCCGACCACATGGACCGGCCAGTTCCTGCACATCCGTGCCTCGACCGCCGTGGCATTGTAGTAAACACCGGAAGCGAGCAAGTCATTTGATCCTTCCACTTCGAGCAAGCGGTAGGAAACACCCGTGGCGATAATCACCGTTTTGCTGGTAGCAACGTCGCCCTCGCTGGTACGCACCTGGTAGAGACCGCCGTCACGCTTCAATCCCGTCACATGGCAAGGTGCTACGAACTCCGCGCCGAACTTGAGCGCCTGCAAATAGGAGAGTTGCGCNNGAGCTGGAACCGGCCTGTCCGCCAGGCCCGAGTCCGTCGAGCACCAGCGTCGAGAGACCTTCGGAGGACGCGCATATGGCCGCGCCTAATCCCGACGGTCCGGACCCGACGACGATGACATCACATGTCTTCTCAGGGAGATGGCGACGTACGCCGATGCTTTCCGCCAGTTGCGTCAAGCCGGGAGACCGAAACAGCAGCTTCTTTCCGCAGGTGATCATCGGATAGAGGAGGTCATCGCCGGCGATTTCCCGTACCCGCGTGGCGTTTTCTTTCTCCGCGATGTTCATCCAGNNAAGAGGAATTCGACGGTTTCCAGCGTCTGCTTGTCGTCCTCAGCCCCGTACACACGCAGCCCCTGGAAATCCGTCGCCATCAGCAACTCGCGACGGCGCTGAAAGGCTTGCCAGATACGCGCGCCCAATGTCGGTTGGCGCACCAACATCTCACGGACTTTATCGGGCGAGATNNGCGGATAGCTTCCACCTGGGAGACAGCCTCGCAGGAGGCGGCGGCGCGGCGCCCGGTGAACAAATCAATGTCACCCGTGAATTCCCCACCCCGGAGGCGAAGCAAATAAGTTGGCTCATCCGTCGAGACGTCAATAATGCAAACTTCGCCAGAGAGGATCACGTAGCAGTCAAACGGCTCGGCACCCGCCCGGAAGAGGTCTTCGCCTGCTGCGAACGAGCAGCGTGTGCCGAACTCCGCACATTCCTCCAACTCGGCCGCAGAGAGAACCGGAAAGGCCACCGTGTCCTTCATCAGGTCGGTATGGAGTTGATCTGGAGTTTGGTTCATCTTTTGTTTATTTACCTTGATACGGAAGCTGTTCCAACTGCCCGGGAAGCTGACTTGGCGGACGAAGCCGCCGTACATTGCGCGTTTCCCGATGGACTGCTGCCGCTGTTGCCGATCGCCACGTTCATAACCAACCCCCGGCAAATCCCGCTAGCCGCAAGCCTTGGGCGATGTATGGGTAGTTCCGCATCAATCCCCGGCCTTCAAAGGAGCTGGGTTACCCGTTCCGCTGTGTGGCGACGGAGGCCCGCGCCAGTGCTTGCGTGTCGA